>NZ_CAJQZK010000111.1:0-176477 GCF_907164655.1 Acidocella sp. C78
GATGGCATGGCGATGGCGCTGCACGGGGCGCGGCGCGCCGCCGAGGCGGTGCTGGCCGGCAGGACGCCGTGGCCCATCACCGCCGCCTCGCCGGCGAGCTTGGCGGGCAGATCCGCCTCGCCTCGCTGCTCTATCGCGCGCAGCGCCCGGCGATCGGCCAGCGTCTGCTGTTCGCCGCCCTCGCCGCGCGCCGGCCGGGCTCGGGCCGCTGGTGCGGCTGACCCGGGTGCGGGCGCGGTGAAAAAACCCGGCGCGCCGGCGACGGAAACCCGCCGCCCGCGCGTTGAACGGACCGGATGCCGACCGGATGGCCGGTCGGCGCGGCAACCGGCGCAGGGTGGGCTTCCGCGAGGACATGACAGACCCGGAGGGCGACCCGGATGCGCCGCTGCTGGCGAGGATCGGCATGGGTGAGGAGGCGGCGTTCCGCACGCTGATGGCGCACAAGCTGCCGCGCGTGCACGGCTCGCGCTGCGGCTGCTGCGCGATCCGGCGCTGGCCGACGATATCGCGCAGGAGGTGTTCCTGCGGGTCTGGCGGCAGGCGCGGGCGTGGCGGCCGGGGGCGGCGCGGTTCGACACCTGGCTGCACCGCGTCGCGCTCAATTTGTGCATGGACCGGCTGCGGCGGCGGCGGGAGGTGGCCGTCGCCGATCCGCCGGAACAGGCCGATCCGGCGCCGGGGGCGGATTTCATGCTCGCGCGCGACGCCGAAAGCCGGCGCGTGGAGCGCGCGGTCGCCGGACTGCCTGCCCGCCAGCGCGAGGCGCTGGTGATGCAGGTGTATCAGGGATTGTCGAATATCGAGGCCGCCGCGGCGCTGGGCATCAGCGTCGAGGCGCTGGAAAGCCTGCTCGCCCGCGCCCGCCGCGCCCTGCGCCAACAGCTCGAGGATCTGCGACCATGACGCCCGAACGCTTCGCCGCCCTGGCCGCCGCCTATGGCGGCGCGATCGACCGCTGGCCCGAGGCCGAGCGCGCGGCGGCGCGGGCCTTTCGCGACGCCCACCCCGAGGCGGAGGCGGTTCTCGCCGCCGAGGCGGCGCTGGATGCAGCGCTGGCGCGCTGGGCGGTGCCCGCGCCGGGCGCCGCGCTGGCCGGGCGGATCGCCCGCGACGCGGCACGGCGGCGGCAGGCGCCGCGGCGCCTGCGGCTGTGGCTGGCCGGACTCGGCCTCGCCGGCGCGCTGGCCGGCGGCGGGGCGATCGGCGCCGTGCTGGTCGCCCGCCTGGTGCCGGCGGGCGGGGCGGGCTGTTCGCAATCCCTCACCGTGCTCGGCGCGCCGGTGCCATCCTGCGGCGATGCCGCCAACTGGAGTGATACGCTGTGACCACCAGAAGCTTGCAGATCGGCCTCGTCGCCTCGCTGCTCGTCAACGCCCTCATGATCGGCGCCTTTGGCGGCGGGCTCGCGGTGCTGTCGCGCCGGGGCGGCTGGCACAGGCCGCCGCATCACGGCTCCGGCCCGATCCAGACCGCCGGCCACGCCCTGCGCCCGGCCGACCGCGCCCGCTTCCGCGCCGCGATGCTCGCGGTGATCCGCGACAATCGCGACCTGATCCGCGATGCGCGGCGCAGCCGCCAGCAGGCGGGGGCGCTGTTCATCCGCCCCGAATTCGACCGCGCCGCGATCGCGTCCCTGCTGGCCAGGGCGCGGCGGGATCGCGGCGAGCTGCTGGCGAGGCTCGACAACGCGGCGCTGCGCTTCGCCGCCACCCTGCCGCGCGGCGAGCGGCGGAAACTGGCGCGCGGCCTTGCCGAACATGGCGAGTTGCAACGGCGGGGCGGGGCGTTTGCTCCCCGCCGCGAGGCGGTATTTCTGCTCCCCCGCCGCATGGCGGTATTTCTGCTCCCCCGCCGCAGGAGCAAAAATCCCTGCCGCCGCCGGGCTGAAGGGGCGACGGATATTCGGTGCCCGCGCGTTGAACGGGAAACAGGCCCCGCGCGGTCGACGCGCCACAGATCATCGAGGATCTCACCCATGCTGTCTCGCACGTTCCGTTTTACGCCCCCTCAGGATGTACGGCCGGGCCGGGCCGCGCGGATCGCGCGGCGGGCGGTGGCCGCGATCCTGCTCGCCGGACTCGCCGGCGGGCTTGCGGGATGCGTGGTCTATCCCGCCGGACCGCGCCATGGCTGGTGCTACTGGCACCCCTATCGCTGCCGCTGAGCGGGTGACGGCGATGACCCTCGCATCCGCCCAGGCGACAAGCCTGACGCCTTCGCAGGCATCAAGCCTGACGCCTTCGCAGGCATCAAGTCTGACGCCCTCGCAGGCATCAAGTCTGACGCCCTCGCAGGCGATGATCCGCTTCGGCCTGGGCGGGCGGCCGGACCAGGCGCCGCCGGCCGATCCGCGCGCCTGGCTGCTCGGCCAGCTCGACGGGCCGGACCCGGCGCTGGCGACGCCGGAATTCGCCGCCCTGCCGAGCGGGGCCGCGGCGCTCGCAGCGCTGCGCGAGGACCGGATGAGGCGCAAGCGGCTCGCCCGCGAGGGGGGTTCGCTCAAGGAGCATTTCAAGCCGCGCGGCCGGGAGATGTTCCGCGCCGATGCCGCCGCCCAGCTCAGCTGGGCGCTGCGCACCGACGCGCCGTTCCGCGAGCGGCTGGTCTGGTTCTGGGCGAATCATTTCACCGTGTCGATGCGTCAGGGCGGCACCGCGGCGCTGATCGGCCCGTTCCTGCGCGAGGCGATCCGCCCGCATGTGACCGGCCGGTTCACCGACATGGTGCTGGCGGTGGAGCGGCATCCGGCGATGCTGCTCTATCTCGGCAATGCCGGGTCGGTCGGGCCGGACAGCCGGGTCGGGGCGCGGCGGCATCGCGGGCTCAACGAGAATCTCGGCCGCGAGTGCATGGAGCTGCATACGGTGAGCCTGCGCGCGGGCTACAGCCAGCAGGACGTCATCGCCATGGCGAAGCTGCTCACCGGATGGTCGGTCGACCCGCGGGCGGAGCCGACCGGGTTCCGCTTTCATCCCTTCGCCCATGAGCCGGGGCCGCAGACGCTGATGGGACGCAGCTTTCCGCCGGGCGAGGCGGGCGGCATCGCGGCGCTGCGCTTTCTCTCGACCTATCACACCACCTGGACGGCGCTGGCGACCAAGCTGGTGCGGCATTTCGTGGCCGACCAGCCGCCGGCGGCGGCGGTCGCGCATGTCGCCGGCGTGCTGGCCGGCACGCAGGGCGATTTGCGGGCGGCGGCGGCGGCGCTGGTCGACCTGCCGGAGGCCTGGACGCCGGGGACCAAGATCAAGACGCCGGTCGAGTATTTCCTCTCGGTCGGCCGCGCGCTCGGCGAGACCGAGGCGAAGGTGCCGGCGGCGCTGGGGATGCTGCGCCGGCTCGGCCAGCCGCTCTGGGCGGCGCCGCTGCCCGATGGATGGTCCGATCTCGGCGGCGACTGGAGCGGGCCGGACGCGGTGCTGGCGCGGATCGACTTCGCCTATACCATGGCCGGGCGCAGCCACGACCGCGCGCCCGCCGCCATCGCCACCGCCGCCCTCGGCGCGCGGCTGCGCCCGCAGACGCTGGCGGCGGTGAGCGCCGCCGGCTCGCCGCGCGAGGCGCTGGCGCTGCTGTTCGCCTCTCCCGAATTTCTCAGACGGTGACCGACATGAATCTCTCCCGCCGCGCGACGCTGCTGGGCCTCGCGACCGTCGCGACCCTGGGCCGGACCCGGCTCGCCCTCGCCGCCGCGCCGACGCAGGCGCGCTTCGTCGTTGTGTTGTTGCGCGGCGCGCTCGACGGGATGGAGGCCGTCATTCCCCATGGCGACCCCGATCTCGCGCGGCTGCGGCCGGGGCTGATCCCGCCGGCATCGGCGCGGCACGATCTCGGCGGGTTCTACGCGCTGCACCCGGCGCTGGCGCGGTTCCACGCGCTCTATGCCGCGGGCGAATTGCTGCCGGTGCACGCGATCGCCGGCCCGTATCGGACGCGCAGCCATTTCGAGGCGCAGGACCTGTTGCAGACCGGCGTCGGGCAGATCGGCATGAATTCGGGCTGGCTCAACCGGCTGATCGGGGAATTGCCGGCGGATGGCGATCCGGGCGGAATCGGGCTGGCGGCGGGGATCGGCACGCCGCTGATCCTGCGCGGGGCGGAACCGGTGGGCGCCTATGCGCCGGTCGGGTTCGCGCAGCCGGATCGCGGGCTGTACGCGGCGATCGGCAAGCTCAACGCGGGCGATCCGGTATTCGGCCCGGCGATCGCCCGTGGGCTTGGCGCCCGGCGGTTCGACGCCGCGACCTTCGCCGCCGGGCCGGCGCCGGACATGGACGAGGCGGGGATGCGGGTGCCGGCGGGGCCCGCGCGCCCGGCCGGGGGCTACGGGTTTCCCGAACTGGCGGCGCGGGTGGGCACGCTGCTCGCCGCCGCCGACGGGCCGCGGATCGCGGCGTTCCAGCTCGAAGGCTGGGACACGCATGTCAACCAGATGCAACTGCTGCCCTTCCCGCTCGCCGGCCTCGATCGCGGGGTGGCGGCGCTGAAGGTGGCGCTGGGCGCGGCCTGGGCGAAGACCTGCGTGCTGGTGATCACCGAATTCGGCCGCACCGCGCGGATCAACGGCACGCGCGGGACCGATCATGGCACCGGGACGGTCGCGTTTCTCGCCGGCGGCGCGGTGCAAGGCGGGCGGGTGCTGGCGACCTGGCCGGGGCTGAAGGAGCGGCAGCTGTTCCAGAACCGCGATCTCGCGCCGACGGCCGATCTCCGCGCGCTGGCCAAGGGGGTGCTGGCGGCGCAGTTCGGACTGGGGGGCGCGGCGCTCGGGCGGATTTTCCCCGACAGCGCGGCGGTGGCGCCGATGGGCGGGCTGCTGCGCGCCTGATCCGCCCGCGTCCTCGCGCCGCCCGCGCCTTGTCCGATCGGCGCGGGCGACCATTTCGGGCGGCATGGGAGACGAAATCTCGGTTGTCTGGTTCAAGCGCGACCTGCGGCTCGCCGATCACGCGGCGCTGAGCGCGGCGGCGCGCGCGGGGGCGGTGCTGCCGCTGGTGATCGTCGAGCCGGACTATTGGCGGCTGGCGGATGTCTCGCACCGGCACTACGCGTTTCTTGCCGGCTGCATCGAGGATCTGGCGGCGGCGATCGCGGCGGCGGGCGGGCGGCTGCTGGTGCGCGTCGGCCCGGCGGTCGAGGTGCTGGAGGCGCTGCGCCGGCGGCTCGGCGGGTTCAGCCTGTGGTCGCACGAGGAGACCGGCAATCGCTGGACCCATGCGCGCGACCGGGCGGTGCGGCGCTGGGCGCGCGGGCAGGGGGTGACGTGGACGGAGCTGCGCAATTTCGGCGTGATCCGCGGCCCGGCGCTGAACCGCGACCGCTGGGCGGCGCAGTGGGACCGGATGATGGCGGCACCTTCGTTGCCGCCGCCGCGCGGCATCGCCTGGGCGACGCCGCCGGAGGGGGTGGCGGCAGCTTGTGTTCCGGCGGCGGCGGCGCTCGGCCTCGCGCCGGACGGGTTGCGGCACGGGCAGGCGCCGGGGCGGGCGGCGGCGCTGGAGACACTCGGCTCGTTCCTCGCGCGCCGGGGCGAGGATTATACACGGGCGATGTCTTCGCCGGTGTCGGGCGAGGCGGCGTGCTCGCGGCTGTCGCCCTATCTGGCCTATGGCTGTCTCTCGATCCGCGAGGCGGCGCAGGCGGCCTGGCGGCGGCAGCGCGAGGTGCCGGCGGCCAGCCGCTGGGGGCGGCGCTGCGCTCGTTCATCGCCCGGCTGCACTGGCATTGCCATTTCATCCAGAAGCTTGAGGCCGAGCCGGAGGCGGAGTGGCGGCCTTTCGCGCGGGTATATGAGGGGATGCGGCCGCCGGCCGATCCGGCGCGCCTCGCCGCCTGGGCGGAGGGGCGGACGGGTTATCCCTTCGTCGATGCGGCGATGCGCTATCTCGCGGCGCATGGATGGATCAATTTCCGCATGCGGGCGATGCTGATGTCGTTCGCGAGCCATGACCTGTTCCTGCCCTGGCAGGAGAGCGGCCTGGTGCTGGCGCGGCTGTTCACCGATTACGAGCCGGGAATTCACTGGCCGCAATGCCAGATGCAGTCCGGCGAGACCGGGATCAACACGGTGCGGGTGTATTCGCCGGTCAAGCAGGGACACGACCAGGATGCCGCCGGCGGGTTCATCCGGCTGCACGTGCCGGAGCTGGCGGCGGTGGCGGGGGCGCTGGTGCACGAGCCCTGGCGGCTCGACGCCGCCGAGCGGGCGCGGCTCTGCCCGGATTATCCGGCGCGGATCGTGATCCATGAGGAGGCGGCGCGGGCGGCGAAGGCGGCGCTGTTCGCGCGGCGGCGGCTCGTGGAGGCGCAGCGCGAGGCGGATGCGGTGCAGCTTCGCCACGGCTCGCGCCGGGGACGGGCCCGGACGCCGCCGCGCCGCGCCGCCGCCGCGCCGGGGCAGCTCGCGCTCGATCTGGACGGGGCCGCCGGCGCCTGACGGGCGTGACCCGCCTGTTCGCACGAGATCGGTTCGCACGAGATCGGTTCGCCTGAGGGGCGCGGCGCGGTTTTCGTCCCGCGGCGCAGGATGATGCTCGACAGGGCGGGGCTGGACGCGGCATAGTGCGTCCCTGTTAATAACAAAACGTATTCAAATATTAACTTATTAATTGGACGATATGCAAAAAAGACAAAATCATAACGAAAATATTTCATCTTTATCGAAGAAAAGACAAAAGATTTCGCCACGCGCGGCAAGCGGCGACGCTGGCGGGGCGACGCCGGACCGGCGCCCGGCCGGCGATATCGGGGCGGACGCTAACGGTGGGCCGTCGCCGCCGCCCGGCGACGATGCGTCGCTGCAACCGATCGGGTATCTGGAGCGATGCGATCACGAAATGATTTCCGGCTGGATCTGGGACCCGGCGCGGCCGGGCGAGCCGGTGGATGTCGATCTCGTCGAGGGAGGGGTGATGCTGTTCCGGGTGCGGGCGGATCTCTATCGGCCGGATCTGGAGGAGGTGGGGTATGGTGACGGGCGGCACGGGTTCGCGTTCACGGGGCTCGACATGGTGCTGCCGCATTCGCGGCATCTGGTGAGTCTGCGGCGGGCCTCGGACGGGCTCGATCTGCTGGCGTCGCCGCACTGGATCGTGCGGTCGCCGCCGCGTCTCGACGAGCCGGCGCTGCGGTTCATGACCGAGGCCTTCGTGCAGGCCTCGCTCGCCGCGCGCGCGCCGGAGGAGCTTTCCGGCGGGATCGGCTTTCTGCTCAGGCTGCTGAACCAGTGCATCAACGCGCATGACCGGCTGGCCGGGGCGGCGGGGCGGACGGCGGCGGCGATGCGCGAGGGGCTGGTGCCGCGGGACGAGCTCGACGGGCGGACCGGCGGGATCATCGACGCGCTGAGCCGGGCCTATCCGCTGCTGACCCTGGGACAGGCGGGCGCAGCGGAGACGGCGCCGGAGGTGTCGGTGATCATTCCGGCGCACGATCATTTCGACCATACCTATCGCTGCCTGGAGTCGATCAGGGACCATTTCCCGCGCCGCTCGTGCGAGATCGTCATCGTCGACGACTGTTCGACCGACGAGACCCTGCTCTGCACGCTGGTGTTCGCCGGGCCGGTGCGGGTGGTGCGCACGCCGCAGCAGCTCGGCTTCGTGGGCGCCTGCAATGCCGGCGCGCGCGAGGCGCGGGGGCGCTATCTGCTGTTTCTCAACAACGACACGCTGGTCCGCGAGGGGTGGCTGGACGCGCTGGTGGACACGTTCGAGCTGGTGCCGGGCGTCGGCATCGCCGGGTCGCGGCTGCTGGCCGAGGATGGCACGTTGCAGGAGGCGGGCGGGATCATCTGGCGTCTCGGCGACGGGTGGAACTGGGGCCGCGGGGAAGACCCGGCGGAGCCGCGCTTCCTGCATCTGCGCGACGCCGACTGGGTGTCCGGCGCGGCGCTGATGGTCGAGCGGGCGCTGTTCGAGACGCTGGGCGGGTTCGACAGCCATTACGCGCCGGCCTATTACGAGGATGTCGACCTCGCCTTCCGGGTTCGCCAGCTCGGCCGGCGGGTGGTGGTGCAGCCGGCCTCGGAGGTGGTGCATCTCGAAGGCGTCAGCAATGGCGTCGATGTCGCCGGCGGCGGGCTCAAGCGCTACCAGCTCGTCAACCAGCGGAAGTTCCAGGCGCGCTGGAGGGATGTTCTGGCCGGGCACCGGTTCAACGGCGAGAGCCCCGATCTGGAGGCCGAGCGGCAGGTGCGCCGGCGGGCCTATTTCATCGACGATACCGTGCCGACACCCGACCTCGACGCCGGATCGAACGCGGCGGTCGCGCATATGCGCGCCTTGCAGGCGCTCGGCTACAAGGTGACGTTCATGCCGGCGGACAACATGGAGGATCATCAGCCCTATACCGCCAGCCTCAGGAAAATCGGCATCGAGTGCCTGCACGCGCCCTATGCGCGGTCGGTCGAGCAGGTGTTCCGCGATGCGCTGGTGGCGCCCGACCTCGTTTATATCCATCGCTACTCGAACGCCGCCAAATACGCGATGCTGACGCGGCGTTATTTTCCGAAATGCCGCATCGTCTACAGCGTCGCCGATCTGCATTTCCTCCGCCTCGAACGCCAGGCCGCGGTGGCGCCGGGCGATCCGCACACGGTGGGGCTGGTGGCGCAGAAGGCGGGAGAGCTTGCGGTGATGCGGGTGGTGGACGCGGTGATCGTCCATTCCTCGGCCGAGGCGCGGCTGCTCGGCGAGCTGGTGCCCGAGATCGCCACGCATGTGGTGCCATGGGCGGTCCGGCCGCGCCCGACGCCGGCGCCGTTCGCACAGCGCGCGGGGATCGTCTTTGTCGGCGGTTTCCAGCATCCGCCCAATGTCGATGCCGTGCGGCACTATGCCGACGACATCCTGCCCGCCCTTCGTGCCCGGCTGCCGGCGGCGACGAGCAGCATCGTCGGCAGCCGGATGCCCGAGGCGATCGCCCGGCTGCACGAGCGGGGGCTGGCGATGGTGGGGTATGTGCCCGATCTGGCCGATGTGCTGCACCGGGCGCGCTGCACCGTGGCGCCGCTGCGCTTCGGCGCCGGGATCAAGGGCAAGGTGCTGGAGAGTTTCGCGCACGGGCTGCCCTGCGTGATGAGTCCGGTTGCCGCCGAGGGGCTCGACCTGCCGGCGCCGCTGGACTGGCTGGTGGCCGGGACGGCGGCGGATTTCGCCGCCAAGATCGTCCGCGTGCATGAGGACGAGGCGTTGAACCAGTGTCTCGCGGAGGCCGGTCTTGCCTTTGTCGCCGCGCGATACAGCGAGGCGGCGACGCGCGCGGCGCTGGCCGGCGCGGTGGATCGTGACGCGGCCGAGGCGGCGGCGGCGGCAGACCCGCCCGCTCAGCCGGCGGCGAGACGGGCGAGGACGGCGGCGGCGGCGTCGAGCCCGGAGAGATAGGCGGCCTCGACCTTTCCCTGCGACGTCCAGTCACCGCAGAGGGCGAGGCCGCCTTCGGCGTCGATCAGGTCGGGCCGCGCCGCCACGGCCGGGGCGTTGGCGTAGCGCCAGCGATGCAGGTCGAGATGCACCGGCGCGAGGGCTGGCCGAGGCAGGCGGCGAGAGCGTCCAGCATGGCGGCGCGGATGGTTGCCGGATCGTCCTCGAGATGCGCGTCCGCCCAGGCATTGCGGGAGATCGCGACCAGGCCCGGCCCGCCCTCGTGCCCCGGCCGCGCGGCGCAGAGGGAGATCCAGCTCAGCGCGCCGTCGCGCACCAGCGCGGCATCGAAGCCGGGATCGAGCGGTGCTGCGAGGCCGAGCATCAGCGAGAAGGCGCCCTGCATCCGCGCCGAAGCGGCGGTGGCGTGCAGGGGCGAGGCGGCGGGCAGCAGGGCGGCGGCCTGCGGCGCCGGCACCGCCACGATGACGAAGGCGAAGGGGCCGAACCGCTCGCCGGCCTCGCTCTCCAGCGCCCAGCCCGCCGGCATCCGGTGCAGCGCCGCGATGCGACAGGACTGCCGGACGTCGAGCCCCGCGGCCCAGTGCGCGGTGAGGCGGCTCATCCGGCCGACCGGGACGTAATGCGCCGGGGTTTCGCCCCAGTCGCGCCGGTGGGTGATGGCGGCGGCCTCGATTTCGGCGAAGCGGCAGGCCCAGGGTGTTACGATTCCCGCGGCGCGCAGCCGGGCGAGCTCGGCAAGGAAGCGCGGGTCGCGGGCGGTGAAGAACGGGGCGCCGAAATCGAAGGCGAAGCCCTCGCGGCGGCGATGCGCGAGGCGGCCGCCGGGACCGCGCGCCTTGTCGAACACGGTGACGGCGCAGGCGCCGGCGAGCGCGCGGGCGGCGGCGAGGCCGGCGGCGCCCGCGCCGATGACGGCGACGGCCGGGCGGGTGCCGGCGCCCATGACGGTTTCGGCCGGGCGGGTGCCGGCGCCCATGACGGTTTCGGCCGGGCGGGTGCCGGCGCCCATGACGGTTTCGGCCGGGCGGGTGCCGGCGCCCATGACGGTTTCGGCCGGGCGGGTGCCGGCGCCCATGACGGTTTCGGCCGGGCGGGTGCCGGCGCCGATGACGGTTTCGGCCGGGCGGGTGGTGGAACTGTCGGTCACGTCGTCATCTCCTGCGGTCCGCGCGGCGGTGCGCGGCCGGGTGGGGATTGATTCTGGGCAGCGCCGGTAGAGCATCATCCGCGCCGGCGGTCCACCGGCCGGCGGCGGATCAGCCGCGCCCGATGGTGAAGACGCAGGACGGCGCGCCGGCGGCGCGGCAGGCGGTTTCGCGGACAAGCAGGCGGCGGTCCACCAGCGCCTGGAACAGCACGGCGAACGTGCCGGCGTGAAAGTCGCAGCCGGGGCCGCAGGCGCCGGGTGGGGCGATGGGGTTGGCGGTCAGCGTCAGGCGAAGTCCGCCGCGCCAGGTGGCGCCGAGCCCCTCCGGCATGCCGAAGGTCCAGGCGTGGCGGCGGATGGCGGCGACCAGCAGGCGGGCGGCGAGCGGCGCCGGGGCGGCGCGGAGCGCGAGGCGGACCGGGCGCGGAATCCGGTGCGCGAGGAGATAGCGCCCGGTCGCCTCGCCGGCGGCGCGCAGCACCGCGCCGCCCGGCCCGGCGCCGAGGCAGGCGCGCACCGCGCGGTGCAAAGCGAGCACCTCGGCGGCGGGGACCATCGTGGCCGGCGGGTGGGCGAGGCGGTTTTCGGCCCCGCCGCCCGCGCGACCCGGGCGATGCAGGCCGGACCGCCGGAGGCGGCGAGGGCGGCGAAGACCTGGAGGATCGCGTTTGGCCCGATCAGCGGCCCTGAGGGGTCGGCGCGCGCGGTCAGGGGGGCGGCTCCGCCGCTTCGCGCGTCTTGCGGCGCTGCCGCCCGTTGTCGTGCATGGTGCGCCATTCGACCTGTGCCGCGCCGGCGCGGTCGCGCGCGCCGTCGAAATGGAAATCGACCTTGCGCTTCGATTGCGGCCCCCAGTAGCCGACCCGGCCGAGATCGTAGAATTTCCGCTCGAAGCCGGATTTCATGAACGCCTTGAGGCAGCCGAGCAGGTAGCGCCTTCGCGCGCCGGAGCCGGCCCAGGGGTAGGAGAAGAACGCCTTGCGCATGTAGAAGCGGCGGTAATTGTGCATCACCCGGTCGAGCAGTTCGGCGCGGTCCATCGCCGCGGGCTTGATGATCGGGGTGACGAAATTGTATTTCTCGTAGTCGAACACCTCGACCTTGTCGGCCAGGTCGCGGAACAGGTCGGAGAAGGGCCAGGGCGTGTACATCGACCAGTTGGCGAGATCGGGCGCCCAGTCGCGCGCCATGCGGTAGGTTTCCTCCAGCGTTTCGCGGGTTTCGTTTTCGAGCCCGACGATGAACTGCGCCTCGACCACGATGCCGGCGGCGCGCAGCAGGGCGATCGCCTTGCGGTTCTGCTCGATCGTGGTTTCCTTGTTGAACCGGTCGAGCTTCATCTGCGCCGCCGCCTCGGTGCCGAGGGAGACGTGGATGAGCCCGGCGCGGCGGTAGAGCGGCAGCAGCGCCTCGTCGCGCAGGATGTCGGTGACGCGGGTGTTGATGCCCCAGAGCAGGCCGACATCGCGCGCGATCAGCTCCTCGCAGAAGGCGACGAATTTCCTGCGGTTGATGGTCGGTTCCTCGTCGGCGAGGATGAAGAAGCCGACGCCGTGCTCATCGCGCAGGCGGACGATTTCATCGACCACCTTCGCCGGGTCGCGGTAGCGGTAGTCGCGCCAGAATTTCCATTGCGAGCAGAAGGAGCAGGTGAAGGGGCAGCCGCGCGCCATGTTGGGGATGGCGACACGGGTGCCGAGCGGGATGTAGCGGTAGCGGTCCCACGCGAGGATGCTCCAGTCGGGGGCGAGGGCGTCGAGATCCTTCACTGTGGGGGCGGCTTCGGTGGCGACGACCTTGCCGCCCTCGCGGAAGGCGATGCCGCGAATGGCGTGGCGGGTGGCGGCGAAATCGCCGGCGGCGACGGCGCGGGCGAGATCGACGATGATCCCCTCGCCCTCGCCGCGGACGATCACGTCGATCCAGGGGGCTTCGGCGAGAACCTGGCCATACATGAAGGTGGCGTGCACGCCGCCGAGAACCGTGAGCGCGCCGGGATGTTCCTCGCGCGCGATTTCCAGCAGGCGTTCGGCCTTGTAGATCGAGGGGGTGATCGCGGTGGCGCCGACGATGTCCGGCCGTTCGGCGCGGAGGATGTCGCGCAGCGCGTCGTCCGACAGGTCGTTGGTCATCGCGTCGATGAAGCGGAGATCGGTGAAGCCGGCGGATTTCAGCGCGCCGGCGATATAGGCGGCCCAGGCGGGCGGCCAGTTTCCGGCGATCTCGGCACCGCCTGAATGATAGTTCGGATGCACCAGCAGGATTCGCATCCCGTCCTCCTCTCCGCTTGATGTGTCAAGTTATAGTGACAATTCGACATGTCACTTTGATCTCGATCAAGGGGGAGGGCGGATCGGTCAGGCTGCCGGAAATTCGCGCCGGGTTTCGTCTCCGCTCGGCGTTTTCAGGGCAGATCGGGATATCGCGGGGTGGTCATGGTCGCGTCGCCTGACCGGCTGTGCTGCGGTGGCGATGCCGGACGGGGCATCGCTGTCCTCCGCCCGGGTTGATATGACATTTTCGTGATCGGATTGTTCATTCTGCGGTCGTATCGTGCGCTGTGTAGCACGAATGGCGGGAATTCGGCCGGGATGCCGTCGCTTTTTTGCGCGCGACCCGGGTGGAAAGCCTCGACAACGTATAGAGCATGCCCTATACGTAATGATTATTCGGTTACCGTTAAAGATGGAAACGGGTCATTCATGGTATTGTCCGCGACCGCCCTTCATCATTCGACAGGACGACCAATGACCACACGAACTACCACGGGCCCGGCCATGGCCGCGTTGCATGAGCGTCACCAGCGCGAGGACGAGGCCGCCGGCCAGCAGGGGGATGCGCTCTATTCGGTCAGTCAGCTCGCCCGGCAGCTTGGCGTGACGGCGCGCACCATCCGCTTCTATGAGGACAAGGGGCTGGTGAATCCGAGTCGCGCCGGCACCACCCGGGTCTACACGTCGCGCGACCGCGCCAGGCTGATGCTGATCCTGCGCGGCAAGCGGCTTGGTTTTTCGTTACGCGAGATCAAGGATTATCTCGATCTCTACGATGTCGATCCGACACAGCACGCGCAGCTGCGTCAGCTTCTCGCGGCGGTGCGCAAGCGCATCGCCAAGCTGCAGGAACAGCGCGCGGCGCTCGAGCAGAGCCTCGCCGAGCTGGCCGATATCGAGCGGCAGTCGGAAAACGCCCTGAAACTGTCGACCAAGTAAGACTTGCACAGGAGTCCGAGATCCATGTCCAGCGCCGTCATCGCCGCCTATGCCCGTTCGCCGTTCGCCCTTGCCCGGAAAGGCGGGCTTGCGCGGGTCAGGCCCGACGAGATGGCCGCCGCCGTCGTTCGTGAGCTGGTGGCGCGCAGCGGCGTCGCGGCGGAGGACATCGAGGATCTGATCGTCGGCTGCGCGTTTCCCGAGGCGGAGCAGGGGCTGAACGTGGCCCGCCTGATCGGGCTGATGGCCGACCTGCCGATCGGCGTCGCCGGCGCCACGGTCAACCGGTTCTGCGGCTCGTCGATGTATTCGATCCACATGGCGGCGGGCGCGATCGCGATGGGCGCGGGCGAGGCGTTCATCGCCGCGGGGATCGAGAGCATGACCAGGGTGCCGATGGGCGGGTTCAACCCGATGCCCTCGCCGGCGCTGTATGGCAAGATGCCGGCCGCCTACATGGGCATGGGCGAGACGGCCGAGAACGTCGCGAAGCGCTGGCGGATTTCGCGCGAGGCGCAGGAGGAATTCGCCCTCGCCAGCCACGTCAAGGCGGCGGCGGCGCAGATGGCGGGGAGGCTGGCCGGGGAGATCGTGCCGATCGCGCTGTCCGGCGCCACCGTGTCCGAGGATGGCTGCATCCGCCACGACGCCTCGCGCGAAGGCCTGGCCGGGCTGAAGCCCGCCTTCGATGCCGAGGGCAGCGTCACCGCCGGAACCTCCTCGCCGCTGACCGATGGCGCGTCCGCCGTGCTGGTCTGCTCGGAGGCGTATGCCGCGCGGCACGGCCTCGCGCCGCTCGCGCGGATCCGCTCGGTCGCGGTGGCCGGCTGCGCGCCGGACATCATGGGCATGGGGCCGGTCGCGGCGTCGCGCAAGGCGCTGGCCCGCGCCGGCATCGAGGCCTCGGCGCTCGACGTGGTCGAACTCAACGAGGCCTTCGCCTCGCAGGCGCTCGCGTGCATCGGCGAACTCGGCCTCGATCCGGCGCGGGTCAATCTCGATGGCGGGGCCATCGCGCTCGGCCATCCGCTCGGGGCGACCGGGGCGCGCATCACCGGCAAGGCGGCGCAACTGCTCGGCCGCGAAGGCGGCAAGTTCGCGCTCGCGACCCAGTGCATCGGCGGCGGGCAGGGCATCGCGACGGTTCTGGAGGCGCTCTGATGGGCGCGATCCAGTCCGTCGCCGTCATCGGCGCCGGCGTGATGGGGGCGGCGATCGCGGCCCAGATCGCCAATGCCGGCATCAAGGTGCGCCTGCTCGACATCGTGCCGAAGGAGGGGGATGACCGCAACGCGATCGCGAGGCGGGCGATCGAGCGGTTGAAGACCACGCAACCGGCGCCGCTGATGTCCTCCCGCGCCGCGCGGCTGATCACGCCGGGCAATACCGAGGACGATTTCGCCGCCCTCGCCGAATGCGACTGGATCGTCGAGGCGGTGATCGAGCGGCTCGACATCAAGCAGGCGCTCTATCGCCGCCTGGCCGAAGTGCGCAAGCCGGGTTCGGTGGTGTCATCCAACACCTCCACCATTCCGCTCGGCGAGCTGATGACGGACATGCCGGAAAGTCTCCGGCCCGATTTCGTGATCACCCATTTCTTCAACCCGCCGCGCTACATGCGGCTGCTGGAACTGGTGAGCGGCCCGGCGACGAGCGCGGACGCCATCGCCCGCGTCACCGAATTCTGCGATGTCGCGCTCGGCAAGTCGGTGATTCCCTGCCGCGACACGCCGGGCTTCATCGCCAACCGCATCGGCACCTACTGGATCCAGACGGCGCTCGCGCTCGCGCTCGAGATGGGGATCGAGATCGAGGAGGCGGATGCGATCATGGGCAGGCCGATGGGGTTTCCCTCGACCGGCGTGTTCGGGCTGATGGATCTGGTGGGCATCGATCTCGGGCCGCACGTCAACGCCTCGCTCGCCCGGCTGCTGCCGAAGACCGACGCGTTCCACCGGATGAACCGCGAGGCGCCGTTCCTCGCGACGATGATCGCCGAGGGCTATACCGGCAAGAAGGGGAAGGGCGGCTTCTACCGCTCGACCGGGCGCGGACGGGAGCGGGTGAAGGAGACCCTCTCGCTCGCCGCGGCGGCGCAGGGGCGGCTGGAATGGCGGCCCTCCATCCGCCCCGACATCGCCGAGGTGAAGGACGCGAAGACGGATCTCAAGCGCCTCGTCGGCGCCAAGTCGAATTACGGGCACTATGCCTGGGGCGTGCTCGGCCGCGTGCTGGCCTATGCGGCCTCGCTGATTCCCGAGATCGGTGACGACATCGCCGCCGTCGATGCCGCGATGCGGCTCGGCTATACGTGGAAATACGGCCCGTTCGAGCTGATCGACCGGCTCGGCGCCGACTGGGTGGCGTCGCGCCTCGCCGACCTTGACGAGCCGGTCCCGCCGCTGCTGGCGAAACTCGGCGCGGGCGCGTTCTATCGCGAGGATGGCGCCACGCTGCTGCGGTTCACGCCCGATGGCGGCTATCGGGCCGTCGCGCGCGCGCCCGGCGTGCTGCTGCTGGAGGATGCGAAGCGCGGCCGCAAGCCGGTGCTGTCGAACAAGTCGGCCTCGGTCTGGGACATCGGCGATGGCGTGCTCTGCGTCGAGTTCCATTCGATCATGAACGCGATCGATGGCGACACTCTCGCCCTGCTCGGCAAGACCATCGCGCTGGTGCAGAAATCCCACAAGGCGATGGTGATCTACAGCGAGAACCTGCGCGCCGGGCCGGGCAAGGAGAATTTCTCGGTCGGCGCCAATCTCGGCCTTGCGATGTTCGCCGCCAATCTGCGGATGTGGGGCAAGATCGAGGGTACGGTGAAGGAGGGGCAGAAGATATTGCAGGCGCTGCGCGAGGCGCCGTTCCCGGTGGTCGGCGCGCCTTCCGGCCGGGCGCTGGGCGGCGGCTGCGAGATCCTGCTGCATTGCGACGCCGTTCAGGCCCATGCCGAGACCTATATGGGGCTCGTCGAGGTCGGCGTCGGCCTCGTGCCGGGCTGGGGCGGGTGCGCCGCCATGCTGGCGCGCTGGCAGGGGGCGAAGGATGCGCCGCGCGGCCCGATGCCGGCGGTCGCCAAGGTGTTCGAGATGATTTCCACCGCGAAGGTCGCGACCTCGGCCGCCGAGGCGAGGGAGCTGAAATTCCTCCGCCCCGGCGATGGCATCACCATGAACCGCGAGCGCGTGCTGGCCGATGCCAAGGCCCGGGCGCTCGCCATGGTGGCGGGGTATGCGCCGCCCGAGCCGGACACGCTGCAACTGCCCGGCGCGACCGGCCGCGTCGCGCTCGGCATGGCGGTGGAGGACTTCCGCAAGAAGGGGGTCGCGACACCGCATGACGTGACGGTGTCGACCCATCTTGCCCGCGTGCTCACCGGCGGCGATACCGACATGCTCGATCCGGTGCCGGCCGGCGCGGTGAAGGACCTCGAACGCGAGGCGTTCATGGCGCTGTTCCGCACCAGGGAAAGCCAGGCGCGGATCAAGCACATCCTGGATACCGGCAAACCCCTGCGCAACTGAACCGAGACAAGGGAGATACGACATGCCCGTCTACAAGGCGCCGCTCAACGACATGCGCTTCGTGCTGCACGAGCTGTATGACAGCTCCGCCATCGCCGAACTGCCCGGCAATGCCGATTTCACCCCCGAACTGATCGACAGCGTGCTGGAAGAGGCCGCGAAGATCAGCGAGCAGGTGCTGTTCCCGCTCAACCAGGTGGGCGACCGCGAGGGGTGCTCGTATGAAAACGGCGTCGTCCGCACGCCGAGCGGCTATCGCGAGGCCTATCGCACCTTCTGCGAGGGCGGCTGGACCGCGATTTCCTCCGACCCGGATTATGGCGGGCAGGGCATGCCGCTGACCGCGGCGATGATGGTCGAGGAGATGTTCTGCTCGGCCAATGTCGCTTTCGGCCTGTATCCGGGGCTGAGCCACGGCGCCTATGTCGCGCTGAAGCATTCGGGGTCGGACGAGCAGAAGAAGGCCTGGCTGCCCAACCTCGTCTCCGGCAAGTGGACCGGCACGATGTGCCTGACCGAGCCGCATTGCGGCACCGATCTCGGCATGCTCCGCACCAAGGCGGCGCCGAACGGGGATGGCAGCTACAGCATTACCGGCAACAAGATCTTCATCAGCGCCGGCGAGCACGATCTTGCGGAAAACATCATCCATCTCGTGCTCGCCCGGCTGCCGGACGCGCCGGCCGGGGTGAAGGGCATCTCGATGTTCCTGGTGCCCAAGTTCCTGCCGCGCGAGGATGGCACGCTCGGCCCGCGCAACGGCATGCAGTGCACCGCGATCGAGCACAAGATGGGGCTGAACGGCTCCGCCACCTGTGCGATGAGCTTTGACGGCGCGACCGGCTGGCTGGTCGGCGAGCCGAACAAGGGCCTCGCCGCGATGTTCAAGATGATGAATACCGAGCGCCTGTCGGTCGGTATCCAGGGGCTCGGCATCGCCGAGGTCGCGTATCAGAACGCCGTGGCCTATGCGCGCGAGCGCATTCAGGGCCGCTCGCTGACGGGCGCCAAGGCGCCGGAGAAGCAGGCGGACCCGATTCTCGTCCATCCCGATGTGCGGCGGATGCTGCTGACCAGCCGCGCCTATATCGAGGGGTGCCGGGCGCTGGCCGGATGGGTCGCGCGGGAGCTGGAAATCCTCGAGAAATCGGATGACGACGAGGCGCGGCAGGTGGCCGACGATTTCGCCTCGCTGATGACGCCGGTGGTCAAGGCGATGTTCACCGACCTTGGCTTCGAGATCGCCTCGCTTGCGGTGCAGACCTATGGCGGCCATGGCTATATCCGCGATCACGGCATCGAGCAGTATGTGCGCGACGCGCGGATCGCGATGCTCTACGAGGGCACCAACGGCATCCAGGCGCTCGACCTCGTCGGCCGCAAGCTGCCGCAGGATGGCGGCAGGTTGCTGACCCGCTTCCTCGATCCGGTGCTCGAATTCATCGACGCGCATCAGGATAACGACGCCCTCGCCGAATTCCTGCCCGCGCTGTCGCAGGCGCTGGAGCATGTGCAGGAAGCGACCGGGGTCATCATGGAAGGTGCGATGGCCAATCGCGACGAGGTGGGGGCGGCGTCGGTCGACTATCTCCGCCTGTTCGGCCTCGCCTCGCTCGCCTTCGTCTGGGCCCGCATGGTCGCGGTGGCGGCCCCCAAGGCCGGGGACGATGGCGAGGGCGCGCAATTCTACCGCGCCAAGGTGCGGACCGCGAAATTCTTCATGGACCGTCTGCTGCCGCAGACCGGCGCGCTGCTCGCCGCGATCCGCTCGGGGGCCGCGACGATGATGGAATTCGAAGACGCCGCGTTCTGATCCGCTCGCTGCCGCCCGGTCAGCCGGCCGGGCGGCGGCAGAGCGCGGTCAGCGCATCATTCTCAGCGTTTCGAGCCCCGCCGCAGCAGCCAGAGCGGCAAAGGCAGGGCGGCCAGCAGGAACACCCAGAGCAGCGGGAACGTGGCGGAAAGCCCGCCGTCTTCAAGGTCCACCCAGAGCCGTACCGGCATGCCCTGCGGGAAATAGGCGAAGATCAGCACGATGCCGAGCTCGCCCACCCCGCGCACCCAGGCCAGCGCGAGGGCGGCGCCGAGACCGTCGCGCGCCATCGGCAGGGTGATGTGGCGGAAGATCTGCCGGCGGGAGACGCCGAGGGTGAGCGCGGATTCGGCGAGTTCGGCGGGGATTTCGGCAAACGCGCCGCGCGCCGCGATCACGAAGGTCGGCAGTCCGGCATAGATCCCCGCGATCAGCAGCGCCGGCGGGTTGTTGGAGATGATCCCGCCGACGCGTTCGAGCAGGATGCCGACCGGGCCGATCGGTCCGTAGAATGCCGCGAGCAGGATGCCGAGAGCGAGCGGCGGGGTGAGCAAGGGCAGCAGCAGGAAGAGCTGCGCGGCATCGCGAACCCGGCCCTTGCTGGCGGCGAGCCAGTAGGCCAGCGGCGTGCCGAGCAGGGCGATGACGGCCAGCGCGGCCAGCCCATAGGCCAGCGAGACAACGACGGAGCCGCCATCCGTGGGGGACAGGAAGAAACGGCGCCAGTCGGTCATGCCGACGAGGCCGGCAAACGGCGCCGCCAGCAGCAGCAGCACGAAGCCGCGCAGCAGGGCGCCGAGGCGCGCTGCGGTCAGACCGGTCCGCCGAGCGGCGGATTGTAGCCGTATCGTGCGAACAGTTCCTGTCCCTTGCGGCTTTGCAGCAGTGAAACGAATGCCTGCCCCGCCGCGGGGTTGCGGGCGGTGCGCGGCACGCAGGCATAGAAGACGAGCGGCTGCGTGTGCAAGGTCTGGCTGTGGCCCTTGACCTTCAGCGTGATCGCGGCGCGGGAATACCAGTCCGCCGCCATCGACGGATCGCTGAGGTTGATCTGCCGGGGCAGCTTCAGGAACGGCAGCTTGAGCGACTTCACGGCGCTTTCGTAGCCGATCGTGGCGTCCACCGCGCCGCTGTCGATCCGCGAGAGCAGCGAGGGTTCGGGGAAGATCTGCGCGGGGTTCACCGGTTTGCCGAGCACGCGCCGGATCAGCTCCGGCTTGTGGTAGTAGCGCTGGGCGAGATCGAAGGTGAACAGCACGTTGCGGCCCTGCGGGTCGGTGCGCGGATCGGTGCGGCCGAAGCGCAGGCCGGGTTTTTCAAGGATGTCGAACCAGCGGGCGTCGGCGCCGGCCGCTTCGAAATCGGCGCGGAAGCGGGAGTGGGGCGACCAGGCCAGCACCATCGCGGTGCTGGCGACCGGCTGGGCGTGATCGACCAGCCCGGCCTTCTGGAGAATCTCGATCGGGCCGCGCGTGATCGAGATGAACGCGTCCGCCTGGAGCGTTTTCGCGGCGATGAGATGGGCGAGGCCGAACGCGCCCCGCCCGATGCCATGAAACCGGTCGCCGGTCTGGGCCGTGAACGCGGGGCCGATGGCGTGGTCCATGAGCAGGCCCATCGAGCCGGCATAGGCGATCGTGGCCGTCTGGCCGGCGGCCGCCGCGGCGATGGGACAAAGCGAGGCGGCGCCCGCAAGCGTGGTGAACATCCTTCGGGACAGTGTCATGCGGGATTTCTCCGTGATCGGGGGCGGCTGAACATGCGACCCTCGATATGTTCAAACGGCGATATCGTCAATTGGCCATATCGGAATCGGCGATGTTTTGTGTTTGAACGGGGGGGATGAAGACAGAGAGCGCGATTCCTCCCCTCAGCCTGCGCATTCGCGTCGTGCAGGGCGACGATCTTGTGCTTGGGCCGGGCCGGGCCGATCTGCTCGCGCTCATTCACGAGACGGGCTCGATCGCGGCGGCCGGGCGGCGCATGGGGATGAGCTACAAGCGCGCCTGGCAACTCGCCGAATCGATGAACGCCACGTTCAGCGCGCCGCTGATCCACGCGGCGAAGGGGGGGGTTGCGGGGGGCGGCGCGCAGCTGACCGAGCTGGGCGAGGCGGTGCTCACGGCCTATCGGGAGCTGGAACGGGTGTCCCGGATTGGGGGCGCCGCGGCGTTGCGGGCGCTTGCCGATGCGAGAGGGGCGAGGGCGCACGACGTTTGAGCATGGCGGAGGGTCTGGAAATCCGGAACCCGTCCCTTTTCAGCGGCGTTCGTTTTACCTAAATTCATACGCGAAGGAGTACGTGTCTTCCGGTTGCCAGAACGCCCCGAACAGCACCGCATGTCCAGCGCCCAGATACGGGCTCTGCTGGGGTTTCTCGCGCTGGCGCTTCTGGCGGGCGCGGTCGGCGGGTCGGTCACGGTTCCGAACATCCACAGCTGGTATGCCGTATTGCCGCATCCGCCGGGAACGCCGCCGAACTGGCTGTTCGCGCCGGCATGGACGGCGCTTTACCTCGACATGGCGATCGCGGCGTGGATTGTCTGGCGGAGCCCGGATATCCCGACCCGGCAGCGCCGCGCGCTCAGCCTGTGGGGCTGGCAGCTCGCCGCCAACGCCATGTGGTCGCCGATTTTTTTCGGGCTTCACCGGCCCGATATCGCCCTCGTCGTGATTTGCGCGCTCGATGCGCTGATCGTCGCGACGATCGCCGCGTTCCGGCCGATCAGCCGGGTCGCGGCGGCGATGATGGCGCCCTATCTCGCGTGGTGCCTGTTCGCGACCTATCTCAATGCGGGCTTCTGGTTTCTCAATCGCTGATCGGGTATTGCTTGGTCCGGTCACGACGATTGATGTCGGATTTGAATAAAAATCGGCGAACGTCACCAGACAGGATTTCTGCTCGCGTGCGTATTCAAGCCAGGGTGGCGGGCGCGGGCCGTCCGGGCCGATGCGGGTGCGGCCGGATTGCCGGCCGTATCGTCCTCACCCTCCATCAGACAGGCGGATTGTCCGCCAGGGAACCTTGCCTGCCATGACCTATCGATCGAAGCTCTGTTTTCTCGGATTTGCGACCCTGCTTGGCGGCGTTTTCGGCATCGTTCCCGCCAATGCCCAGATGGCGGGCGCCGGTCCCGGCAACGGCCTCGGCCCGATTGGCGGCATTCCCCAGCCGCGGCATGAGGCGCCAGCCGAAGCGCCGCCCGGATTGCCGGGCGCCTCGTCGGCCGGGAATATTTCGGCGGGGCCCGTCGCCGATGTGGGCGGCGATCCGACCACGCTGCTGTTCAAGGCGATCAATCACGGCGATTATGGTCAGGCGCGGGCGGCGGTGAGTCGCGGCGCCAATCTCGCGGCGCGCAACGCGCTGGGTGAGACGCCGATCGAACTTTCGGTCGAGCTGAACCGAAACCGCATCACGTTCATGCTGCTCTCGGCGCGGGCGGAGGAAGTGCCGGCCGCGACGATGGCGGCAGCCCAAGCCCCGGTGCGATCCGCGGTGAAGCGTTCCGCCCGCCCCACGGCGCGCGCAATCGGCAAGTCTTCAATGATGGTCAAGGCGGCGGGCCGCCCGGCGACGTCATCGGCGCGGGTCGCGCACGATACCGGCCGGCCCGATGCGAATGCCGGCTTTCTCGGCTTCGGGCGCCAGGACTGATCCGTCCCGGTGCAACGACGGTCGGTGCGGGTGCGGTTCGTTTGCCTGAACGTGAAAAGCTGGTAATTGAAATGCGGGGCGACATCCAAGGGCGGATGTCTCCATCAACCAATGACCCGCTCAAAAATTCTTAGGGAGATGACATGAACACCTTCAACCCGGCACCACTGGGACTGTTCGGTTTCGCGCTCACCACATGGCTGCTGTCGATGATCAATGCCGGGCTGCTTCCCGGGGCTGGTCTTGGCATGGTTCTGGCCATGGCATTCGCTTTCGGCGGCACGGCACAGCTCGTGGCCGGGCTGGGCGAGATGAAAGTGGGCAACACTTTTGGATTTGTGGCGTTCACCTCGTATGGCGCCTTCTGGTGGTCCTTTGGCCTGTTCGTCGAATTCTTCGCCAAGGGCGTGCCGGGTCCCATGGTCGGCTGGTATCTGCTGGTCTGGGGCGCGTTCAGCTTCGTGATGTTCATCGGCACCTTTGCCCTGAACAAGGCGCTGCAGCTGATCTTTGGCTTCCTGGTCGCCACGTTCGTGCTGCTTGGTCTCAATGACCTTCTCGGGGCTCCCGCGCTCGGCCAGTTCGGGGGATATCTCGGCCTCATCACCGCGCTGCTCGCGTTCTATCTGGGCGCCGCCGGCGTGATCAACGGCGCCCACGGCAAGGAAATCCTGCCGATCGGCGCGAAGGCCTGACAGTCATAATGCCCGCATGGGCGACGGAGCCGGCGGAAGCCGGCTCCGTTCCTGTTTTCGCGCGGGCCACGAATCGGTGACCGGCCGGCCATTGGCGCGGCAGGGTGTTTGGAGTATTCATATTCTGGACGGATACCGATAGCTCCGGGCGCGTAAGCTCCACCGATCTGTCATCCGCCAATGGTCGGGCGCGAATCGTCGGGCTCGAATCGTCGGGCTGGCCGGATCGTGCCACCCCCTGGCGGGGATCGCTAAAGTGAGGAAGGATACGGATTATGGGTGGTTTGAGCATCTGGCACTGGCTCATCGTTCTCGCGGTGGTGTTGCTCCTGTTCGGAACGGGCCGGGTCGGTAATCTCATGGGTGAACTCGGCAAGGGCATGAAGGCGTTCAAGAACAATATCGCCGACGACCAGCCGTCGAAGGATGCCTCCATGCTGGAGCAGCAGGCCAAGGCGCCGGACGCGCGCAACGAGACGAAGGCCGAGCAGAGCAAGGTTTGAGGCGGCAGCGATGGGGTTCGATTCTCCGGTCCACTGGCTCATCGTCATCGCCGTGATCGCGCTGCTGTTCGGCGGATCGCGCGTCGGCAACCTGATGGGCGAGCTTGGCAAGGGCATCAAGTCGTTCAAGCAGAACATGAGCGATGCCGGGACGACCGGACCCGCGGCGGCCGACAAGGCCGAAACGGGCAGGCAGGGCCAGATTTCGGGTCAGGCGGACGCGCCCGATGCCTCCCGCGTCGACGATACCGCAAACAACGCCCATCGCTGAGCCGGGCCGGGGCGAATGACCGCAATGCCATCCGCCAGCCAAGCGGACGCCGGGTCGGCCCTGGCGTCGCGTGCCGGCGAACTCGTCGCCATCGGCGCCCGCATGGACGGGAAAGGGTGGGTTCCGGCCTCGGCAGGCAATCTTTCCGCGCGCCTCGATGGCGAGCGGATCGCCATCACCCGCAGCGGCGTTCACAAGGGCCGGCTTGCGAGCGGCGATATCATCGAGGTCGGGATGGACGGGGCGGCGCTCCGCGCGGGCGACCGTCCGAGCGCGGAAACCCTCCTTCATTGCCAGATTTACCAGCAGTTTCCGGCCGCTGGCGCGGTGCTGCACGGCCATTCGGTGGCCGCGACCGCGCTGTCGCTGATCGACGGGGCGCCGCTGATCCACCTGGAGGGCTATGAGATCCTGAAGGCGTTTCCGGGGATTGAAACGCATCGGGCGACGGCCGCGCTGCCGGTATTCGAGAACGATCAGGACATGCGGCGGCTGGCGGCGACGATCGCCCCCGCGCTGCGGGCGGCGCCGATCGGGTATGTCCTGCGCGGCCATGGCGTCTATGCCTGGGGCGAGGACGTCGAGCGCAGTTTCTGGCGCCTCGAGGCGCTGGAATTCCTGCTGTCGTGTGAATGCGAACGGAGACGGATCAGATGAGCACGCTGAAAATCTTCAATGAAGCCGATGCCGGGACGCCGCTGGTCGTCACCTCGGACGCGGCCGAGATCGCGTCCGAACTCAAGGCGATCGGCGTGCGGTTCGAGCGCTGGGAAAGCCCGGTCGTGCTGGCGCCGGAGGCCGCGCCCGAGGAGATCCTGCACGCCTATCGCCCTTATCTCGATCGGCTGATGGGAGAGACCGGGGCGGGGTCGGCGGATGTCATCAAGATGACGCCGGACCATCCCCAGGCGGCGGCGCTGCGCGACAAGTTCCTCAGCGAGCATATCCATACCGAGGATGAGGTCCGGTTTTTCGTGCGCGGTTCCGGCCATTTCGTCATGCATCTCGACGGGCGCGTCTACGACGCGCATTGCGCCGAGGGCGATCTGATCTCGGTGCCGGCGAATACGCGGCACTGGTTCGACGCGGGGTCGGCTCCGGATTTCATCGCGTTGCGGATCTTCACGGATACATCGGGCTGGGTGGCGCATTTTACCGGCGACGAGATCAGCGCGCGCTTCCCGGTCGCGGCCTGAGCCGGTCGATCGGTCGTGACCGTCAGACCCGAACTGCTGCTTCTCGATATCGAGGGACGATCGCGCCGATCAGCTTCGTGCACGACGTGCTGTTTCCCTATGCGCGCGACCGGCTCGCCGGCTTCGTCTCGGCGCATGCCGGCGAGGCGGATATCGCGGCGGCGCTCGCCGAACTCGACACGATCGCCCCTGGCGCGCCGCCGGTGGCGACGCTGCTCGAACTGATGGATCGCGACGCCAAGATCGGGCCGCTCAAGCTCATCCAGGGGCGAATCTGGGCTGAAGGCTTCGCCGCCGGCGAGCTGACGGGCCGGCTCTACCCGGATGTGGCGCCGGCATTGCGGGCGTGGCGGGCGGGCGGCTTGCGGCTCGCCATCTACTCGTCCGGATCGGAGGAGGCCCAGCGCCTTCTGCTTCGCCATACGGCGGACGGGGATCTGACGGGGTTGTTCGACCAGTTTTTCGATACCCGGATCGGCGGCAAGCGGGACGCCGCGAGCTATGCGGCGATCGCCCGCGCGCTGGGGCTCGCGCCGGCGCAGGTGCTGTTTCTGTCCGACGTCGCGGCCGAACTCGCCGCCGCCGCGGCCGCGGGGCTGAAGACCACGCAGATCGTGCGCGCCGAGGATCAGACGATCGCCTCCCCCGATCATCCGACGGCACCCGATATCGCCGCGGTCATGGCGTCTCTCGGCTGTAGCGATCTCGTCTAGGAACCATCGGACATGACCTCCATCGACCGACTTGCCGCCCGCGTGCCGGCACGGCTGCGCGGCGATGCCTGGCAGTGTTTCGCGCTGGGCCTGCTCGCCGCAATCGCGTTGCCGCCGTTCCATCTGCTGCCGGTGCTGTGGTTCGTGGTGCCAGCACTGCTGGCGCGGCTCGCGCGGGCGGGCGGATGGCGCCGCGCCGCGTGGCTCGGCTGGTGTTTCGGGGTCGGCTTCAACCTGCTGGGACTGTTCTGGGTGACCGAGCCGATGCTCATCATGGCGTCGGATTTCTGGTGGGCGATACCGATCGCGGCGCCGGCAATCGCCGTCGCCACGGCGGTTTACATGATCCTGCCGGCTCTCGCGGTCTTCGCCGTTCGCCCCCGCAATCGGGCGGGGCGATTGTCCGCCGTGCTGCTGTTCGCCGGCGCGCTGGTGCTGTCGAACCTTGCCCAGGAATTCCTCGTCACGGGGTTCCCGTGGAATTACTGGGGGGCCGACTGGGCGTTTTCCGGTCATCTCGGCCTCGCGATGATCCAGCCGGCGGCGATTGGCGGCATTTTCCTTCTGACCCTGCTGACGGCGATCGCCGCGGGGCTGCCATATGTCGGCCGGGCGGGCTGGATCGGCAGCGCCGTGCTGGTCGCGGCATGGGCGGGTTATGGAGTCGCGCGCACGGCCGCGGGCCCCGCCCCGGCGAGCCGCTATACCGTCGCGCTGCTCCAGCCCGATTTCGCCGTGCCGGGCAGTTTCACCCAGCCCGCGCTGCAGGCGCGCTGGCGGCGCGATCTTGCTCTGACCCGCGAGGCCCTGGCCAAGGCGGGCAAGGGGGATGACATCGTTGTCTGGCCCGAGACGGCGAGCCCGGCGCTGCTCCAGACCGATGCCTCCGCCCGCGCCGCGATCGCCGCGATCGCCGGCGACACGCCCGTGCTCGCCGGCTCGTTCCGCCTCGCGGCCGACGGGAGCATGCGCAATTCGCTGGTCGCCGTGAAGGGGAGTGGCCCGGCCGTTGCCTGGTACGACAAATGGAAGCTCGTTCCGTTCGGCGAATACACGCCGGGCTGGTTGCCGCTGAAGGTGACGCCGGGCGGCGGGTTCACGCCCGGCCCCGGCCCGCGAACGCTGCATGTGCCGGGCGTTCCGCCGGTGGGGCCGATGATATGTTACGAATCGATCTTCGCGGGGCTGATCGTCGACCCGCGCGATCGCCCGGCGTGGTTGTTGAACGTCAGCGACAATGCGTGGTTCGGCGACACGACGGGCCCCTATCAGGATTTCGCCACGACCCGGCTGCGCGCCGTGGAAGAGGGATTGCCGCTCGTTGTCGATACCAATTCCGGAATTTCCGCGGTCATCGGCCCGCATGGCCGGGTCGACGCAACATTGGGGCTCGATCGCGCGGGGTTCTGGTTGATAAACTTCCAGTTGCGCTGCCGCCGACGCCGTTCGGTCGTTTCGGCATCACAATGGCGGGAATCCTGGGCTTTTACACGCTTGTTCTGGGGCTGGTTTGTCTGATCGTATCGATCACCGTGACATGAGACGGGGCTGGTCTCATTGTCTTAAAAATAATTCAAGCTTGTGTATTTGAGGCGCGGTCACTATTGTAGATAGTGGTTGATGGTTGGTGGTGCCGACCTCTGGTAGCGAGGTCCAGCCATCTAGATATTTTCTTAATTTTTGTATCTTAACCGGTTTTGAAGCTTGTGCAGGCATGATGTTTTTCTCGCGGTGGGCTATCGGAACGGCCGATGCGAAACAGACAGGCGTCATCCTCATATCCCCGGCGGCGCGGTTCGTGGCCGTTTGCGGGGCCGGTTGGTGTCGCTGAGGAATAGGAAATGAGTTCAAACGGTGGTGACACCAGTGACCGCAGTGAGCGGGATGGCCGGCCCAGCCCGATCGACGTGCATGTCGGCTCCCGGATTCGGCTGCGGCGGACGCTGCTCGGCATGTCGCAGGAAAAGCTGGGTGACGCGCTGGGGCTGACGTTCCAGCAGGTGCAGAAATACGAGCGCGGGGTGAACCGGGTGGGCGCGTCCCGCCTGTTCGACATTTCCCGCGTTCTGGATGTGCCGATCAGCTTCTTCTTCGACGACATGCCGGAGGGGATGAACGAGATGCCGATGTCCGGCCCGCGCGGCCGCAGCAACGGCCTGTCCGAGGCTCAGGAGCCGTTCGGCATCGGGCTCGACGACCAGATGACCAAGCGGGAGACGCTGGAGCTGGTGCGCGCCTATTACCGGATCACCGAGCCCACGGTGCGCAAGCGCATGTTCGACCTGATCAAGTCGCTCGCGCCGGCCGATTCCTTTCCGACGGAATAAACTTGCGGGCGGCGGTGACGCGTGCGCTTGTGGTTGAGCGAGTCTCCTGGCTACATTACCGTCCATGAGCGCAACGTCCCGCCTTTCGCCGATCATCGCCCCGAGTCTGCTCGCCGCCGATTTCGGCCGGCTCCGTGAGGAGGTCGCCGCCGTCGAGCGCGGCGGCGCGCACTGGCTGCATCTTGACGTGATGGACGGCCACTTCGTGCCGAATATCAGTTTCGGCGCGCTGGTGCTGAAGGCGTTGCGGCCGCATACCCAGCTCGCCTTCGACGTTCATCTGATGATCGCGCCGGCCGATCCCTATCTCGCGGATTTCGCGAAGGCCGGCGCCGATCATGTGAGCGTTCATGTCGAGGCGGGGCCCCATCTGCATCGCTCGCTGCAGACGATCCGCGATCTCGGTCTCAAGGCCGGGGTCGCCATCAACCCGGCGACGCCGGCCGAATCGGTGCGGCATGTGCTGGATCTCGTCGACATCATCAATGTCATGACCGTCAATCCAGGATTCGGCGGCCAGTCCTTCCTCGACAGCCAGTTGTCCAAGATCGCCGAACTCCGCCGCATGATCACGGAGACCGGACGCGAGATCCGCATCGAGACGATGGCGGCATCGACCCGGCATCCGCCCCGCGTGCCCTGAACGCCGGGGCGGACGTGCTGATCGCCGGCAGCGCGATCTTCGGCAAGCCGGACTACGCGGCCGCGATCGCGGCTTTGAGGGCGAGCGGTTGAAGCGGAGGGAATGATGCGCGGCGCGAGACAGTGGGTTGCCCGGCTCGCGACCTTGCGTGGTGGCAACGTGCCCGACGCTCCCTCGGTCGCGCTGCGCGATCCCTGGCCCGGCGAACCGGCTCGCGGCGCGCGCATCATCAAGGGGGAAATCGAATACCAGAATGTGGTGCGGCCGCTCCGCCCCGGACTGTTTCACGAGAATGACGGCTCGCCGGTGTTTGTCGCCCATATCCAGGGGTTCACCTGGCTGCGCGACCTGCGGGCGCTGGGGACCGACGCGGCGCGCACCCGGGCGCGGGCGCTCGTTGCCGACTGGATCCGCTGTGAGGCCCTGCCGCCGCTGGCGGAGGCGCCGGAGGTCACCGGCGCGCGGATCGCCGCGTGGCTCGGCCATTACGATTTCTTCGCCGCCTCGGCCGACGACGATTTCCGCCAGATATTGATGTCCCGCCTGGTGGCGGAGTCGCGGATGCTGTCGGCGAACCTGCCGGCGGAGGCGCGCGACGCGAGAGCCTTCACCGCGATCAAGGGATTGATCGCCGCGGCGGTGGCGCTGCCGGAGCATGGCGGCTTCATGCAGCGGGCGCTGCGCTTCCTCGTGCCGGAAGTCGAACGCCAGATTCTTCCCGACGGGTCTCATGTCGAGCGGAGCCCGGCGGTTCATTTCGCGGTGCTGCAGGATCTGACCGAAATTCGCGCATTGCTGCAACTCGCCCGGGCCGAGGTGCCGCCGCAATTGCCCGGCGCCATCGAGCGGCTGGCCATCGGGTTGCGCGCCTTGCGGCATGGCGATGGCGGCCTCGCCCTGTTCAACGGCACCAGCGAGGACTGGCCGAACCTGATCGACCTGGTGCTGAGCCAGGCGGGGCGCACCGGGCGAAGCGCGTCGGCCCTGACGGGGGCGGGGTTCCACCGGCTTGCCGCCGGCCGGTCGCTCGTGGTTGTCGATGCCGGGCCGGCGCCGGGCCCGGGAGTCGACCGTTTCGCTCATGCGGGAACCCTGTCGTTCGAATTTTCCGTCGGGCGCGACCGGCTGATCGTGAATTGCGGCGCCGCTCCGGCCGCATCGAGCGGCTGGCGCGATGCGCTGCGCAACACCGCCGCCCATTCCACCCTCGTCGTCGCCGACGTGTCCTCGTCGGAACTGGTCGAGCAGGGGCTCGGGCGGCGTCCCGCCCATGTCGAGGTGCAGCGCCAGGAGGCGAATGGCGCGCACTGGATCGAAGCCAGTCACGATGGCTGGCGGAAGGTGCTGGGCGTCGTGCATCGCCGCCGTCTTTATCTCGCCGAGAGCGGCGACGACCTGCGCGGCGAGGACAGTATCGAGGCGGACCAGCCGCAGCCGTTCACGCTGCGGTTTCATCTGCATCCGAACGTCACCGCGAGCCTCCAGCAGGATGGGGAAGGGGCGCTGCTCCGCCTCGCCTCGGGGCAGGGTGGCGGTTGCGCGCGGGCGGCGCGACGATGAGCATCGAGGAAAGCATCTATTTCGGCGGGCCGGAGCCGCGCCGCGCGGAACAGATCGTGCTGACCGGAACGCCCGATGGTCCGCAGCAGGTGAAATGGGCATTGACCAGGATGGGTTGACCGGATGTCACGAATCATGCTCACCGGCGGTGCCGGTTTCATCGGCTCGCATACCGCCGTGGTGTTGCTGGAGCGCGGCCACGACGTCGTGCTGCTCGACGATTTTTCCAATGCGGCCAGGGACGTGCCGGACCGGCTGCACCGGATTACCGGCGTCACCGTTCCGGTCATCGAGGCGGATATCCGCGATCCGGAGGCAATGCGCGCCGCGTTCGCCGCCTTTCCGATCGATGCGGTCGTTCATTTCGCGGCGAAGAAGGCGGTCGGCGAGAGCGAAAGCGATCCGCTGCTCTATTTCGACGTCAACATCCTCGGCACGATCCGCCTGCTCGCGGCGATGCGCGATGCCGGGGTCGGCCGGCTGGTGTTTTCCTCCTCGGCCACGGTCTATGGCGAGCCGGATATCTGCCCGATTTCCGAATCGGCCCCGCTGCGCGTCACCAATGTCTATGGCCGGACCAAGATGGTGATGGAGGGATGATCGAGGATCTCTCGCGCACCGGCGTGCTCGCCGCCTCGGCGATCCTGCGCTATTTCAACCCGGTCGGCGCGCATCCCTCCGGCCTGATCGGCGAGGACCCGCGCGGCGTGCCGGCCAACCTGATGCCCTATCTCTGCCAGGTCGCGGCGGGGCAGCGGCCGCATCTCACCGTGTTCGGCGACGATTACCCGACGCATGACGGCACCGGCGTGCGCGACTTCATTCATGTGATGGACCTCGCCGAGGCCCATGCCGCCGCGGTCGATCGCATCCTCGCGCAGGATGGCGGCTTCACCGTCAATCTCGGCACCGGCACCGGCTATTCGGTGCTCGACCTCGTCCACGCCTTCAAGGCGGCGACGGGGATCGACGTGCCGTATCAGGTCGGCCCCCGCCGGCCCGGCGATGTCGCGGCCTGCTACGCCGATCCGGGGCTCGCGGCCAGCCTGCTCGGCTGGCGCGCCAGCCGCGGCGTGCAGGACATGTGCCGCGATGCCTGGCTCTGGCAGAGCGGGCGCTGAGCCGCACTTGGGTCGCCACGTCGTCTTCCTCATCGGGGAGGACTGGTTTTTCCGCTCGCATTTCCGCGCCCGCGCCCTGGCGGCGCGGGCGGCAGGCTGGCGCGTCACCATCCTCACCCGCACCGGCGATGCCGCCGCGGCGTTGCGCGCCGAGGGGTTCGAGGTGATCGACGTCGACTTTCGCCGCGCCCGCCTCAACCCGCTCGCGGAGTTGCGGCTGCTGCGCTCGATCGCGGGCCATTATCGGGCGCTCAAACCCGATCTCGCGCATCATGTCGCGCTGAAGCCCATTCTTCTGGGCAGTCTTGCCGCCGCGCTCGCGCGCGTTCCGGCCGTCATCAACGCGCCGGTGGGGCAGGGATTCGTCTTCACGTCGACGAGCCTGAAGGCGCGCCTGCTCCGCCCGGCGGTCAGTCTCGGCCTGCGGCTGGCGATGGGGGGCGCGGCGCGCTCGGCGTGTTCGAGAATCGGGAGGATCTGACCGCCATGACCGCCTCGGGCGCGCTCGGGTCCGACCGGGCGTATCTGATCCGGGGCGCCGGCGTCGACCTCGCTGCGTATCGTCCGCATGCGCCGCCCGCCGGGACGGTGCGCATCGTGCTCGGCGCGCGCATGCTGGCGGACAAGGGGGTCAGGGAATTCATCGAGGCCGCGCGGCTTCTGCGTCTACGCGGCGTCGTTGCCGAATGCGTTCTGGCGGGCGGTCCTGATCCGCAGAACCCGGCAAGTCTCGACGAATCGGAGCTGCGGCGCGCCACGGCGGCGACCTGGCTGGGGCCGATCGCCGACATGGCCGGCTTGCTGGCCACCTGTCACGTTGCCTGTCTGCCGTCCTATCGCGAGGGGTTGCCGAAATTCCTGCTGGAGGCGATGGCGTCGGGCCTGCCTTGCGTGGCGACGGATGTCGTCGGCTGCCGGGAGGCGGTGGCGGATGGGCAAAGCGGCGTGCTGGTGCCGCCGCGCGACCCGGTGGCGTTGGCCGATGCGCTGGAGCGCCTCGTCGCCGACCCTGCGCTGCGGGCCCGCATGGGGGCGGCGGGACGTGCGCGGGCGGAAACCCTGTTCGCCGACGAGGTGGTTTGCGCGGCGACGCTCGCGGTCTATGAACGCGCCATTCGACACGACGTTTGACAGGGGATGGCATGATCAGGCGGCTCGCACTTCTCGGCATCATGGCCGGGGCCTGGGCGCTGGCGGCGGCAACGGCGCGGGCGGAGACGCGGATCGGCGCGGTCTCGACCAATTTCCGGCTGCTCGGCGCGAACGACAAGGTGGTGGTCGAACGGCTCGACGATCCGAAAATCCCCCAGATCGCCTGCTATGCGAGTTTCGCGAAGACCGGCGGGGTGAAGGGCAGCCTGGGTGTGGCGACCGATCCGTCGCGCTTCGCCCTTTCCTGTGTCGCCACCGGGCCAATCACGCTGCCGGCCGACCTGCCGGCGAAGCAGCAGATCGCCGCGATCTCGGCCTCCTTCCTGGTCAAGCATTTCGACCTCTACCGCCTGGTCGATCCCGATCACAAGGCGGTCGTCTATGTGCTGATCAGCACGAAAATAATTCACGGCTCGCCGGCCAACGCCGTCTCCGCCGTTCCCGTTTCCGGACACTGACAGACGAGGTTTGCCATGAGCGACAGAGTGAACATCCGACGGGCCCTCATCTCGGTGTCCGACAAGACGGGGCTGGTCGAGCTTGGCCGCGCGCTGGCGGCGGCGGGCGTGGAAATCCTCTCCACGGGCGGGTCCGCCCGCGCGCTGCGCGAGGCCGGGATCGCGGTTGTCGAGGTGGCGGATTACACGGGCGTTCCCGAAATGCTCGACGGGCGGGTGAAGACGCTGGTGCCGAAGATCCATGGCGGGTTGCTCGGCCGGCGCGACCTGCCCGAGCATCTGGCGCAGATGCAGCGGCACGACATCCCGCCGATCGACCTGCTCGCGGTCAATCTCTACCCGTTCGAGGAAACGGTCGCGAAGGGCGCGGATTTCGAAACCTGTGTCGAGAATATCGATATCGGCGGCCCGGCGCTGATCCGCGCGGCGGCGAAGAACCACGATTCGGTGGCGGTTCTCACCGGCCCCGCGCAGTATGACGACCTCATCGCGGCGCTGGCCGCCGGCGGGACGACGCTCGCGCAGCGCCGCCGCCTCGCCGCCGCCGCCTATGCCCGCACCGCCGCCTATGACGCGGCGATTTCCGCCTGGTTCGCGCGGCAGACCGGCGAGATGTTCCCGCCGCATCTGGCCCTCGCCGGCGCCCGCCAGCAGATGCTGCGCTATGGCGAGAACCCGCATCAGTCCGCCGCGTTCTATCGCAGCGGCAACCGCCCCGGCGTCGCCACCGCGCGGCAGGTGCAGGGCAAGGAACTCTCCTACAACAACATCAACGACACCGATGCCGCCTTCGAGTGCGTCGCCGAGTTCGACCGGCCGGCGGTGGTGATCGTCAAGCACGCCAATCCGTGCGGCGTCGCCCTCGGCGCCGATCTGGCCGCGGCCTGGGACCGCGCGCTGGCGTGCGACCCGGTTTCGGCGTTTGGCGGGATCATCGCGGTCAACCGCCCGCTCGACGCCGCCGCGGCCGAGAAGATGGCCAGCATCTTCTCCGAGGTGATCATCGCGCCGGATGCCGCGCCCGATGCGGTGGAACTGCTCGCCCGGAAGAAGAATCTCCGCCTGCTGCTCACCGGCGGCCTGCCCGATCCGGCGGAACCGGGCCTTGCCTGGCGCAGCGTCGCCGGCGGCTTCCTCGCCCAGACCCGCGATGCCGGGCGGATTGGCCGCGACGATCTGAAAGTCGTCACCCAGCGCGCCCCGACCAGCGCCGAGTTCGCCGATCTGCTGTTCGCCTTCCGCGTGGCCAAGCATGTGAAGTCGAACGCGATCATCTACGCGAAGGCGGGGGCGACCACCGGCATTGGCGCGGGGCAGATGAGCCGCGTCGATTCCTCGCGGATCGCGGCACAGAAGGGCGGGGAGGGGATTCCGGGTTCGGTCGTCGCGTCCGACGCGTTCTTTCCCTTCGCCGACGGGCTTGTGGCCGCGATCGAGGCGGGGGCGACGGCGGTGATCCAGCCCGGCGGCTCGATCCGCGACAACGAGGTGATCGAGGCGGCCGATGCCGCCGGGATCGCGATGGTTTTCACCGGCATGCGCCATTTCAGGCATTGATCGACATGACCCACACGCCCCGCCTTGGACTGCCCGACCTCTCGCGGATGAGCGAGGCCCAGCGCGCCGCGCACGACGCCATCGCCTCCGGCCCGCGCGGCCGCGTCGAGGGGCCGCTCGCGGTGTGGCTGCACAGCGCCGAGCTTGCCAACAATGCCCAGGCCCTCGGCGCGTTCTGCCGTTTCGGCTCCTCGCTGCCGCCGCGCCTGTCGGAACTCGCGATTCTGGTGATGGGATCTTACTGGCGCGCCGGGTTCGAATGGTACATCCACGCGCCGATCGCGGCCAAGGCCGGCGTGCCGGAGACGGTCATCGCCGCGATCAAGGCGGGCGAAACGCCGGTCTTCGCCGAGCCGGACGCAAGGGCGGTGCATGATTTCGCCCGCGAACTGCTCACCGCGCGGGAGGTGTCGGACGCGACCTATGCTTTCGCGCGCCGCCAGCTCGGCGATCGCGGTCTCGTCGATCTGGTCGGGATTCTGGGGTATTACGGGCTGATTTCCATGACCATCAAGGCCTTCCGGGTGCCGGTGCCGGAGGGCGAGACCGAGCCTTTCGCCTGACGCCACCCGTCATGCTCATCGAGAGCATGACGGCACGGCTCAGATATCCAGCTCCTGCACGCTCGATGCGTGATCCTGGATGAAGCGGAAGCGCAGCTCGGGTTTCCGCCCCATCAGGCTCTCGACGATGTCCGCCGTTTCCGCCCGTGTCTCGGGCGGGGCGAGAACGCGCAGCAGCACCCGGCGCTTCGGGTCCATCGTGGTTTCCTTGAGGATGGCCGGGGGCATCTCGCCAAGCCCCTTGAAGCGGCTGATCTCCACCTTGGCATTTGCCTTGAACGCCGTCTTGATCAGCCGGTCGCGCTCGGCATCGTCCATCGCGTAGACCGACCTGCCGCCCTGGGTGAGGCGGTAGAGCGGCGGCTGGGCGAGATAGACATGGCCGCCGCGGATCAGTTCCGGCAGCTCGCGGTAGAAGAACGTCATCAGCAGCGAGGCGATGTGGGCGCCGTCGACATCGGCGTCGGTCATGATGATGATCCGGCCGTAGCGCAGCGCGTCGATCTGGAACCGGTCGCCGACGCCGCAGCCGAGCGCCTCGATCAAATCCTTGAGTTCCTGGTTCTGCCGCAGCTTCTCGGTGGAGGCGGAGGCGACGTTGAGGATCTTGCCGCGCAGCGGCAGCACGGCCTGGGTTTCGCGGTTGCGCGCCTGCTTGGCCGAGCCGCCGGCCGAATCGCCCTCGACCAGGAACAATTCGGTATCCTCGCGGCTTTCGCGCGAGCAGTCGGTCAGCTTGCCGGGCAGGCGCAGGCGCCGGGTGGCCGATTTGCGGGGCGTGTCCTTCTGCTCGCGGCGGCGGATGCGCTCCTCCGCGCGCTCGATCACGAAGGCGAGGAGGTTGTCGGCATTCGCCGGGTCGCCGGTGAGGACATGCTCGAACCGGTCGCGCAGCGCCGCCTCGGTCAGTTTCTGCGCCTCGGGCGAGGTGAGTTTTTCCTTGGTCTGGCCCTGGAATTGCGGGTCGCGGATGAAGAGGGACAGCTTGGCGGCGAGCGCGCCGGCCACGTCCTCGGCGGTGATCACCGCGGCGCGCTTGTTGCCGCGCTGCTCGCCGAAGCCGCGCAGGCCCTTGAGCAGGGCGGCGCGGAACCCGGCCTCGTGGGTGCCGCCGAGCGTCGTCGGGATCGTGTTGCAATAGGTCGCGAGCGAGGCCTCGCCGGCGTCCAGCCAGGCGCAGGCCCATTCGATTCGCCCGGCATCGTCCGGCAGGTCGGCCTGGCCGGCCCAGACCGGGGCGACGAGCTTCGGCGCCGCCCCCAGCTCCTCCGCCAGCGAATCGGCGAGGCCGCCGGGGAAGTGCAGTTCCGCCTGCGCCGGCACATCGGCGCCGGCGGCGATCAGCGAGGCGTCGCACGCCCAACGGATCCGCACGCCGCGGAACAGATAGGCCTTCGAGCGGCACATCCGGTAGAGCCGGGCCGGGCTGAACTTCTTGTCGCCGAAAATCTCGGGGTCGGGGACGAACCGGATCAGCGTGCCGCGCCGGTTCGGCGCCGCGCCGGCATTGACCAGCTTGGTCAGCGGCTTGCCGCGGGCATAGTCCTGCCTCCAGAGGGTTTTCTCGCGCGCGACCTCGACTTCCAGCCGCTCGGCCAGCGCGTTCACCACCGAGGAGCCGACGCCGTGCAGGCCGCCCGACGTGGCATAGGCCTTGCCGGCGAACTTGCCGCCCGAATGCAGCGTGGTGAGGATCACCTCGAGCGCCGACTTGTCGCGGAATTTCGGATGCGGGTCGACCGGAATGCCGCGGCCGTTGTCGCGCACCGCGAGCAGGTTGCCGGGGGCCAGCGTCATCTCGATGACCGAGGCGTGACCGGCCACGGCCTCGTCCATCGCGTTGTCGAGCAATTCGGCGGCGAGGTGGTGCATCGCCGTGTCGTCGGTGCCGCCGATATACATGCCGGGGCGGCGGCGAACCGGCTCCAGCCCTTCGAGAACCTCGATGTCCTTGGCGGAATAGCTCGCCTGGCCGGCGCCCTGCTCGAACAGATCGGTCACGCTGTCTCCTCTGGTCCGGGCGGGGTCAGCCCCGCGCAAGTACCTTGTTCACCAGATCGGCCGCCGCGGTAAAGGCATGATCGGCGTCCATCTCGCTGGTATCGAGCAGCAGGGCGTCCTCTGCCTGCATCAGCGGGGCGGCGGCGCGGGCGCGGTCGGCCGCGTCGCGGGCGGCAAGCTCGGCGCGTACGGAGTCGTATCCCGGGTCGATCCCGTGGGCGAGGCGCTCCAGATGCCGGCGCTTCGCCCGCACGTCGAGCGAGGCGGTGACGAAGAGTTTCACGTCCGCCGCGGGGAACACGATGGTGCCGATATCCCGCCCGTCGAGCACAGCGCCGGAGGCGTCGGCGAAGCGGCGCTGGAAGTCGAGCAGCGCGGCGCGGACCGGCTTGATCGAGGCGACGGCGCTGGCCGCGCGGTCGACCTCCGGGGTGCGCAGGTCGCCGCGTTCGAGATCGAGCCGGCCGAGCGTGCGGGCCTGTTCCGCGCTGGCCGCGGGATCGGCCGGATCGCCGCCACGGTCGAGCACGCGCCGCGCCACCGCGCGGTAGAGCAGGCCGGTGTCGAGATAGGGCAGGTTGAAGGCGGCGGCGAGTCGGCGCGCCAGCGTGCCCTTGCCGGAGGCGGCCGGCCCGTCGATCGCGATGACGATCGGCCGGGTCATGCCGCCGCCTCGATCGCCGCGCCGAGTCCGCGCATCAGCGGCAGGAAGCCGGGGAAGCTGGTGTCGATGAAGCGCGCATCGTCGATCGTCACCGGCGTCTCGGTGGCGAGGCCGAGCACGAGCGCGCTCATCGCCAGGCGATGATCCATGTGCGTCGCCACCGTGGCGCCGCCGCGGGCGCCGCCGCCGGCGATGACGAGGTCGTCGTCCTCCACATGCGCCTTCACGCCGTTGGCGGCGAGCATGGCGAGTGTCGCGGCCAGGCGGTCGCTCTCCTTGACCCGCAGTTCCGCGAGGCCGCGCAGCCGCGAGGTGCCGCGCGCCATCGCGCAGGCGACGGCGAGGATCGGGTATTCGTCGATCATCGAGGGGGCGCGGTCCGCCGGCACATCGACGGCGCGCAGGTCGGAGGCGGTGACGATGAGGTCGCCCACGGGCTCGCCGCCGGCCTCGCGGGCGTTCACGATCTCGATCGCAGCCCCCATTTCGCGCAGGGTGAGGAACAGGCCCGTGCGCAGCGGGTTCAGCCCGACGCCCTCGATCGTGACGCGCGAGCCCGGCACGATCAGCGCGGCGACGATCGGGAAGGCGGCCGAGGACGGGTCGCCGGGAACCACGACATCCGCGCCGCGCAGCTCCGGCTGCCCGCGCAGGCGGATCAGCTTGCCGGTTCCGTGGGAGACGACATCGACCTCGGCGCCGAAATGCCGGAGCATGTTCTCGGAATGGTCGCGGGTGGGTTCCGGTTCCTCGATTTCGGTGACGCCGCGGGCGTTCAGCCCGGCGAGCAGCAGCGCCGACTTCACCTGCGCGGAGGCGACCGGCAGGCGATAGGAGAGCGGCATCGCCTCGGCTGTGCCGCGCACCGACAGCGGCAGGCGCCCGCCCTCGCGCGCGGTGAAGACGGCGCCGGTCGCGCCCAGCGGGTCGATCACCCGGCGCATCGGCCGGCGGCGCAGCGAGGCGTCGCCGGTCATGACCGCGAAAATGTCGTGGCTCGCGAGAATGCCGCAGAGCAGCCGCGCGGCGGTGCCGGAATTGCCCATGTCCAGCACGTCGTCCGGGCTTTGCAGCCGCCGATGCCGGGGCCGGAGGCGCGCCACGCGCCCGGGCCGGTGCGCTCCACCGTAGCGCCCAGCGCCCGCATGGCGGCGGCGGTGCGCAGCACGTCCTCGCCTTCCAGCAGACCGGAAATCCGGGTTTCGCCGACGGCGAGGCCGGCGAACATGAGGGCGCGGTGGGAGATCGACTTGTCGCCCGGAACCGTGATCGCGCCGGCGAGCGGCGTGGCGGGGCGGCGGGATGTCTGGGGAAACGCGGCAACAGGTTCCATGGCGCGGCGCTTACCACGAGTGGGCGAATTTGCCAGCCATGATTGTCGACCGCGTTCAGGGTTTGACAAGCGGGGCGATGGGTGGCATGGCGCCCGCCCTGACGGAGTTCCACCGTTCACCCTGCAATGCGAGGCTCTCATGGCGAAGCCTGAACTTGGCGACAAACATACCTGCGTGTCCTGCGGCGCGCGGTTTTTCGACCTCGGCAAGGCCCCGGCCGTCTGCCCGAAATGCGGCACCGAGCAGCCGGTCGAACAGCCGAAGCTCAAACGTAGCGTTCCCGTGCCCGACGACGTCAAGAAGCCCGCCAAGGCGCAGCCCGCCGAGGACGATGTCGATACGGATGACGTCGAGGACGCCGGCGATGACGACATCCTGACGGATGCCGACGATCTTGAGGACGACGACTCGATCGACGCCGATATCGAGGTCGAGCGCGACAACGACGAGAACGAAAGATAATTTTTCCGCTCGGGTCGAATTTGTTTACCGGATTGTAATCGACGGCGGGTCATTTTCGAAGGCGGCCAAAAACGGCTGTTTCCGTTGGACTTCCTCAGAAGGACACTCGCGATGACCCAGTTCGCCCGGCGAAAACCGCCGACCAGCACGAGCCGATCGTCAGCCCGCTGATACTTGTCGATCGGCTCATTTCGCTTGCCCAGGACGCGGAGCGCGCCGGTCTGCCGGCCGTCGCCAATCGGCTCGTCCGCCTGGCGCTGCGCAGCTGCGTTCCTCCGGCCGGCGGGCCGATCGCCCACTGATCCGCCCGCCTCGGTCCCGGACCTCCCGTTTTGACCTGTTCCGGCAGGCTCGCTATTGCCGGTGGCATTGATGGGAGTCCTTGAATGTCTGAACACGAAGCCGCCGCCACCACGCCCTCGGGTCCGCTCGCGGGTTTGACCGTTTTCGATCTGACCCGCGTGCTGGCCGGCCCCACCTGCGTGCAGATGCTGGCCGATCTCGGCGCCGAGGTGATCAAGATCGAGAAACCGGGCAGCGGCGACGATACCCGCGGCTTCGCGCCCCCGCCCTGCCGGGCACCGAGCAGAGCGCGTATTTCGCCGGGGCCAACCGCAACAAGCGCTCGGTGACGCTGGATATCGCGAAGCCCGAGGGGCAGCGGCTTGCGCGCGCGCTGATCGCGAAAAGCGATATTCTGGTGGAGAACTTCAAGGTCGGCACGCTGCCGCGCTACGGCCTTGGGTATGAGGATCTCAAGGGGGATCATCCCGGCCTGATCTATTGCTCGATCACCGGATTCGGCCAGACCGGTCCCTACGCGTCCCGCCCCGGCTATGACAGCCTGATCCAGGCGATGGGCGGCATCATGTCGCTCACCGGCGTGCCGGACGGCCAGCCGATGAAGGTGGGCGTGCCGGTCGCCGACCTGTTCGCCGGGCTTTACGGCGCGATCGGCGTGCTCGCCGCGCTGCGCCATCGCGAAACGACCGGGCAGGGCCAGCACATCGACATCGGCATGCTCGATACGCATGTCGCCTGGCTCGCCAACCAGGGGATGAATTATCTCGCCACCGGCAAGAACCCCCCGCGCCTTGGCAACGAGCATCCGAACATCGTGCCCTACCAGGTGTTCGCGACCGAAGACGGCCATATCGTTCTCTCGATCGGCAACGACCCGACCTTCGCGCGGTTCTGCGCCGCGTTCGGGCTGGAGCACCTGCTCGCCGACGAGCGCTTCGCGACGAACGCCGCCCGCGTCGCCAATCGCGCCTTCGTGACCGAGACCCTCGCCGCGGTTCTGGCGCTTCATCCATCCGCCTGGTGGCTGGAGCGGCTGGAGGAGCTGAAGATCGGGTGCGGCCCGATCAACACGCTGGAGCAGGTGTTTGCCGATCCGCACGTGATCGCGCGGGGCAACCTGATCGAGATGACCAGGAACGATGGCGTGCCGGTGAAGCTTGTCGCCAATCCGGTCCGCCTGTCGGAAACGCCGGTGGATTATCGCCTGGCGCCCCCCATGTTGGGGGAGCATACCGACGAGGTGCTGAACGACATGCTGGGACTCGACGAACCGACCCGCGCCGCGCTGCGCCGGGACGGCATCATCTGAAGGACGGCCGGATCGTGGCGCGGCAGGGTTTCGTCCCCTATCTGCTCGGCAACGATTTCCACCGGCTCGCCTTCGTGGAATTCGGCAACCCGGCCGCGCCGGCGGTGATCTGCGTGCATGGCCTGACCCGCAACGGCCGCGATTTCGACATCCTCGCCGAGAGTCTGGCCGATCGGTATCATGTGATCTGCCCCGACCTGCCGGGGCGCGGACGCTCGGAATGGCTGCGCGACGGGGGGCTTTACCAGCCGCCATCCTATGTCGTCGCGCTCGCGCATCTGCTCGCCTGGCTGAACAAGCCGGTCGCCTGGGTGGGCACGTCGCTGGGCGGGATCTGCGGCATGATGGCGGCGGCGGCGGCGCACACGCCGATCACCCGGCTCGTGCTCAACGATATCGGCCCGCATATCCCCGCCGCGGCGCTTGGCCGCATCCGCGATTACATGGGCGAGGCGCCGGCGACCTTTGCCGATCTCGCGGCGCTCGAAGCCCATCTGCGCGCCGTGCATGCGCCGTTCGGCCCGCTGACCGATCCGCAATGGGCGGCCCTCGCGCGTCATTCGGCGCGGCCGGTCGAGGGCGGCGGCGTCGCCTTGCACTACGATCCGGCGATCGCCGAGCCGATCCGCGCCTCGGTGCCGATCGATGCCGATCTTGGCGCCATCTGGAGGGCGATCCGCGTTCCCGTGCTGGCGCTTCGGGGCGCGACGAGCGACCTGCTGACCGAAGCCACCCTCGCGCGCATGGAGGAGGACGGCGCCGCCACGCATGTCGTGCCGGCCTGTGGCCATGCGCCGGCGCTGATGGACGCGCCCACCATCGCGGTGATCCGGCGGTTCCTGGACGGCGCCTGATGTTGTGGCGGCGGCGCCTTGGGCTCTGGGGCCAGGGGCTGCGCGCCGCCGTGATCGCGTTGATGAGCGGCGAGATGTCGCTCGTCGCCGCCGGTTGCGCCTTCTATGCCACGCTCTCGCTGTTTCCCGCCATCACGGCGCTGATTTCGCTTTACGGCCTGGCGTTCAACCCGATCACGGTCGAGCCGCAGCTGCTCTATCTGAAGCACCTGATGCCGCCGGCGGCCTTTGCGCTGATCGGCGGGCGGATTCAGCAACTGGTGTCCGGCGGCAAGACGACGCTGGGAATCGGGCTCGTGATCTCCCTTGGCTTCACGCTCTATTCCTCGTCATCCGGCACGAAATCGCTGCTCTATGCGCTGAACATGATCCACAAGCGGCAGGAGACGCGCGGCTTTTTCAAATTCCAGGCGGTGAGTCTCGGGATGACGCTGATCGCCATGATCGGGGCGATCATCGCCATCGCCGTGCTGGTCGGCATGCCGCTGGTGCTCGCCTATCTGGGCCTTTCCAACGCGCCGGCAACGCTGACGGTGCTGCCGGGATTCGGCCTGCTCATCGGGTTCATGGGGGTCGCGCTCGGTCTGTTCTACCGCTATGGGCCGGCCTTCGGGCGTGGAGCGGAGCATCCGATCGCGCCGGGTGCGCTGGTGGCGATCCTGGCCTGGCTGCTCGTGTCCTATGGGTTTGCCGTCTATGTCGGCCGGTTCGCGGCCTATAGCCGGACCTACGGGCCGCTCGCCACGCTTATCGGCCTGATGATGTGGTTCTATCTGAGCGCCTACGCCGTGCTGTTCGGCGCGCTCTTCAACGCGAAGCTCGACAGGGCCGCTGTTGCATACAGGCCATAGTTGGAAAACTTGCCACATGCCCGGGCCTGAAAGCCTGAACCGCCGTTGTCGCCGCGCTACATTGGGATTATGCGTTTTAGACTTGTCAGAAATAATGATGCGTGGGGCGCTGCCGTGCACCGAGTCCAGATTGTCGTCTGGGGTTCGGTCGGAAGGATCGTCGTGACGCGCCGACGCGGTTTCGCATGAGTCGGAAGCCGCCACGCCGTTCTGCCGAACTGCCGACCGAATCCGTGCTGCGCGAGTTCATCGCCGAAGCGGGAACGCGCTTGCGCAAGGGCGACATCGCCCGCGCGTTCGGCCTCGGCCCCGACCAGAAGCCGGCGCTGCGGGCGATGCTGCGGGCGCTGGAACGCGACGGCGTGCTGGTGCGTGCCGGCGGGCGGCAGGTGCGCGCGGCGGAGGCGCTGCCGGAACGCTGCGTCGTCGAAATCACCGGCACCGATCGCGACGGCGACCCGCTGGCCCGGCCGGTCGGCTGGGATCGGCCCGGCAAGCCGCCGATCATTTTCATGATGCCGGAGACGCGCGGCCATGCCGCGCTCGCGCCGGGCGCCCGCGTGCTGGCCCGGCTGCGGCGGATCGACGAAGACCGCTACGAGGGGCGCACGATCCGGCGCCTGGACGAGGAGCCGGCCAGCATCATTGGCGTGTTCCGCGCCGAGGGGGAGGGGGGATGGGTCGAGCCGGTCGACCGCAAGAGCCGCGCCGAATGGAAGGTGCCGCCGGGCGAGACCGCCGGCGCTGAAAGCGGCGACGTGGTGCGCGCCATGCCGCTGCCGGCTTTCGGCCACGGGCCGAAGCCGGCGCGGATCGCCGAGCATCTCGGCCGGATGGGCGATGCGCGCTCGATCAGCCTGATCGCCATCGCGGCGCTGGGCATTCCCGCCGATTTCCCGGAGACCGCGATCGACGAGGCGAAGCGCGCCCGCGGCGTTCGCCCCGGCCGGCGGACCGATCTGCGCGAGGTGCCGCTGGTGACGATCGACGGCGCCGATGCGCGCGACTTCGATGACGCCGTTTTCGCCGAACCCGCCGGGCCGGGGCATCGCATCGTCGTCGCGATCGCCGATGTCGCGCATTACGTTCGACCTGGTTCGGCGCTCGACCGCGAGGCGCTGAAGCGCGGCAACTCGGTCTATTTCCCCGACCGCGTGGTGCCGATGCTGCCCGAAGCGCTCTCCAACGGCTGGTGCAGCCTGCGCCCCGGCGAGGACAGGGGGTGCCTGTTCGTCGAGATGATCGTCGATTCCGAGGGCCGCAAGCTCAGCCACAAATTCGGCCGCGGCCTGATGCGCAGCTTCGCCCGCCTCACCTATGAGGAGGTGCAGGGCGCTTTCGAGGCCGGCTGGCAGGCCGACCTGCCGGAGGGGACGATCGGGCATCTCTATGCCGCCTATCGCACGCTGCTCGCCGCGCGGCAGGCCCGCGGCACGCTCGATCTCGATTTGCCGGAGCGCAAGATCACGCTCGACGAGGCCGGGCGGGTGACGGATGTGGCGCCGCGCCCGCGGCTCGACAGCCACCGGCTGATCGAGGAGTTCATGATCCTCGCGAATGTCGCGGCGGCGGAGGAGCTGGAGCGGCTGCGCCAGCCCTGCATGTATCGCGTGCATGCCCCGCCCTCGCCGGAAAAGCTCGATTCGCTGCGCAACCTGCTGGCGACGTTCGAGATTTCGCTCAAGCCCGGCGACCAGCTCCGCCCGCGCGACCTTGACCATGTGTTGCGGCTGGTTTCCGGCACCGATGCGGCGCCGCTGGTGAACGAGGCGGTGCTGCGCAGCCAGAGCCAGGCGGAATACGCGCCGGAGAATATCGGCCATTTCGGCCTCGCGCTGAACAGCTACGCGCATTTCACCTCGCCGATCCGCCGCTATGCCGATCTTCTGGTCCATCGCGCGCTGATCGCCGGGCTCAAGCTCGGCACCGACGGGCTGCGCCCCGAACACGCCGAGGGGTTCGAGACCATCGCGGCGGCGATCACCTCGACCGAGCGCCGCGCCACCGATGCCGAGCGGCAATCGGCCGATCGTTATCTCGCCGCCTATCTCGCCGACCGGATCGGCGAGGATTTCGGCGCGCGGATCAGCGGCGTGACGCGGTTCGGCCTGTTCGTCACCCTCGATGCGACGGGGGCGTCCGGCTTTGTGCCGATGGCGCTGCTGCCCGACGATTTCTGGCATTTCGACGAGGCCGACGGCACGCTGGCCGGCACTCGCTCGCGCGTGGTGTTCCGCCTCGCCGATCCGGTGGTGGTGCGGCTGCGCGAGGCCAAGCCGGTGACCGGCGGGCTGCTGTTCACCCTGATCGAAGGCGGCAGCGCGCCGGGCGAGGGAGGGGGGACGGGACGCCGCCCGCCGGCCCGCAAGGGCGGCAGGAAGCCCGGCCGCGCCCCGTCCAGGCAGAAACGCGGCCGCCGATGAGACGACGGCCGACGCACGCGCGCGCCCGACATTCCGGGGCGTGCCATGTCCGTCGGTCGAGAGTCGCGCGGCTGATCCGGCTCATCGTCGCGATGGTCTGCGTGGTGACGCCGGCACCGGGCGCGCGGGCGGATCAGCGCGGGTTCGACACCGCCCGTGTCGCGGCGGTGTGGGGCGCTGCGCTGGCCTTCATGGCGCCGCGAACGCTCGAGCCGCTGGGCATACCGCAGATGGCGGTGTGGGGGCTCTCGGGCATCACCGCGCTCGATCCCGACATCACGGTGCAGGAGCAATCCGGCAAGCTGGTGCTGTTCGGCCCGAATCGCGTGATCTACGCGACCCCGGCGCCACCGGCGGGTGACGCGGCGAAATGGGGCATGGCCTGTGCCGCGGTCGCGGCGCAGGCCTTCAGGGCGTCGTCCGCCATCGAGCGGGCCGGCACGGGCGGCATGATCCGCAGCTTTTTCGACGAGCTGTTCAATCATTTCGATCCGTATTCCCGCTATGTCGCCCCCGCGACGCGGCCGCCGAACGGGCGCTGAGGCTGGGCCGCGGCGGGGTCGGCATGAGCCTGGCGCGCCAGAACGGGCTTGTCGTGATCACCGGGGTCACACCTTCAAGCCCGGCCGACCGGGCCGGGGTCGCTCCCGGCATGCAGCTGCTCGCGATCGATGGGCGGGAGACGGCCGGTCAGCCCGTCGGCCAGTCGCAAATGGACCTCGCCGGTCCGATCGGCAGTACTGTCGATCTGACGATACGGCCGGGGAACAGCCTGCCGCAGACCATCACGCTGGACCGCGCCCTCGTGCCGACGCAGAGCGTCAGCGGCCAGATCGACGATGGGATCGGCTATATTCGCGTGGCGGGGTTCGATCACGGCACGGCGCAGCAATTCGCGGCCATGCTCGCGCATCTCGTGCAGGCGCAGCCGGCGCCGAAGGGAATCGTCATCGACCTGCGCGGCAATCGCGGCGGCGTGCTGCGTCAGTCGGTGCTCAGCCTGGACACGCTGCTGTCGCGGGGCACCATCATCCGCACGATCGGCCGGGACCCTGTCGCCAACAAGGTCTGGCATGCCGAGGGGGCCGATATCGCGCGGGTTTGCCGGTCGTCGTGCTGGTCGATGGCAGCACCGCAAGCGCCGCCGAGGTGTTCTCGCCGCGATCGCGGACAATGATCGCGGCGTCGTTCTGGGCAGCGCGACGCTTGGCAAGGGGCTGGTGCAGAGCGTCGCCGAATTGCCGGGCGGGGGAGAATTGTTCGTGACCTGGAGCCGGATGATCGCGCCGCGCGGCTGGCCGTTGCAGAGCCTCGGCGTGTTTCCGCAGGTGTGCACCAGCCTCGGCACCGACATGCTGGCGAATCAGATCGCGGCGCTGAGGCGCGGCGATGACCTTCTGCGCAAGCCGCTTGCCGAGACCCGCGCCTCGCGGGCGCCGATGCCGCTTGCCGAGGTGCTGGCGCTGCGCGAATCCTGCCCGGCGGCGATCGGGCGAGTGGCTATGAGCGGGCGGCCAGGGCGCTGATCGACGATCCGGCAGCCTATCGCGCCGCGTTGATCCGGCCGCTGCTCCCAGATATTCGCGCCGGGGGTTGACCGGGCGGGCAAGGTCGATCATATCGGCGCGATCGGAGAATACGCATGGCCAAGACGAACACTGTTCAGATCAAACTGGTTTCCACCGCCGACACCGGCTTCTTCTACGTGACGAAGAAGAACGCCAAGGCGCAGACGGGCAAGCTCGAGTTCCGGAAATATGATCCGGTCGCGCGCAAGCATGTCACGTTCAAGGAAGCGAAGATCAAGTAACTGGCTGCGGCGCTTTCGCGCTGCGGTGACCGGTGACGTGATATCGTGAAAGGCCCGGATCAGATCCGGGCCTTTTCCTGTTTTCGTGACGCGGGCCCGCCCGTCAGAGCAGCTCGAGCACACGCGCCGCCGCGGCTTCGCTGGGGGCGGATGCACCGGGGGCCGCGAGGGTTGCAAGCGCGGTCGCGAATCCGGCGCGCTGTGCCGCGGCCAGCGCCGGATTGCCAAGCAGCGAGCCGATTTCAGCCGCGAGCCGGTCGGGGGTGCATGTTTCCTGCAACAGTTCGGGAACCAGCGCGTCGGCGGCGAGCAGGTTGATCATCGCTGCGTGCTTCACCTTGACCAGTCGCCGGACCAGAAAGGCGCTGATCGGGTTGACCCGGTAGGTTACGGCCATCGGCACGCCGGCGAGGGCGAGTTCCAGCGTCGAGGTGCCGGATTTGGTCAGGGCGGCGGCGGCCGCGGCGAAGGCGTCGTATCGGTCGGCGATATCGGTGACGATGAGCGGCGGGCGCGACCAGCCGGCGGCCTCGGCCTGCAATTCGCCCGCCAGCGCCGGCGCCGCGGCGAGCACCGGCACGAGACCGGGAAACCGCGCGTGCAGACGTTCCACCGTCGCGCCGAAAACCGGCATCAGCCGGGATGTTTCGGTGCGGCGGCTGCCGGGCATGAGGATCAGCGGCCGCGCGGTTTCGGCAAGGTCGAACCGCGCGCGAAACCGCGCCGCATCGCCGGCGCCGGCGCCGGATTCGAGAACCGGATGGCCGACAAAGACCGGGTTCAACCCATGCGGCGCGAAGAAATCCGGCTCGAACGGGAGAAGACAAAGCAGCCTGTCCCACAGGCCGGGGAAATGCCGGACCCGCCCTTGTCGCCAGGCCCAGACCTGGGGGGCGACGTACTGCACGCGGCGCAGACCGAGCGGCGCGATCCGGCGCAGCAGGCGGAGCGTGAAGCCTGGACTGTCGATGGTGACGACGATATCCGGCCGCCTCGCTTCGATATCCGCCACGGCCTGATCGAGACGCCGGCGCAGCCGGACGATCTTGGGCAGCACCTCGGCAAGCCCCATGAGCGCCAGTTCCTGCATCGGGAACAGGGACGCGACGCCCTGCTCCGCCATCCGCGCGCCGCCGATGCCGGCGACCTCGATGTTGCCGGCCTGCGCGCGCATCGCGGCGATCAGCCGCGCGCCCAGCACATCGCCGCTCGCTTCGCCGGCAACGACGTAGATCCGCGTCATGTCAGCCGGACGACCGGGGCGGGCGCCGGATCGTCCGGCCAGTCGGTCCGGTTTCGGACCGCGGGGTCGGCGCGCGTTTCCGCGAGGCGGGCGGGATCGAGCGTCGCGAAGAGCAGGTCCGGCGCATCCAGCGCGCCGCGGGCGAGCAGCCCATCCTCGGGGAACCCGCGATCAACCGGCCCGAAAACGCAGGCGTAACCGCGATTTTCATCGAGAGCGGCCGACCAGGAGGCGGTCCCGGTGGTTGGGGCAACGGCGGTAAAGCACTGATTCTCCAGCGCCCGCGCGCGAGCCGACAGGCGCACCCGGTTGAAGCCGTGCAGCGAGTCGGTGCAGGCCGGCACCAGGATCGTCTCCGCGCCGGCCAGCACTTGCGCGCGCGTCAGTTGCGGGAACTCGGAATCGTAACAGATGGCGATGCCAAGCCGGCCGAAATCGGTCTCGAATACGGAGGGGGAGGCGCCTGGCGCGATCCCCCAGCGTTCGGATTCGAAGCGCGTCATGACCCGCTTGTCCTGGAAGGCCATGCGGCCGTTCCCGTCGATCAGTGGCGCCCTGTTGCGGATCTTGCCGTCGACGCCGCGCATCGGCACCGAGCCGGGCAGGAACAACAGGCCGTGCGCGCGGGCGAGGGCGCGGAACCCGGCCACCAGCGCCTCGGCGCGGCTGACCACGGCATCCAGCTCGGCCGCAACGTCCGGCGCCGCGACAAAGGCGCCGGCGAGCGCCATCGAGGCGTATTCCGGCAGAACGAGCAGATCGGCGCCGCCGGCTTTCGCGTCGTGAACGAGGCGCTCGACCGCCGAGAGAAAATCATCGAGACCCTGCGGGCGGCGGATCGGGAAGGGGGAGAGGGCGAGCCGCATGGTCAGGCGCCGCCCAGTGGCTTCATCCACACTTGCAGCCGGTTTTCCACCTCGCCCGCGCCGCCGCGCTCGCGCCAGCGCATCCTGCAGACGAGATCGGGCACCGGCGCATATCCGCGCTTGCGCCAGAACGCGTCGAGCGTGGTGGCGTCCGCCGGGCGGCGCCGATCGGCCTCGTCGCGGATCACGGCGCAGAAGGCGGCGTAAGCGGCGTCGGAAACCGACCGCGCATGCGCCTCGCGCTCACGGAAGAAGCCGACGCCGATGCCCCGGCCGCGATAGGCCGGCAGCAGCACCGACTCGCCGAAATAGAAGACCGAGGCGGGGTCGATCCCGGCAGCGCGGAAGGGCGCCTGCATCGGCTCGTCCTCGTCGGAGAGCGGCAGGCAGGTGGAGGCGCCGACGATGGTCTCGCCATCGCTCGCGATCACGATCGCGGCGCGCTCGCTCGCGGCGTAGGTCGCGACATAATCGCGTTCATAGGCCTCGTCGCCGTCGTAAAGATAGGGCCAGGCGCGGAAGACCTCGATCCGCAGGCGCGCGAGCGCCGCGAGATGCGGCAGGATTGCCGCACCCCGGAGGGTTCGGGTGGGAAGCGGCGGTCGGATGGCCTCAGCTCCCCTTGTGCGCGGCCGTGTCGATCTTCGCCGCATCGGCGAGGAACCGTTTCAGCGCCGCCTTTTTCTGCGACAGCGACAGCCCGCTCTCCTGCGCGACCACCGGACAATACGCCGTCATCAGGAATTCCGACATGCGCTGCGCGCTGATGCCCGGATAGGCCTTGCGGATCGCGGCGATCAGCAGGCGGGTGCGGTTGCCGAGGGTGGCGGGGGTCGCGCCCTGCATCATGTCCATCACGCCGTGGCCGGGAGACACCAGATCCGGCGTCAGCAGCGGGCAGTTCATCTTGCGCGCGGCGGCGGAGGCGATCGGCGGAAGGTCGAGATAGTCGGCATCCGCCAGAGCGATGTCGTGTGGCGGCGCCGAGTCGCGGATCGCCAGCACCTTGGCGGCGTTGGCATCGGTAACACCCTTGTTGCCCCAGGCGGTGCGGACGTAATTCGCGATCGCGGCGATCTGGGCGTCATTCAGGATCGATCCGAAGGCGGGCATCGCGGGGCCGTTGACGTGCCAGGGAATCATGCCGCCGAGGACGACGCCGATCACGTTGTCGGACGGTCCGTTGGTGACGGAATCGTTGCCCGCGAGGTTGGGGAAGACATCCTTCACGCCCTTGCCGTCCGCCTGGTGGCAGGCGGCGCAGTTTTGATCGTAGAGCGTCTTGCCCTGGGCGAGCTCGCCGGGGGCGAGCGCCACCTTCCTCACCGGGTTCTCGCGCGGCGGCGTCGCTGTCTGGAGGTAGGCGGCGAGATCGTCGATATCCTGACGCGGTAGCTGGCTCAGGCTGTAATTCACGACCGACTGCATCGGCCCGAATGCCGAGCCACGGTTCATGTTGCCGCCCTCATGCAGGTAATCGACCAGGTCGCTGCGGCTCCAGCCGCCGACGCCGTAGGGTTTCGAGGAGGAGATGTTCGGCGCATACCAGGGTTCGCCGAGGATCTGCGCGCCGGCCAGCGTGTCTCCGGACTTGATGGCGAAGAGCAGGTTGCGCGGCGAATGGCACTCGCTGCAATGGCCGAGCGCTTCGGCGAGATAGGCGCCCTTGCGCACCGCGGGCGACCAGTCCTTCCTGTAGTGGACCGGCGCGGTGCTGAAGAACATGATCCGCCAGCCGAGCAGCATCGCCCGGATGTTGAACGGAAAACCGAGCCTGTTCGGCACATGCGGCGCATCGACCGCCGGGATCGCGTCGAGATAGGCCTTGATGGCTGTCACGTCCGGCTTCGTCAGCTTGGCGTAGGACGTGTAGGGCATCGCCGGGTAGAGATATTTCGGAAACACGCCGAGCGAGCTGCCGGGTGAAATGCCGTAATGCAGGGCATCGTAGAACTGCGCTTGCGTCCACTTGCCGATTCCGGTGGCTTTCGCGGGCGTGATGTTCGGTGAATAGATCGTGCCGAAGGGGGTTACGAAGGACAGCCCGCCCGAAAAGGGCTTCGCGCCGGGGGCCGTGTGACAGGGCATGCAGTCGGCCGCGGCGGTGAGATATTCTCCGCGCTGCACTTCGGCGATCTGCGCCTGGCTCATCCCGCTGGTATTCGGTTTCGGCATGGCAGGAAACGCTCCCGGCGGCGCCGCGGTCGGGGCGGGAACATAGCCGCCGGAACCCTGGCCGAAGGCGGCCTCGACGCCGAACACGCCAGCCAGCACAGCGATCATCGTTGCTGCGGTCCAGAGCGGGGCGCGTCGGAAAGTCATTTTCCTTGAGTGCGGCATCGGATTCTACCTGTTCTGTGCATTGCGGGAGCCTGCATGGCCGATCCTGTTTCTAATTCGCCATATCCGCCGATTGATCAAGTGGTGGATCGGCCTCTTCACAGACCGGGCCGATCTTGCTAGACGGCCTCTGTCGACGCGGTGCGACGCGGACGATCATGTGTGATGGGCGCATAGCTCAGTTGGTAGAGCAGCTGACTCTTAATCAGCGGGTCCAAGGTTCGAGTCCTTGTGCGCCCACCATCCCACTCGAAATCGTGTTCAGGCTGATCCGCGGCGCGGCGTGCGGTCAGGCCGCGGTGGTGGCTTGTGCTGCGGTGGTCCTGCGCTAGACTGTTTCCATGACCGAGGACAGCGAAACATCGACGAGCGGGCGGTTGCCGGAAAACCGGCCACGGGCGCATCACGATCTGGGCGGTGTTTCGGCGTTCATGTGCTCCGGCGTCGATACCGAGCCTCATGTGCTGACCGATTTCGATCGCGAGGTCGATGCGCTGCGGCAGTTGCTCAGCCTGAAGGGGTTGATGAGCGTCGATGAACTGCGCCGCGGGATCGAGGCGATTCCCGAACCGGAGTATCACGCTCTGGGGTATTATCAGCGCTGGATCCGCTCGATCGCCGATAATCTGCTGCGGCGCGGCGTCGTCACCGAGGCGGAGTTGCGCCGCGCCCTGGCGGCGGCATGAGCCTGTTCTCCGCCGGCGACCCTGTTCGCGTGCGGGATGACTGGCCGGAGACAGGCGGGGCCGTGCACATACGCACGCCGCACTACGTTCGCGGCATGCCGGGTGAGATCCGCGCCTATCTCGGGCGGTTTCCCAATCCGGAGGATCTGGCCTTCGCCCGGCCGGCGCGCGACCTCGCGCTTTACCATGTCGCCTTTCCGCGGCAGGCGATATGGCCCGAGGGGCAGGGAGACGACGAGATCCTCATCGAGATTTACGAAACCTGGCTGGAGAGAGCATGAGCGCGCCGGACGACCTGCTGCGCGTTTCCGCCGAGCGGCTTCTCGTCGCCATCCGCGATATCCTGGCGGAGAAATCCATCGTTTCGCCGGCCGAGATCGCCGACCGGATCGCGATTACCGAGGCGGCGAGCCCGGCCCAGGGGGGGGGCATCGTCGCGCGCGCCTGGGTTGATCCCCTGTTCCGCCAGCGCCTTCTCGGGGACGGAACCCGTGCGGTGGAGGAGCTGGGGGTGGTCATGCGGGGCGCGCCGCCGCTCGGCGTCGTCGAGAACGACGGGTCGGTGCATCATCTCGTCGTCTGCACGCTGTGCAGCTGCTACCCGCGGGCGGTTCTGGGCTATCCGCCGTTCTGGTTCAAGTCGGCGTCCTACCGCGCCCGCGCCGTGCGCGATCCGCGCGGGTTGCTGGCGGAATGGGGGACGATCGTTCCGGCCGGCGTGAAGCTTCGCATTGTCGACTCCACGGCCGATTACCGGTGGATGGTTCTGCCGCGGCGCCCTGAAGGAACCGATGGCTGGGACGAGGAGAGGCTGGCGTCGATCGTCACGGCGGGTGACATGATCGGCGTCACGATCCCGAAGATCGCATGAGGTCCGGCACCCGGTCGGGCACATGATGGCGGGAGGTGGCGAAATTCGTGTCGGCCTGATCGGCTATGGCTATGCCGGCCGCACATTCCACGCGCCGCTGATATCGGCAACCGGGGGCTATCGGCTGACCGCGATCGCCTCGCGCGATGCGGCGAGGGTTCACGCCGATCTGCCAGGCCTGGCGGTGGAGGCCGACCCGCTCGCGCTGATCAATCGCGACGACATCGATCTGGTCGTTCTGGCCTCGCCCAACGAGACGCATCGTCCTCTCGCCGAAGCGGCGCTGGCGAGCGGGAAACACGTTGTTGTCGACAAGCCCTTCACGCTGGACCTCGCGGACGCGCGCGCCGTCGTCGCGGCCGCGCGGCGTGCCGGCCGGATTGTTTCCGTTTTCCAGAACCGGCGCTGGGACAGCGATTTTCTGGCGGTTCGCAAGGCCATCGCGGATGGGCTGATCGGCGAAGTCCGCCATTTCGAATCCCATATCGACCGGTTCCGTCCGCAGGTGCGGCCGCGCTGGCGGGAGCAGGCCGTTCCGGGGGCCGGATTATGGCTCGATCTCGGCCCTCATCTCGTCGATCAGGCGCTTTGCCTTTTCGGGATGCCGCACCGCGTGCAGGCCAATTTCGCCGCCCAGCGGAAGGGCGCCGTGGTTGAGGACTGGGTGCATGTGATTCTCGATTATGGCCCGCGGCGGGTGATTCTGCATGCCGGAATGCTGGCGTGCGGCGGCGGGCACCGCTTCGTCGCGCATGGCGACAAGGGAACGCTGGTCAAACGTTTCGCCGATATCCAGGAAGACCAGCTGCGGGCAGGCATGCGGCCGGGGGCGACAGGATGGGGCGAAGATCCCGATGCCATGCTGCATTTCGACCCATCCGGCACGATTCGGGACATTCCCGTTCCGGCCGGAGATCATCGCAGGTATTACGCCGAACTGCGCGACGCTTTGCCCGGCGGCGGCGATGGCCCGGTGCCGCCGGGCGCTGCGCTGGCGGTGATGGCCGTGATCGAGGCCGCGTCACGCTCGTCGCGCAGTGGAAGCGCGGTTGTTCCTCATATCGACGGGCCGGACAAGGCGGACTGAGCGGGCGAGGTTCGCACTGCGGTGACCGCCCCGGCGCGCGGCCGGGCATCGCAGCGGGATATCCGGCGCGTCGAGCTTCCGGCGCTGGATGGATGATGCTCTAAAGCCTCGCCCGCGCGCTGCGCGGGGTGGCGAGGAGCAGGTTGGTTTCGCTGCCGGTTATGCCGGGGATCAGCCTGATCCGCCGCAGAGTCGCGTCGAGATCGGCGAGGCTTGGGGCGGCGAGTTCGACGATGAGATCCCATTTGCCGTTCGTGGTGTGGATCTCGATGATTTCGGGAAAGCCGCCGAGGGCGCGGACGACCTGGTCCGCGGCGCGCCCCTCGACCTCGATCAGCATGATCCCCCGCACGGGGGCCGCGACCGTATCGGCACGCAGCACGACCGTGTAGCCGATGATCACCCCGCCACGCTCCAGCCGTTCGATCCGGGCGCGAACCGTGGCGCGCGAGACGCCCAGCGCGAGGGCGAGGTCGGAAATGCTTCGCCTGCCATTGTGGCGCAACAGGGTGATGAGTCTGTCATCGAGAGAGACGGGCTGTTCCATGGAGGGGTTCCGCATTCTGATCAAAAATATCAGGCAAACTGGCAAAACAGGTAGTCATTTTTATCAATAATTCGGCTCACCTCCGCCATCGTTCCGTAGTTCCCTTGGAGGATGGATGCAGATTGATCGCGGGGGTGTGATGGCGCAGCAAAAGCGATGCCGGCTGATTGGCGCCCCGGTTCAGGACGGGGCGGGACGACCTGGCTGCGATATGGGGCCAAGCGCCTTCCGGGCGGCCGGGATCGCCAGGGCGATCGCCGAACTCGGCCATGCCGTGGAGGATCTGGGCAATGTCGCCCCTGCGCCGGCCCGGCCGGCGCCTCATGGCAATCGCGCGATCCGGGAGTTGCCGGCGGTTGTGGGCTGGACGTCGGCCCTGGCCGATGCGGCCTATGCCGCGTTCGATTCGCCCGATGTGTTTCCGGTTTGCCTCGGCGGCGATCACAGCCTTGCCGCGGGATCGCTGACCGGGCTTTGCCGCAGGGTGACGGAGTGGCGGAAGACGTTTTTCGTGCTGTGGCTGGATGCCCACCCGGACCTGCATACTCTGGAGACGACCAGAAGCGGCAACTTGCACGGCGTGCCGATGGCCTATGCGACCGGGCAGCCGGGGTTCGAGGGGTTCTTCCCGCCGCAGCCGGCCATCGTCGACCCCGCGAATGTCTGCATGCTCGGCATCCGCAGCGTCGATCCGGCGGAGCGGCGGGTGATCGAATCTGCCGGCATGACCGTTCACGATATGCGGGCGATCGACGAGCACGGCATTGCGCCATTGCTCCGCGCGTTTCTGGGGCGGGTGGCGGCGGCGGGCGGGCACCTGCATGTGAGTCTCGATGTCGATTTTCTCGACCCCGGGATTGCGCCGGGCGTGGGGACGACGGTGCCTGGCGGGGCGACGGTCCGCGAGGCGCATCTCGTCATGGAAATGCTGCATGACTGCGGCCTCGTCGGCAGTGTCGATCTCGTCGAACTCAACCCGTTCCTCGATGAACGCGGACGCACCGCCGTTCTGATGGTTGACCTGCTCGCCAGCCTTCTCGGCCGGCGGGTGCTGGATACCCCGACAAGGAGTTACGCCGGATGAATCCGAGATTGAACATCGTGCCGTTCGTGAATGTCGACAACATGATGAAGCTGGTGCTGCGCCACGGCGTTGAACAGTTCATCACCGGGCTGGCCGCTCAGATCGAGGATGATTTCCGACGCTGGCCGAGCTTCGACAAGACCCCCCGCGTCGCATCGCACAGTCCCGAGGGGGTGATTGAACTGATGCCCACCAGCGATGGCCGGACCTACGGGTTCAAATACGTCAACGGCCATCCGAAGAACATGCGCGAGGGGCGGCAGACGGTCACCGCTTTCGGGGTTCTCGCCGATGTCGGGACCGGTTATCCCGTTCTGCTTTCGGAAATGACACTCCTCACGGCGCTGCGGACCGCGGCGACCTCCGCGGTCGCGGCAAGGCGGCTCGCCCCGCGGGACGCCCGATGCATGGCCATTATCGGCAATGGCGCGCAGTCGGAATTTCAGGCGATCGCGTTCCGCAGCCTGCTTGGACTCCGCCAGCTCCGGCTGTTCGACATCGATGCGGCCGCGACGCGCAAATGCATGCGCAACCTGTCTGGATTCGATATCGACGTAACGCCCTGCCGGTCGGCGGAAGAGGCGGTGTCCGGCGCGGATATCATCACAACGGTCACGGCGGACAAGCAATACGCCACGATTCTGAGAGCCGGACCGAAAAAGATAGTTGAGCGATTTCAGTAAGTTGTGATTCAGTTCGTTTGCGAAGACGGACGGAGACACGATGACCTGGACTGAAATCGCTCGGCGACGATATTGCCGGGCCGGATTGCGCTACGCAAGCGACCTCACCGACGCTGAATGGGCCATGATCGAGCCGTTCATGCCCGCTCCGCAGCATCGAGGCCGACCCCGAAGGGTGGCGCTTCGAAGGATTGTGGAGGCCATCTTCTACATGCTGGCAACCGGCTGTCAGTGGCGCCAGATCCCGAAGGAATTCGCTCCGTTCACCACCGTGCAGGGGTATTTCTACCGCTTCTGTCGTGACGGCACGTTCGATCGCATCAATCACGTCCTAGTCATGCAGGCGCGGGAAATGGCCGGACGCGAGGCTTCGCCCACAGCCGGTGTGATCGACAGTCAGTCGGTCAAGACCACCGAAGCCGGCGGGCCGCGCGGGTTCGATGCCGGAAAGAAGATCAAGGGCCGCAAGCGCCACATCATCACAGATACAATCGGCCACCTCGTCGGTGCCGTCGTTCATCATGCCGGTATTCAGGACCGCGACGGGGCGCCCGACGTGCTCAAATCCGTCAAATCCCTGTATCCCTGGTTGCGGCACATATTCGCTGACGGCGGTTATGCCGGTCCTAAACTCAATGGACGCCTCGCCAAAATCGGCAAATGGACCATACAGATCGTAAAGCGCTCCGACGCCGCGAGCGGGTTTGAACTCCTGCCGCGGCGCTGGGTGGTAGAAAGAACCTTCGCCTGGCTCGGCAGATGCCGACGTCTCGCAAGGGATTTCGAGGCCACCGTTACCAGCGCCACCGCATGGCTCTTCCTCGCCCATATCCGCCTGCTCACACGAAAAATCGCCCGTCACCGATAGTCGCACTACCATTCAGATTCGGGCTCTGAGCGACAACATGGTTGGCTCGGGAGTTCATATCAATGCGGTCGGCGGTGACTGTCCTGGAAAAACCGAACTGCATCGGGATATTTTGCTGCGTTCGGATATATTTGTCGAATACATGCCACAGACCCGTATCGAGGGGGAAATTCAGCAACTTCCCGCGGATCATCCGGTCACGGAACTTTGGGAGGTGATTTGCGGGACGGCCGAGGGGCGGCGGGATGCGAGACAGATCACGGTGTTCGACTCGGTCGGCTTTGCGACGGAGGATTTTTCGGCGCTGCGCTATGTCCGCTCATTGCTGGCGGGAACGGGGCTTTACGACGAACTCGACATGCTGGCCGATCCCGACGAACCGCGAGACTTGTTTGGCATGCTGCTCAGGGCCTCCAAGGGGCCGGCCAGCGATGACGACCGCGCGGGATAAAGATGCTCCAAGCCGAATTTCGTCGCCTGTTGATCCAGATCATGTCGGGGAACCGTGAAAGCATTGTATTGACGAGACAGACGTTTCTCCCAGACGTTTTTTTCCCTGTTCCAAACTAATGCCCCGGCCTTGGTCGGGGCTTCTTTTGTTTCGATTTACGGTATCGATTTTTATTTATGAATTTTATCAAATTGTTTGATAACATTATTAATTATATATTCATGATTAGACGATAAGCGACTCGGCGGTGAACTGAAAACCTACGAAAAGCAGGCTGGGTCATGGAGTTTTTCAAACGGTCGGAGTGGTTGTTGCTCGGGCTCCTGTCGGGCTGTTTTTCAGCGGCAATCATTGTCCTTGCCGCCAAATATACTTATGATAATCATATATATTTATTTTCGAATAAAAATTACTACAATCAGAGAAGTATGTATTATTTCAAGCAGATAAAAAATTATAGAAATCTTGAGCCAGGTCAGTTGATTCATATGATCAATAGCGAAAATCAAAAACAGAAAAACTTTTCAATTTCATTCGATCAAAGCAATACAAATAAATACAGAATAAATATAAAAAATATTTCTGAAACCACCTGTCGATTCATGGTGGATATGTCTTTCAGTTCAAACATAATAAAGGATGTTTCGATCAATAAAAAATCGATCGCCATGTTTCAGGTTCAGCCAGTCGAAGGGCCTTTCATCCGGGTGAATGGCAAGGCTGTCACGCTCGCTCAGGATGACTATGCTCGAAGACAATGCCGGGCCAGCGGAACGGGACTCCGGATCGGCCTCGGTATTGTTATCCATCCGCGCGATGATTGATGCTCTATTTATCAATGCCATAGAGCACTCCATCCGATCCGGATGGATCGGAAAGCGCTCCAGAAAAAACAATTATCTCCGGCTCGGGCGGCGGCGGACATGTCGGGCAGGCGTCATGCGTTTCGGGTTCGCCGCGGGGCGACGGGCGCCCTCCGCCGTGATGCGCTTCATTCGCCTCTTGCCGTTTGTCCGTCGCACGGGGCGATAACATATTGATTTTCATGCCGTTGGAAATTTGAATATTCCCATTGATGAAAGTCTTCTTGACAGACGGCAAGTGAGTAGTGTCAGTTAAGAAACTAATAGTCCTGTCGTTTTGCGGTTGGCATCGTTTTTCGCGGTGTCCGCGCTGCTGGTGGGAAGGACGTCGACTATGGAGTATTCAGCCCATTATTGGGTAATGCTGCTGTATACCTGTTGCGTGGTCGTGCTGGTCGCGGGCATGATCGGGGTGTCCCACTTTCTTGGTCAGCGGCACCTGAAGCGGGCCACCAGCGAGCCCTTTGAATCCGGCATCGTCACCGTGGGCTACGCCCGCTTCCGGCTGCCCGTGCAGTTCTATCTGATTGCGATGTTCTTCGTGATCTTCGATCTTGAAGCGGCGTATCTCTATGCGTGGGCCACCGCCGTTCATGAAGCGGGATGGACCGGCTATTGCGTGATCGCGGTCTTCGTTCTCGCGCTGCTTGCCGCGCTCGTCTATCTGTGGCGCGCGGGGGCGCTGGAATGGGGGCCGAGGCCGCGGCGGCTTGCCAGGGCGCGGGGGCGCTGAGGCGATGCGGTTCACCTTCGGCAAAGGCGGAACGGGACAACAGGCTTCCACGACGGCGCCGCTGCTCCGCGGCCTCGGCGCCGCCGGCCATCCGCCCGCCGCATCCCCCGGCGGCGGCACCTTCACCGACGCCGTGCGCCGCAACGTCGCCCTCGGCCGGCTGGAGGACATGGTGGCCTGGGGGCGGAAATATTCGATCTGGCCGTTCAATTTCGGCCTCTCCTGCTGCTATGTCGAGATGGCGACGGCCTTCACCAGCAAGTTCGACATCGCCCGGTTCGGCTCGGAAGTGCTGCGCGCCACCCCGCGCGAGGCCGACCTGATCGTCATCTCCGGCACCGTCTTCGTGAAGATGGCGCCCGTCATCAAGTATCTCTACGACCAGATGCTGGAGCCGCGCTGGGTGATCTCGATGGGCGCCTGCGCCAATTCGGGCGGGATGTATGACATCTACGCCGTCGTTCAGGGCGCTGACAGCTTCCTGCCCGTCGATGTCTACGTGCCCGGCTGCCCGCCGCGGCCGGACGCGCTGCTTGAAGGGCTGACGCTGTTGCAGAATTCGATCGGCTCCGAACGCCGGCCGCTGAGCTGGATGATCGGGCCCAACGGCGCCGAGAAGATCGAGCGGCCCAGCTTCCGCGATCTCAAACACCAGGAGAGGCAAGCGGCCGGCAGCCTCCCCACGCCGGACAGCGTGTAGGGAGGGCGGGATGCTGACGGAATTCAACAGCATCCCCGCCACAGAGGCCGAACAGCGCATCGTGTCCGACCTGGTCCGCACGCTCGGGCCGATCGCGTTCACCCTGCAACAGACCGCCGACCAAATCCCGACCATCTGGATCGATCGCGACATCCTGCACGCCGTGATCCGGCACCTGCGCGAGGGCGCAGCGCAGCGGTTCCAGATGCTCTATGACCTCACCGCGATCGACGAACGCCAGCGCGTCCATCGCGACGGCCTGCCGAAAGCCGATTTCACCCTCGTCTATCATCTCGTCTCCTTCGAGCGGAACGACGATGTGCGCATCAAGGTGCCGCTCGCCGAGGGCGCGCTGGAGGTGAGAAGCATCGCGGATATCTGGCCCAACGCCAACTGGTATGAGCGCGAGGTCTGGGACATGTTCGGCATCGGCTTCGCCGGCCACCCGACCCTGTTCCGCATCCTCACGCCGCCGACCTGGACCGGGCATCCGCTGCGCAAGGACTATATCGCCCGTGCCACCGAAATGGGCCCCTACATCCTCACCGAGGAGAAGGAGCGCGCCGAACAGGAGGCGCTGCGCTTCAACCCCGAGGCCTGGGGCATGAAGCGGCACAGCGAGAACTCCGACTTCATGTTCCTCAATCTCGGCCCCAACCATCCGAGCGTCCACGGCGTGTTCCGCATCATCCTCCAGCTCGAGGGCGAGGAAATCGTCGACGCCGTGCCCGAGATCGGCTTTCATCATCGCGGCGCCGAGAAGATGGCCGAGCGCCAGTCCTGGCACACCTACATCCCCTATACCGACCGCATCGACTATCTCGGCGGCGTGATGAACAACTTCCCCTACGTGATGGCGGTCGAGCGCCTCGCCGGGATCGAGGTGCCCTCCCGCGCGCAGATGATCCGCATCATGCTCGCCGAGCTGTTCCGCATCGCGAGCCATCTCGTTTTCTACGGCACCATGTCGCAGGATGTCGGCCAGCTTTCGCCGGTCTTCTACATGTTCTCCGACCGCGAGCGGGTGTTCCAGATCATCGAGGCGATCTGCGGCTTCCGCATGCATCCGGCCTGGTTCCGCATCGGCGGTGTCGCGGCGGATCTGCCGCAGGGCTGGGACCGGATGATCCGCGACTATCTCGACTACCAGTCGAAGCGGCTCGATGAATACGACAAGCTCGTCATGCGAAACCGCCTCTTCAAGGCGCGCACGATCGGCGTTGGCGCCTACACGCTGGAGGAGGCGCTGGACTGGGGCGTGACCGGCCCCGGGCTGCGCGCCTGCGGCCTTGGCTGGGACTATCGCCGCGAGCGCCCCTATTCGGGATACGACCAGCTCGAGTTCGACATTCCGATCTGCCACAACGGCGACTGTTACGACCGCGTGGTCGTCCATATCGAGGAAATCCGCCAGAGCCTGCGCATCATCCGCCAGTGCCTCAACAACATGCCGCCCGGCCCTACAAGTCCGACCACCGGCTGACGACGCCGCCGCTCAAGGAGCGGACGATGCAGGACATCGAAACCCTCATCACCCATTTCCTCAATGTCAGCTGGGGGCCCGTTCTGCCGCCGGGCGAGGCGATGGTCAGCATCGAGGCGACCAAGGGCATCAACGGCTATTACCTGGTCGCCGATGGCGACACCGTCTCCTACCGCACCCGCATCCGCACCCCCTCCTTTCCCCATCTGCAGATGATCCCGCTGATCAGCCGCGGCGCCTATGTCGCCGATCTGATCGCGATCATCGGCAGCATCGATTTCGTGATGGCCGATGTCGACCGCTGAACACGATCCGGCATCGGCGCCGCTCGATCCCGCCCTGCGCGAGACGATCGCCACTCTCAGGCGGGAGTCCGAAACCCCGCGCGCCGCCGGGATCGACGCGCTGAAGGCGGTGCAGAAGCGCCACGGCCATGTCTCCGACGACCATCTCGCCGAAGTGGCCGCCCTTCTCGACATGACGCCCGCCGAGCTTGATGGCGTCGCCACCTTCTACAACCTGATCTTCCGCCGCCCGGTGGGCCGGCATGTCATTCTGCTGTGCGACAGCGTGGCCTGCTGGGTGATGGGCGCCACCGCCGCGCGCAACCTGCTGCGCCAGCGCCTCGGCATCGAGCCGGGGGAAACCACGCCGGACGGCCGCTTTACCCTTCTGCCGATCGTCTGCCTCGGCTGCTGTGACCGCGCCCCGGCGATGATGATCGGCGACGACCTGCACGGCGACCTCACCCCCGAGCGGATCGACGCGATCCTGGAGCAATACAGGTGATGGCGATGGTGGACAGACCGCTCACTTCATACATCCAGCCCGGCCGCCAGCCGCTCGACATCGCCGGCTACGAGCGCGCCGGCGGCTATGCGGCGATGCGCAAGGCCTTCGGCATGTCGCCGGAACGCGTCGTCGAGGAGGTCAAGCGGGCGAAGGTGCGCGGCCGCGGCGGCGCGGGCTTCCCCGCCGGCCGCAAATGGGAAGGCGTGCAGCACGGCGAGGATGCGCCGCGCCACCGCTACCTCATCATCAATGCCGACGAGATGGAGCCCGGCAGCTTCAAGGACCGTCTCCTGCTCGAAGCCGCGCCGCATCTGATGATCGAGGGGATCATCATCGGCGCCTTCGCGGTTCAGGCCGAGACCGCCTATATCTTCGTCCGCGGCGAATACGTGCTGGCGATGGAGCGGCTCTCCCGCGCCGTGGCCGAGGCCGAGGCGCGCGGCTATCTGGGCGCCGACATCCTGGGCTCCGGCTTCTCGCTCACCATCCACGTCCATGGCAGCGGCGGGCGCTATATCTGCGGCGAGGCCAGCGCGTTGTTTTCCGCGCTGGAGGGCAAGCGCGCCGTGCCGCGCACCCGCCCGCCGCGCTCGACGACCAGCGGCCTGTGGGGCAAGCCGACCGTCGTCAACAATGTCGAAACGCTGTGCTGCGTGCCCTCGATCATCGAGCGCGGCGCGGACTGGTTTCTCGGCCTGAGCCGTAGCGCGACCGAAGGCGGCACCAAGCTCTACGGCGTCAGCGGCCGGGTCAAGCGCCCGGGTCTGTGGGAACTGCCGGTGGGCACGCCGCTCAACGAGATCATCGAGGAGCATGCCGGCGGCATGCGCGAGGGCTACGAGGCGCGCGCGGTGCTGCCCGGCGGCGCGTCGACCGCGTTCATCATGCGCGAGACTTTCGACGTCCCGATGGATTTCGACTCCGTCGGCAAGATCGGCAGCTGGCTCGGCACCGCCAACATCCTGGTGCTGGACCAGAGGCGCTGCCCGGTCGGCCTGCTGCGCAACATCGAGCATTTCTTCGCCCAGGAATCCTGCGGCTGGTGCACCCCCTGCCGCGACGGGCTGCCCTGGGTCGAGCGCATTCTCGCGGCGCTGGAAGCCGGCGAGGGCGCGGCGGATGACATCGAGCTGCTCGCCCACCATGTCGACTTCCTCGGCCCCGGCCGCACCTTCTGCGATCTCGCCCCCGGCGCGATGGCGCCGCTGCGCAGCGGCCTGAAATTCTTCCGTGAGGAATTCGAACGACATGTCAGTGAAGGGCGCTGCCCCTGGCACGACACGGCGGAGGGCTGGGCATGACGACCTTCGAGGTGGACGGCAAGACCCTGACCGCGAAGCCCGATGAAAACCTGCTCCAGGCCTGCCTCGGCGCCGGGCTCGACCTGCCGTATTTCTGCTGGCACCCGGCGCTCGATTCGGTCGGCGCCTGCCGGCAATGCGCGGTCAAGCAGTATGACGGGCCGGACGACCAGACCGGCCGCATGGTGATGGCCTGCATGACCCCGGTGCCGGAGGGCGCGCGCTTCTCGATCGCCGATCCCGAGGTTGTCGCTTTCCGCGCCAGCGTGATCGAGTGGCTGATGGTCAACCACCCGCATGACTGTCCGGTCTGCGAAGAGGGCGGCGAATGCCACCTGCAGGACATGACGGTGATGACCGGCCACACCTATCGCCGCTACCGCTTCACCAAGCGCACCCATCGCAACCAGGATCTCGGGCCGTTCATCAAGCACGAGATGAACCGCTGCATCGCCTGTTACCGCTGTTCACGCTTCTATCGCGACTATGCCGGCGGCCGGGATATCGATGTTTTCGCCGCCCATGATCACGTCTATTTCGGCCGCCACGCCGATGGCGCGCTGGAGAGCGAGTTCAGCGGCAATCTCATCGAGATCTGCCCGACCGGCGTGTTTACCGACAAGACGTTTTCCGCCCATTACGTCCGCAAATGGGACATGCGGGGCGCGCCCTCGATCTGCGCCCATTGCGGCCTTGGCTGCAACACCATCGCCAATGCCCGCGCGGATCGCCTGCGCCGGATCGTCAATCGCTACAACGGCGCGGTCAATACCTATTTCCTCTGCGATCGCGGGCGCTTCGGCTATGGCTTCGTCAACCAACCCGACCGTCTGCGCGCGGCGATGGGGCGCGGCGATGATGGAAGCCTGGCGGCGATCGACCGCGACGACGCGATCGCCCGGCTCGCCGACCTGCTGCGCGCCGGCGGCACCGTCATCGGCATCGGCTCGCCGCGCGCCTCGCTGGAATCGAACCACGTTTTGCGCCAGCTCGTCGGCGACCGGAATTTCTACCCCGGCGTCAGCGCGGGGAGGCGCGCCTGTTGCGCCTCGTCGCCGATATTCTCGGCTCGGGCGCCGTGCATGTCCCCTCGCTGCGCGAGATGGAGACGGCGGATACGGTGCTTGTTCTCGGCTCGGACCTGCCCAACGCCGCCCCGCGCGCGGCGCTCTCCATCCGTCAGGCTTCGCGCGGCGCCGGCATCGCGCGGGCGGCGGCGGTGAAAATTCCCGTCTGGCAGGATACCGGCGTGCGCAATCACGCCGGCGACACGCGAAGCCCCGTGTTTATCGCCACCCCCGCCTCGACACGGCTGGACGACATCGCCCAGCGCGCCCTCCGCGCCGCGCCGGACGACATCGCGCGGCTCGGCTTCGCGGTGGCCGCCCGGATCGACCCCGCGGCACCGGATGTTCCCGATATCACCGAAGACCTCGCCGCCGCCGCGCGCGAGATCGCCGAGGCGCTGCTCGCCGCGCCGAACCCGCTCGTCGTCTCCGGCGTCGAGAGCGGCGAGGAGAGCATCATCCGCGCCGCCGCCAACATCGCCGCCGCCCTGCGCGCCCGCGGCAAGACGCCGGCGCTGCTGCTGAACGTTCCCGAATGCAACAGCCTCGGCCTCGCCCTGATGGCGGCGGGGGAGGCCAGTGTCGAAACCGCGCTGGCGCGGCGGGCATCCCTCGTCATCGTGATCGAGAACGACCTCGACCGCCGCGCGCCGGCGGCGGCGATCGAGGCCGGGCTCGCCGCCGCGCGCCTCGTGGTGCTCGACCATTCCGACAGCCCCACCACGCGCCGCGCCGATCTCGTCCTGCCCGCCGCGAGCTTCGCCGAGGCCGAAGGCACCCTGGTCAGCGCCGAGGGGCGGGCGCAGCGCTTCTACCCGCCGATCATCGCCGAAGACGGCATCGCCGAATCCTGGCGCTGGCTTGTCGCCGCCGCCCGCACGGCGGGTCTCGACGCCTGCGAGGGCCTGACCACGATCGAGGCCATTGCCGCGGCCCTGGCGGCGGCGATGCCGCGTTTCGCCGGCCTGCCTGCTGTCGCGCCGCCGGCGGATTTCCGGGTCGTCGGCTCCCGCATCGCCAGCGAAACCCGGCGCTATTCCGGCCGCACCGCGATCGATGCCGGGCGCAGCGTCCATGAACCGATGCCGCCCGTCCCGGCGGACTCGCCCTTCAGCGCGACGATGGAAGGCCATCACGGCACCATCCCGCCGGCCCTGCGCCCGGTGTTCTGGGCGCCGGGCTGGAACTCGGTGCAGTCGCTCAACCGCTTCCAGGCGGAAATCGACGGCCCGCTCAAGGGCGGCGATCCCGGCGTGCGCCTGCTCGAAGCGCGGCCGGACGCCACGCTTCGCTACGACGCAACGATCCCCGCCGCGTTCTCCCCGCGGCTGGACGAGTGGCGCGCGGTCCTGCTGCCCCGCGTCTTCAATGACGATGAACAGGCCGGCCGCGCCCCGGCGATCCGTGACCGCGCGGCACCACCCGCGCTCGTCCTCAACGCCGCGGACGCAGCCTCGCTCGGCGTCGCCGCCGGCCAGCCTGTTTCCTGCGCGATCGGCGATGCGCGGGAGGATCTGGCGGTCGAGATCGATCCCGCCCTGCCGCGCGGGGTCGTGGGTCTCGCCGGCCTCGCGCAGACGGCGCACGCCGTGCCCGCATGGCTGCGGCTGCGCCCGGCGGAGCCGAAGGTGTCATGACCCACGGCAACGAGATCGTCATCGGCCTGCTGAACGTCGTGATCGGCCTCGCGGTGCTGATGGCGGCGGCTGGCCTGCTGACCTGGATCGAGCGCCGCCTGCTCGGCTTCTGGCAGGACCGTTACGGCCCCAACCGCGCCGGCCCCTTCGGCGTGCTCCAGGTCGTCGCCGACGGGATCAAGCTGCTTTTCAAGCAGGATTGGATTCCCCCCTTCGCCGACCCGGTCATTTTCGTCATCGCCCCGGCGATCTCGATGGTCACGGTGATGCTCGCCATCGCCGTTGTTCCGGCGACGCCGATGATCGGCATCATCGGCAATCTCAATGTCGGCCTGCTGTTCTTTCTCGCGATGAGCGGGCTCGGCGTCTACTCGGTGGTGCTCGCCGGATGGTCGTCGAACAACAAGTTCTCGCTTCTCGGCGGCATGCGCGCCGCCGCCCAGATGGTCAGCTACGAGGTCTTCATGGGGCTGTCGCTGGTGGGCGTGGTGATGCTCGCGGGCTCGTTCAACCTGACCGATGTCGTCCACAGCCAGCGGCATCTCTGGTACGTGGTGCCGCAATTCATCGGCTTCGTCGTCTTCTTCCTCGGCGGCATCGCCGAAACCCATCGCCTTCCGTTCGATTTGCCCGAGGGCGAGAACGAACTCGGCGCCGGGTTCCACACCGAGTATTCCGGCATGAAGTTCGGCATGTTCTTCGTCGGCGAATATATCGGCATCATCGTCGTCTCGGCGATGACGACGGTGCTGTTCCTCGGCGGCTGGTATGGCCCGCTGCTGCCGCCGTTTCTCTGGTTCGCGATCAAGACCGGGTTTTTCGTCGCCTTCTTCATCCTGCTGCGCGCCGCCCTGCCGCGCCCGCGCTACGATCAGTTCATGGCGTTCGGCTGGAAAATCCTGCTGCCGCTCACCTTGCTGAACATTCTCGTCACCGGCGCGCTGATGCTCGCCGGGCCGGCCGCATGAAGGGGAGGGGGTCATGCTGAGTTCGCTGGTCACGCTCTGGTACACGTTCCTGCATTTGTTCCAGCGCAACGTGACGGTGTCGTATCCCGACGAGATGCCCTATCTCGCGCCGCGCTATCGCGGCCGGATCGTGCTCACCCGCGACCCGGACGGCGAGGAACGCTGCGTCTCCTGCTATCTCTGCGCGGTCGCCTGCCCGGTCGACTGCATCAGCCTGCAGAAAACCGAAGCCGAGGGGCGCTGGTATCCCGAATTCTTCCGCATCAATTTCTCCCGCTGCATCTTCTGCGGCTTCTGCGAGGAGGCCTGCCCGACCTACGCGATCCAGCTCACCCCGGATTTCGAGATGAGCGAATACGACCGGCAGAACCTCGTCTACGAGAAGGAGCACCTGCTGATCAGCGGCACCGGCAAGTATCCCGACTACAATTTCTACCGCGTGTCCGGCCTCGCGATCCCGGGCAAGGACAAGGGCGAGGCCGCGCGCGAGCGCAAGCCGATCGACACGCGCAGCCTGCTGCCATGAACCGCGACGGGAGGGGAAGGCATAACGGATCATGAACGCCACCTTCGTCATCTCCGCGATCATCGCGGTCGTCGCGACGGCGATGATGATCACCCGCCCGTCCGCGGTGCACGGGCTGCTCTATCTCACGGTCTCGCTGCTCGCCGTCGCGCTCGTGTTCTTCGTGCTCGGCGCGCCCTTCGCCGCGGCGCTCGAAGTCATCATCTATGCCGGCGCCATCATGGTGCTGTTCGTCTTCGTCATCATGATGCTGAACATCGGCGAGGCGGCGGCCCGGCTCGAAAGCAGCTGGCTTCGCCCCGCAACCTGGATCGGCCCGTCGATCCTGGCCCTGCTGCTGGCCATCGAACTCGGCGGTGTCGCCCTCTCCGGCGGCCTGCCGCGGCCCGCCGCCGCGGTGATCGGCCCGCATGCGGTCGGCGTCGCGCTGGTCGGCCCCTACATGCTCGCGGTCGAGCTGGCCTCGTTCCTGCTGCTCGCCGGGCTGGTCGCGGCGTTTCATCTCGGCCGCTCGATCATGGGACCGGAGTAGCGCGATGGCGACGGTTCCGCTCGACCAGGGTCTGCTGCTCGCCGCGATCCTTTTCGCGCTCGGCCTCGTCGGCGTGCTGGTCCGCCGCAACCTGCTGTTCATGCTGATGTCGCTCGAGGTGATGCTGAACGCGGCCGGCGTCGCCTTCATCGTCGCCGGCGCCCGCTGGGCCTCGCCGGACGGGCAGATCATGTTCATCCTCGTGCTCACGCTCGCCGCCGCGGAAGTCTCGGTCGGGCTGGCGCTCATCCTGCTGATGCACCGGCGCATTCCCACGCTCGACGCCGATGCCGGCGACGGTCTGAGAGGGTAGAACGATGCAGCATTTTCTCTGGCTCGTCCCCGCCCTGCCGCTGCTCGGCTCGATCGTGCTCATGCTCGGTGCCGGGCGACTGTCGCACCGCGCCGAGGCGCTGACCGGCGTGCTTTCGGTGGGCCTCGCCGCCGTCATCGCCTTCGCCATCGCCGGCGCCTTCCTGCTGCACCCGCCGCCGGGCGCCGCCTACCAGCAGGCCCTGTGGCGCTGGTTCGCGGTCGGGCGTTTTTCCTTCGGCATCACCCTGCGGGTCGATCCGCTCTCGCTGCTGATGATGCTCGTCACCAGCGGCGTCGGCTTCCTCATCCACCTGTTCTCGACCGAATTCATGGAGGGCGAGGACGGCTATGGCCGCTTCTTCGCCTATCTCAACCTCTTCGTCGCCGCGATGCTGCTGCTGGTGATGGCTGACAATTTCCTCGCCCTCTACGCCGGCTGGGAAGGGGTCGGGCTCTGTTCCTATCTGCTGATCGGCTTCTGGTGGCGCGACCCCGCCAACGGGCTCGCCGCGCGCAAGGCCTTCATCGTCACCCGCGTCGGCGATACCGCCTTCCTGATCGGCCTGCTGCTGATCGCCAGCCGCCTCGGCACGCTGAACATCGCCGGGGCGATGCGCGAGGCCGCCCACACCTGGCATGTCGGCGCGCCGGCCGCGACGCTGATCGCCTTCCTCCTGCTCGGCGGCGCCGTCGGCAAGTCCGCGCAGTTGCCGCTGCAGACCTGGCTGCCCGACGCGATGGCCGGCCCCACCCCGGTCAGCGCGCTCATCCACGCCGCGACGATGGTCACCGCCGGCGTCTACCTCATCGCCCGCACCCATGTGCTGTTCCTGCTCGCGCCGGCGGCGGAAATCACCGTCGGCATCGTCGGCGCGGCGACCCTGCTGCTCGCCGGCTTCAGCGCGCTGGCGCAGAACGACATCAAGCGCATCCTCGCCTATTCGACGATGAGCCAGATCGGCTACATGTTCCTTGCCCTCGGCGTCGGCGCCTGGCGCGCGGCGATGTTCCACTTCATGACGCACGCCTTCTTCAAGGCGCTGCTGTTCCTCTCGGCCGGCGCCGTCACCATGCGCCTGCATCACGAGCAGGACATCTACCGGATGGGCGGCCTCGCCCGGCGCCTGCCCGCCGCCTTCTGGAGCTTCCTGATCGGCAGCGCCGCCCTCGCCGCCCTGCCGCTGATCACCTCGGGGTTCTACAGCAAGGAGGCGATCCTCTCGGGCGCCTGGGCCGACGGCAATGGCGGCCGCGTGCTCTGGCTCGCCGGCGTGATCGGCGCGTTCGTCACCGGGATCTATATCTTCCGCGCCGTCTTCATCGCCTTTTTCGGCGAGGAGCACACCCCTGTCAGCGGCGCCTATGGCTGGCGCGTCGTCATGCCGCTGGTGGTGCTCTCGGCGCTGTCGCTGGTCGGCGGCTTCATCGAGCTGCCGCCGGCCTTCGGCCACGTCACGCTGCTCTCCAGGCTCCTCGCGCCGGTGCTGCCCCCGACCAGGGAGGTGACCGACATGACCCCGCTGCTGCTCGCCAGCGCCGCCTCCATCCTCGGGATCGCGCTGGCCGCCGCGCTCTACTGGCGCCCGTCCCGCCCGCCGGCCGAAACGCCGCTCTGGCGGTTCTGGCATGGGGCCGCCGGGTTCGACGCGTTGTATGACCGCCTGCTGGTCCGCCCCGTGATCTGGGCCGCCCGCATCGACCGCGACGATTTCATCGACAGGGTCTATGACGGCGTCGCCTGGGGCACTCAGGCGCTTCACCGGGCGATCCGCCGCACCCAGACCGGCAATGTTCGCCTCTATGCCGCGAGCCTGGCCATCGGCTCGGTCGGCCTCATCGCGATCGCGGTGCTGCGATGATCCTGTTCTGGCTCATCCTGTTCCCGACGGTGGGCGGCGTGCTGGCCTGGATCGCCGGCGCGCGCGACCCGGACGCGCCGCGCTGGGTGGCGATCGCGGTGCTCACGCTCGAACTTCTCGTTGCACTCCCCCTGATCGGCGCCGCCCTCGCACCCGGCCACGGCGCCTGGATCGCGCAGTTCGACCACTCGTGGATTCCGCAGCTCGGCATCTCCTTCGAACTCGATCTCGACGGGCTGAGCCTGGTCCTGATCCTGCTGACGATCGTGCTCAGCCTCGTCTGCGTCGTGATTTCCTGGACCGAGATCACCGACCGCTCCGGCCTGTTCCACGCCAACCTGCTCTGGACCACCGCCGGCGTCATTGGCGTCTTTCTCGCGCTCGACCTGTTCCTGTTCTTCTTCTTCTGGGAACTGATGCTGGTGCCGATGTATTTCATCATCGCGCTGTGGGGGCACGAGAACCGCTCCTACGCGGCGATCAAGTTCTTCCTCTTCACCCAGGGCAGCGGCCTGCTCATGCTGGTGTCGATCCTCGTGCTCGTCTTCATCCACCAGCGCGCGACCGGCGATCTGACCTTCGACTATCTTGCGCTGCTCGGCACGAAGATGAGCCCGACGACAGGCTTCCTGCTGATGCTCGGCTTCTTCATCGCCTTCGCGGTGAAGCTGCCGGCGGTGCCGTTCCACACCTGGCTGCCGGACGCCCATACCGAAGCCCCGACCGCGGGTTCCGTGCTGCTCGCCGGCATCCTGCTGAAAACCGGCGCCTACGGCCTGATCCGTTTCGTGGTGCCGCTGTTTCCCGCGGCGGCGCATGCTTTCGCGCCGGTGGCGATGGCGCTCGCGGTCGCCGGAATTCTCTACGGCGCGCTGCTCGCCTTCGGGCAGAACGACCTCAAGCGCCTGGTCGCCTACAGCAGCGTCAGCCACATGGGCTTCGTCCTGCTCGGCGTCTTCGCCTGGAGCACGCTCGCGCTTCAGGGCGTGGTCGTGCAGATGCTGGCGCACGGCATCAGCACCGGTGCGCTCTTCGTGCTGGTCGGCGCCTTGCAGGAACGCATCCACACCCGCGACATGCGGCGCATGGGCGGGCTCTGGGGGATGGTGCCGCGCCTGTCCGCCTGCGGCATGTTCTTTGCCATCGCCTCGCTCGGCCTGCCCGGCCTCGGCAATTTCATCGGTGAATTCCTCATCCTGCTTGGCAGCTTCCAGGCCAGTGTGGTCTTCACCGTCATCGCCACTTTCGGGCTGGTCGCCGCCGCCGCCTATTCGCTGCTGCTGGTCCAGCGCGCCTTCCACGGCGCGCCGCAGGAGCCGGCGCATCATCGCGCGATCGCCGATCTCTCGCCGCCGCATCTCGCCGTCATGGCGGTGCTGGTGGTCGCCATTGTCGGGCTCGGCCTCTATCCGCAGCCGGTCGTTGACGAGGTGGCGCCGGGCCTCGCCGCCGTGCAGCACAGCGCCGCGGTCTCGGCGGCGTTGCCCGAACATGTCGCGGAGCGCGCGCCATGACCGCCCCGGCCTTGACCGCCCCGGCCTTCGCCGCCTTCGCGCCCTTCACCCTGCTCGGCGCGGTGACGATCCTGGTCATGCTGCTGATCGCCATTCGCCGCGATCATCGCCTTATCGCCCTGTCGACCATCGCCGGCCTGCTGCTTTGCTGCATCGCCCTGCCGCTCGCCGCCCCCGCATCCCCGGTCGCGGTGACGCCGCTTTTCGTGATCGACGGCGCCGCGCTGTTCTACGCCGGGCTGGTGCTCGTCTCCGCCCTGGTCGTCGCCGCGCTCTCGTGGATCTATCTCGACCGGGTGGGCGAGGGGCCGCGCGAGGAATACTATCTGCTTCTGCTCACCGCGACTCTGGGCGCCGCCATTCTGCCGGCGAGCGTGCATTTCGCCTCGTTCTTCCTCGGCATCGAAACGCTCGGCATCTCGCTGCTCGGGCTGATCGCCTATGCCGGCCCGCGCGGCAGCGCGGCCGAGGCCGGCACCAAATATCTCATCCTCAGCGGCGCCGCCTCGGCTTTTCTGCTGTTCGGCATGGCGCTGATCTATGCCGCCTTCGGCACGATGTCCTTCGCCCGCATCGGCGCGCTCGTCCATGAAGCCGGCCCGGCCGATCTCTACCGCCTCGCCGGCATCGCGCTCATTCTCGCCGGCGTCGGCTTCAAGCTCTCGCTGGTGCCGTTCCACATGTGGACGCCCGATGTGTATGAGGGCGCGCCCGCGCCGGTTACCGCCTTCATCGCCGTGGTTTCTAAAATCGCGGTCTTCGCCGTGATCCTGCGCTTCTTCGCCCTCGCCGGCGGTCATGCGGATGCCTCGCTCCGCGCCGGCATCGCCGCGGTCGCGATCCTGTCCATGCTCGCCGGCAACCTGCTCGCCCTGCTGCAGACCAACGTGAAGCGCCTGCTCGCCTATTCCTCGATCGCCCATCTGGGCTACCTGCTCGTCGCCTTTCTCGCCGCCCCGGCGCTCGGCGTGGATGCCGCGGCCTATTACCTGGCGGCCTACGCGGTCACCAGCCTCGGCGCCTTCGGCATCGTCGCCCTGCTCAGCGCGCCCGGCGCGGGGCGCGACGCCGACCGGATCGAGGATTATCGCGGCCTGTTCCGCACCCGCCCGTTCCTTGCCGCGGGCCTCGCGTTGATGCTGCTCTCGCTTGCCGGCATGCCGCCGACGATGGGCTTCATCGCCAAATTCTACCTTGTCGTCGCCGGTGTCGGCACCGCGTTGTTCTGGCCGGTCGCGGCGCTGCTGCTCGGCAGCGTGATTGGCCTGTTCTATTACCTGCGCCTGTTGATCGCGATGGGCTTGCCGCCCTCGCCGGAGGATGATCCTGCGCGTCGCCTCGATGTGCCGGTATCGGGCCGCGCTCTGATCGGTGTGCTCATGGTGGCGCTCGTGGTTCTGGGAACCTATCCCGCGCCGGTGATGTCTTTCATAAAGATGATGCTCGGGTAGAGCCTCGTCCGGCCGGGTAATTCTTCAAGAAACCCTTGCCTTTTGCATGGCTGGCCTCTGGCGTAGATCATTAAAGTACTGGTTCTGCCGGGGCGGAGGGATCATAGTTTCTGAAAACGGCTTATCGGAACCGCTCCCGTAAAGTCTTTGTTTGGCTCTTGGAGTTTGGCTCTTGGAGTTTGGCTATCGGGGTTTGGCTATCCGGATCGGAGTTCCCGAGGGGGCGTTCAGCGAGGATCGTCTTTCCGGCGATCGTGACAAGACCCGTATCGCCACGACGGAGAATGAGCGATGACAACGATTCGACAGATTCTGGACCAGAAAGGCTGGGGGGCCGTCGTCCTCAAGGGGCGGCAGTCGGTCCCCCAGGCGGCAAGGTTTCTTGCCGCGAAGCGGATCGGCGCCGCGCCGGTGGTCGACGATGGCGGCGGACTTGTCGGAATGCTGTCCGAGCGCGACATCATGAGATCGGTCGGCGATTTCGACGGCGACATCAAGACCCGCACCGTCGCGGATCTGATGACGCGCCTGGTCGCCTCTTGCACGCCCGATGTCACCATTCTCGACGCCATGCTGGCCATGACCACCAATCGCTGCCGTCATCTTCCGGTTTTTGAGGACGATACGCTCGTGGGGCTGGTGAGCATCGGCGATCTCGTGAAAGCCCGCATCGAGGAAGCCGAATTCGAGGTCGACTCCCTGAGGGCATACATCGTGTCGTGAGGGGGCCCGGCGGCCTCGACCCTTCGTTTCGAACGCAAGGAGGGGAGATGGTGCCGACACCCAGGATTGAACTGGGGACCTACTGATTACGAATCAGTTGCTCTACCGCTGAGCTATGTCGGCATGTCCCGGAGCCTATAACGAGGCTTGGCTCACCCTGCAAGATCGAATCAGGCCGCGGCCGTCGCCTGGTCTCCGGACAGGATGTGGCGCAGCGCCCGGACCAGTTCGTCCATCATTGCCTCGGTATGTTTCGGGCCGGGCGTAAATCGCAGCCTTTCTGTTCCGGCGGGCACCGTCGGGTAGTTGATCGGGGTCGCATACATGCCGAATTCGCGGATCAGCCGCATCGAGACCTCGGTTGCCCGTGCCGCGTTGCCGATCATCAGCGGGACGATGTGGCTTTCCGTCGACAAGCGCGGCAGGCCGGCCTGGTCGAATTTGGATTTCAGCAGGTTCGCCCGCTCGAACAGCGTATCGCGCCGGGCCTGATCCACCTTCAGCCGCCGGATCGAGGCGAGCGCCGCCGCAACGGTGGGCGGGGGCAGGGCGGTGGTGAAGATGAAGCCGGCGGCGACCGAACGGATATAGTCGATCACGCTGGCATCGCCGGCGATATAGCCGCCGTGGCAGCCATAGGCCTTGGCGAGCGTGCCCTCGATGATGGTGAGGCGGTGGGCGACGCCGTCGCGCTCGGAGACGCCGGCGCCGTGCGGACCATACATGCCGACGGCGTGAACCTCGTCGAGATAGGTGATGGCGTTGTATTTGTCGGCGAGGTCGCAGATCGCCCCGATCGGGGCGATGTCACCGTCCATCGAGTAGACGCTCTCGAAGGCGATCATCTTCGGCGCGTCAGCCGGCGCGGCCGCCAGCCTGGCCTCGAGATCGGCCAGGTCGTTATGGGCGAAGACATGCACCGTCGCCGCCTTGCCGCCCTTGATGCCGACGATCATCGAATTGTGGTTCTGCGCGTCGGAAAACACGTGCCAACCGGGCATGGAGTTGAGGATCGCGGTCAGCGTCGCCTGGTTCGAGACATAGCCCGAGGTGAAGAGCAGGGCGGCATCCTTGCCATGCAACGCGGCAAGCTCCGCCTCCAGCGCGACATGGATCGGCGAGGAGCCGGCGATGTTGCGGGTGCCGCCGGCGCCGGCGCCCATCGTGCGCGCGGCCTCGATCGAGGCTTCGATCACCTCCGGGTCGGTGCCCATGGCCAGATAGTCGTTCGAGGACCAGACCAGGATGTCCTGGGTGTGGCCTTCCATCGTCACCTTGTAATACGGAAAGCGGTCGGCCAGCTTTTCCAGCGCGACGAACCGGCGATAGCGCCCGGCGGCGCGGATGTCGGCCAGGGCCTTGTCGCATTGGGCGATGAACGGATGGTCGCGATTCATACGGTGCTCCTCGCAGTCCCTCGGGGCGATGCCGTGTCCGCGCCCGGATTGCATGTCATTGCGCGGAAAGTTGCGCGTCTCGTCAAGGACATAAGTTCAAACAGCCGAAATATTTCGTAAAAAGGCGTCGGTCAGATCGGCCCGGGCGGGGCGAGGGCGGCCATCATCTCGTCCCATTCGCGTTTCGAGAGGCCGGATTGCGGCTGATCAACCGGTTCGCCGGCCAGCATCCGGCGCAGGACGGCCAGCATCGTCGCCGAGAAGCTTGCCGCCCCCATGCGGTATTCCTCGAACGCCCGGCAACTCGCCGGAACCCATGCGCGGGCGATGTCGAGGATGGCCTCGGCATAGGCGCGGATCTCGTACTGGGCGTGCGGATCGGCGCGCAGCGAGAGGAAGTGGAAGAGGTTGTGCAGGTCGGTCTTCCAGTACCACTGGGTATAGGTGTTGAGCGTCAGATTCATCCGGGCGAGTTCCCGCGCGAGGCCGCGGCGGGAGGGGTCGGCGCCGCCCTCGTTCAGCATGTGTTCGTAATGCGTATAGTTCCGCCCGGCATCCGCGCGCAGCATGGCGAGCACCTCGGCCGCCTCGTCGCCCTCGAGCAGATCGCCGCGGCCCTGGCGGTTGCTGGCTGACTGCGCGGCGAGATTGGCCGGGGAGGGGATGTAGAATTCCCGGTCCATCACCGAATAGCGGGCGGAGTATTCGTTGACGTTCGCGGTGCGATGGCGGATCCACTGGCGCGCCACGAAGATCGGCAGCTTCACGTGCAGCTTGATCTCGCACATTTCGAAGGGTGTGGAATGCCGGTGGCGCATGAGGTAGCGGATCAGCCCCTCGTCCTCGCTCACCTTGCGGGTGCCCCGGCCGTAGGAGACGCGCGCCGCCTGAACCACCGCGGCATCGTCGCCCATATAGTCGATGACGCGAACGAATCCGTGATCGAGCACGGGCATCGCACTGAAGAGCATGGCCTCGAGCGCCGGCACGGTGGCGCGGCGGGTCGGCGCGGTTTCGGCGCGCGCGGCCTCGATCTCGGTGCGGTCGGAATCGCTGAGCGGCATGGCGGCAGTCCCTGGTTGAGCGATCCTCCTATGCCCGCCGGCGGCCAGGGGCAAGAAGGGGCTCTTTCACAGACGATGGACCTCGCCTATATAGGCAGTGTCGGGGTCACCGACTATGGCGATAAACGATGCGTGGAATAAACGTAGTGGACCCGGGGGCAGTACCCGGCGCCTCCACCAGTTTCCCCGCCGGTCCGGTTCGCATTGCGCAAATCGAACTGCCGGCGGATCAACGGGGGCGAAACAGGCTCGACACGCGTGGTAAAGACCCATCTTTCGCTCGGCATGGTTCCGCCGTCATCGGGCCGTATCACAAGTGCCAACGATAACTTCGAGGCGCTCGCTATCGCTGCATAAGCGATAAGCGCGGCACGGGGGGCGCCGGGCAACAGAAGCCCCCCACCTTGTCACTGTCTCGGATGGGACAAAAAAAGCGGCCGGTCTTTGACCGGCCGGCATCATTTAGATGCTAACTAAAGAGGCTCCCTAAACTTGGCGGCTGGCGTCCGAACCATCGTTCCTGCGCACGACCCACGTTCGTTTGCGGTTTCCGAAAACATCGTAACGCCACAGTCATTAAATGACCGAGAATCATGACGCGGGCAAGACCCTTTCGTGTCGCATGGGGGTCATTGAAAGAAAAAATGTGTTACATGATGTGAGAAGCGGGCGAAGATTGCGAAGTGTTGCGCGGGCTGGCTTCGCCAAAGGAGTGCTCTACCGGATGCGGCGGCCTCCGCTCGCTCACCGCTTCGTCAAGTCGTTGAATTTTCACTGCCCTGTCACGGCGATGACCAGGATGATGAAGGCCAGGAGAAGATTGGCGGCGATCAGCCGGTTGATCCGGCCGATGCCTGTCGCCAGCACCTCCGCATCGTTCTTCGCCATGGATTCGTCATGCAATGGCAGCAATCCGAAGCGGAGAACGAGCGTCAGGACCGCCATCACGATTCCGAGAGACTGCATCGCGTCGACCGTCCAGCTCCAGTCGCGGGGCGGTCCGAGTTCGGCGAAGGCGAGTCCCCAGCCGGATGCGAGGGTCAACGCCATGGCGGGGATCGTTGCGGAAAACTGCCTGCGCCACGCGGCGCCGTCGCGGCGCCCCGCCACCAGAAGGGCGAGCAGCAATCCACTCCATGCGGCAAAGCCACCGATGTGAGCCAGTCGTAGCGCTGAAATTGCCGCGAGGCCGGGCTCGCTCACGACAGGAGTGCGCGCAGCCGTTCGGCGGCGGCCATGATTTCCTGGCCGGCGAGGGTTGCGGGCGTGGTTTCGGCGATGCCGAGACCGTCGGCGAAACTGTTGGCGTAGGCGGCCCGGTTGCCCAGCGCCGTATCGAGCAGTTGAAGCCGCCGCGCGGTGATTTCCGCTTCGAGGCGCCGCCGCAGTCTCGATGCGGCAGGCGCCCGATTGAACATCAGCGCCACCGGCCGGCGTTCCTCGGTCGCCAGGGTCAGCGTGCCCTCGGCGGCCCATAGATCGGGCGGCGTGGGGTTCAGCGGGATCAGCACGAGATCCGCGCCGCGGATGGCGCGCCGCGCGTTGGAATCGAGGACCGGCGGCGTGTCGATCAACACGAGATCACAACTGCCGCGCAAGCTTTCCAGCGCGTTGCCCAGCCGCCATCCGGAAACCGACTCGACGGCGAGATCGGCCCTCGCCCTGGGATTGGCTGCCCGCAGCCGTCCCCAGGCGCCGAGGGTTCCCTGCGGGTCGATATCGAGCAGGCCGACGCGTGCGCCCATGCGAGGGCAACGCCGAGCTGCGCTGCAAGCATCGTCTTGCCCGCGCCGCCCTTCTGTTGCGCTACCGCGATCACCCGCGCCATCGACACCTCCTGTTCCACTTCGGGAGACTAGCAAACGCCGCGCTTTCTGTCTCACATGGGCGCCATGGACGCATTGTATTCTCCATCGGACATGGCCCGTATCGATGCCGCCGCGCCGTGTTGCGGCGTGAGCGGTATCGCGCTCATGGAAAATGCCGGGGCCGCGGTGGCGCGGATCATCCGGCGGCGCTTCAGTCCGGGCCGGGTGCTTGTTCTGGCCGGGCCGGGGAATAATGGCGGCGATGGGTATGTCGCCGCGCGTCATCTGGCGCAGTGGGGCTGGCCGGTGGTTGTCGCGCCCGTTGCGCCGCCAAGACCGGGCGGCGACGCGGCGGCGATGGCGGCGCTCTGGCGCGGCCCTGTCGTGCTGCCCGACCGCGCGCGGATCGGCGCCGCCGACATCGTCATCGATGCCGTGTTCGGCGCCGGATTGAAGAGGGATATCGACCCGGGCATCGCCGACCTCCTTGCCGCGGCGCGCCGCATCGTCGCGATCGACATGCCCAGCGGAGTCGATGGCGCAACCGGCCATGCGCGGGGGCGGCCCGCCCGGGCCGATCTCACGGTGACTTTCGAGGCGTTCAAGCCCGGGCATCTTCTCTATCCGGGGCGGGGGTTCTGCGGCGAGATCCTCCGCGCCGCGATCGGCATGCCCGCGGCGGCATTCGCAGCCGTCGAACCGAAAACCTGGCGCAACACGCCGGCGCTCTGGCGGCTCCCGCGCCCCGAAGCGACGGGCCACAAATATCGCCGTGGCCACCTGACGATCCTTGCGGGACCGATGGGCGGGGCGGCGATTCTGGCCGCGGCCGCGGCCCGGCGCGTGGGGGCGGGGCTGGTGACGCTGAACGGTGCCGGGCTGGGCGCGGTGCCGCCGGGCGTGATCGTCAGCCCGGCTCGGCCCGCAGACCTGCTCGCGGACCCGCGGCGGCGGGTGTGGCTGTGCGGTCCGGGCCTGGGCGTGGACGCGGCGGGCGCCATGCTGCGCTCTCTTCTCGACGCCGGGCGCACCGTCGTGGCCGATGCCGATGCGCTGACCTCGGCGGCCGGGGCGGCGGAGCGCCTGCGGGGCGTTGCCGCCATCACCCCGCATGACGGCGAGTTCGCCCGCCTGTTTCCCGATCTGACGCAAGACCGCCTGACCCGGGCCCGAATCGCCGCGGCGAGGGTGGGAGGGGTTGTTGTGCTGAAAGGGCCGGACACGGTGATCGCGGCGCCGGATGGACGCGCCGCGATCAACGACAATGCGCCGCCCTGGCTGGCGACCGCCGGATCGGGCGACACCCTGGCCGGCATCGTCGGCGGATTGCTGACGCAGGCATGGCGGCGTTCGAATCCTGCTGCGCCGCCGTCTGGCTGCATGGCGCCGCGGCATCGGCGGCGGGGGCGGGGCTCATCGCGGAGGATCTGGCGGAATACCTACCGATGGTTGCGGATGAAATAAAAAATTTCAAAAATTAAACAAAATCGGCCGGAAATGCAGCTTAAGATCGGTGGCGAGAAACGCTGCGTTAACTTATTCTTAAGTCATGTTGGTTATAGCACTTTGCATGATCAGTGCAGCGTCATTATCGGCCTTTGCGGCGCCGATCGGCCCGTCATCGCTGGAAATTCCGCCGCTCCGTGTGACCCCCGCTTCGCCGGCATCAAGCGAGCCCTCGGCGACGTCCCGCCCGTCTGCCGCGCCCTCGGGGGCGATGCGCGGCGCGTATCTCGACATCACCGTCTGACCCGGCTGGTTTTTCCGGTTCGCTTTCGGTTCGCATCTGTCCGGAAAACCCGGCAGGGTGCCAGCAAGCCGAAAAGCAGCGCTTGCGTTCCCCGCTGATCTGAGTTTACACAAGGCCATTCACTCCTCCATGCGGGAGAGAGCGGCGCTTCCGGGTCCATCCGGGTCGCGCCGCCGCCGAAGGCGCAACCGGCCCCCGGAAACGCTCAGGCAAAAGGACCGCAACGGAGCAAGGATCTCTGGAAAGCCGGCGCGATGCGCCGCACCGAAGGCGTAAGGCGCGGTTCACCCCGCGCCGAATCTCTCAGGTTCCGCGACAGAGGGGGGTCAGACTGGGCGGTTCTGCACCCGTCCGCTGGTGTCGCGGGAGATCTGGTCTTGGCCGATTCAGCATTGCTTACCGTGCCGCTCGATGCGCTGCATCGCAGCCTCGGCGCGCGAATGGTCGATTTCGCTGGTTACGACATGCCGGTGCAGTATGACGGCATCATCGCCGAACATCTGCATTGCCGGGCGCAGGCCGCGTTGTTCGATGTCTCGCATATGGGCCAGGCGGTGCTCGAAGGCCCCGATGCGGCGGCCGCGCTGGAACGTGTGGTGACCGGCGATATCAGGGGGCTGAAGCCGGGCCGCCAGCGCTATACGCTGCTGATGAACGCGCGGGGCGGGATTGTCGATGATCTGATGGTCGCCAATCTGGGCGATCGCCTGCTCCTTGTTCTGAATGCCGGGCGCAAGGATGTCGACGTCGCGCACATCCGCGCTCACCTCCCTGAAACCGTCGTGCTGACCACGCAATTCGACCGCGCCCTGCTCGCCCTGCAGGGGCCCGAGGCCGGCGCCGTTCTGGCCGCTCTCGCGCCGGACGCCGCGGCGATGCGCTTCATGGATGCGCGCGAGACGTCGGCGTCAGGCATTCCGGTCACGATCACCCGCTCGGGGTATACCGGTGAGGACGGGTTCGAGATCGGCCTGCCCGCGGCGGACGCCGAGACGCTGGCGCGCGCCCTTCTCGCCGATCCGCGGGTGAAGCCGGCCGGCCTCGGCGCGCGGGATTCGCTGCGGCTTGAGGCCGGGCTGCCGCTCTATGGCAACGATATCGACGAAACCCGGGACCCGATTTCCGCCGGGCTCGGCTTCGCCATCGGCAAGACGCGCAAGATGGGGTGGGATTTCCTGGGCGGCGATGCCGCGCGGGCGGTGCACGATGCCGGCCCGCGCGAACGCCTGGTCGGGCTTCGCGCCGACGGCCGGGCTCCGGTGCGCGCCGGCGCCGAACTCCGCGATGCCGCCGGGCAGCCGGTCGGGCGCATCACCTCGGGCACGTTCGGGCCGAGCGTCAACGGGCCTGTCGCGCTCGGGTATGTCCGCGCCGACTGCGCCGCGGATGGCTCGACCCTGATCGCCGGGCTGCGCGGCCGCGATATCGGCATGACCGTCGTGCCGCTGCCTTTCGTTCCGCATCGTTATCATCGCTGAAAGAGGACCAGATGACCGAGATCCGATTTTCCAAAGACCATGAATGGATCAGGCTCGACGGCGACGTCGCCACCGTGGGGATCACCGATCACGCGCAGTCGGCGCTCGGTGACGTCGTGTTCGTCGAACTGCCGGAGGCGGGGCGGCATGTCGATGCCGGCGAGGGCTGCGCGGTGGTGGAAAGCGTCAAGGCCGCGTCGGATGTCTACGCGCCGCTCTCCGGCACGGTGACCGAGGCGAACGGCGCGCTGGCCGACGAGCCGGGCATGGTCAACGCGCAGGCCGAATCCGGCGCCTGGTTCTTCCGCATGACCCTGGACGACCGCGCCGCCTTCGATGCCCTGCTGACCGCCGACGATTACCAGGCCTTTCTCGCAACGCTCTGACCGGAGCCGCCGCCATGCCGGATACCGCGCCCCAGACCATCGACGATTTTGCCGCCCTGCTGGCCGAGGAGCGCTTCGCCCTGCGCCATATCGGCCCCGGGCCGCCGAGCGCGCGGCGATGCTGCGCGCGCTGGGGGCTGCGGATCTCGACGCGCTGATCGCTCGCACCGTGCCGGAGACGATCCGCATCGCCGCGCCGCTCGACCTGCCGGCGGCGCTGACCGAGGGCGAGATCCTCGACGATCTGCGCCGCTACGCCGCGGGTAACGAGGTCAAGCGCAGCCTGATCGGGCTCGGCTATCACGGCACCGTCACGCCGCCGGTCATCCTGCGCAACGTGCTGGAAAATCCCGGCTGGTATACGGCCTATACGCCGTACCAGGCCGAGATCGCCCAGGGGCGGCTGGAGGCGCTGCTGAATTTCCAGACGATGATGGCGGAACTCGCCGGGCTCGACCTCGCCAATGCCTCGCTGCTCGACGAGGGCACGGCGGCGGCGGAGGGCGTCGCGCTCGCGCATGCGGTACACAAGGGCGGATCGACGGTGATCGCCGTCGCCGCCGACCTGCATCCGCAGAGCCGGGCGGTGATCGCCACCCGTGCCGCACCGCTCGGCTGGACGCTGGCCGATGTGGCGCCGGGGGATGCCGCCGCGATCGAGCGGACGAAGCCCTTCGCCGTGGTGCTGCAATACCCGGGGACGACCGGTGCCGTGCGCGACCTGTCGGACGAGATCGCGGCGGCGCATCGCGCCGGGGCGCTCGCCATCGTCGCGGCCGACCCGCTGGCGCTCACCCTGCTGCGGCCGCCGGGCGAGATGGGGGCGGATATCGTGCTCGGCTCGGCCCAGCGCTTCGGCGTGCCGATGGGCTTCGGCGGGCCGCACGCGGCCTTTTTCGCGACGCGCGATTCGCTGAAGCGGCACATGGCGGGCCGGCTGGTGGGCGTTTCGGTCGACGCGGCGGGGGAGGCCGCGCTGCGCCTCGCCTTGCAGACGCGCGAGCAGCATATCAGGCGCGAGAAGGCGACCTCGAATATCTGCACCGCGCAGGTGCTGCTGGCGGTGATCGCCGGGTTCTATGGCGTGTGGCATGGGCCGGAAGGGCTGGCGCGGATCGCCCGGCGGGTGCATCTCGCGGCCAGGCTGCTCGCCGGCGCGGCGCGGGCGGCGGGGTTGCCGCTCCGGCACGACACGTTCTTCGACACGATCGCGATCGAGGCCGGCGCGGGGGCGGACGCGCTGACGCAGCGGGCGCTGCGCGCGGGGTTCAATCTGCGGCGCGTCGATGATGGCTGCGTCGCCATCGCGCTCGACGAGACGGTGACGGCGGCGGAGATCGCCGCTCTGGCCGGCGTGATCGGCGGCACGGCGGATGCCGCGGCCTCGCCGCTCGCCGCGCTGGCGCGGCAGAGCGCGTTCATGAATGCGCCCGTATTCCACGCGCATCGCTCGGAGCATGCGATGCTGCGCTATCTCAAGCAGCTCGAGGACAAGGACGTCGCGCTCAACCGCAGCATGATCCCGCTCGGCTCCTGCACGATGAAGCTGAACGCGACGGCGGAGATGATCCCGATCACCTGGCGCGCCTTCGCCGACATCCACCCCTTCGCGCCGATCGAGCAGACCCGGGGCTACCGGGCGCTGATCGCCCGGCTGTCGGACGATCTCGCGCGGATCACCGGCTTCGCCGCGGTCTCGTTGCAGCCGAATTCCGGCGCCCAGGGGGAATATGCCGGGCTGCTCGCGATTCGCGCCTTTCATGCGGCGCGCGGCGAGGAGCATCGCGACATCTGCCTGATCCCGTCCTCGGCGCATGGCACCAACCCGGCCTCGGCGACGATGGCGGGCTATCGGGTGGTGGTGGTCGGCTGCGACCGGGCGGGGAATATCGACCTCGCCGACCTGGAGGCGAAGATCGCCGCGCATGCGGGGAAGCTCGCCGCGCTGATGATCACCTATCCCTCGACCCATGGCGTGTTCGAGGCGAGCGTGCGGGATATCTGCGCGCGCGTGCACGCGGCGGGCGGGCAGGTCTATATGGATGGGGCGAACATGAACGCGCAGGTGGGGCTGACCTCGCCGGCGGCGATCGGCGCCGATGTCTGCCATCTCAACCTGCACAAGACCTTCTGCATTCCGCATGGCGGCGGCGGGCCCGGCGTGGGGCCGATCGCGGTGGCGGCGCATCTCGCGCCGCATCTGCCCAACCATCCGCTGCGGCCGGATGCCGGGCCCTCGACCGGCTATGGGCCGGTGAGTGCCGCGCCGTTCGGCTCGGCGTCCATCCTGCCGATCCCCTACGCCTATATCCGCATGATGGGGCCGGACGGGCTGCGCGAGGCGACGGCGGTGGCGATTCTCAACGCCAACTACATCGCCCATCGGCTCGCGCCGCATTACCCGATCCTCTATACCGACGCGAACGGCATGGTGGCGCATGAATGCATCATCGATTGCCGGCACTTCCAGGCCGAGGCGGGCGTGCTGGTCGAGGATATCGCCAAGCGGTTGCAGGATTACGGGTTCCATGCGCCGACCATGTCCTGGCCGGTGCCGGGCACGCTGATGATCGAGCCGACCGAAAGCGAGACGAAGGCGGAACTCGACCGGTTTTGCGAGGCGATGATCGCGATCCGCGGCGAGATCGCCGATGTCGCGGCCGGCGCGCTCGACCGGGCGGACAACCCGCTGAAGAACGCGCCGCATACCGCGGCCGAGGTGATGGCGGCGGCGTGGACGCACGGCTATGGCCGCGACCGCGCCGCCTTCCCGCTGCCGTATCTGCGCGCCGCGAAATACTGGCCGCCGGTCAAGCGGGTGGACAACGTGTATGGCGACCGTAACCTCGTGTGCTCCTGCGCGCCGCTTTCGGCCTATGCCGAGGCGGCGGACTGAGCCGGGCGCGGTTTCGGAAAACCGGGGCGGGACCACATCCAGGGCTGTGCGGGGAGCGTAATCCCGGCATGGCCCTGAATGGAGACCCATCATGATGACACTCGCCCGCCGCTCGCTGCTCGCGGCAGCCCCGGCGCTGCTCGCCGGCTGCACCTTCGACACCAGCCCCTATCCCCTGCCGCCGCTGCGCCATGCGCGCGTCGATCTCGACCGGTTCATGGGGCGCTGGTACATCATCGGCCATATCCCGTATTTCGCCGAGGCCGGATATGTCGGCGCCAATGCGGTCTATACGCGCCGGCCCGACGGGGCGATCGATGACCAGTATAACGCCTATCCCGGGAGCTTTGCCGCGAAACGGTTCCGGTTCACCTCGGTCGACGAGGTGGAGCCGGGGACGGACAATGCGGTCTGGCGCGTCACCCTGCTGAACGGAATGATCGGCGTGCCGTATGTGATCATGCATGTCGAGCCCGATTATTCGGTGTTTCTCGGCGGGTTTCCGAACCGTTCGCTGGGCTGGATATTCGCGCGCGCGCCGCGGATGGACGCGGCGACCTATCGCGCGATGCTCGACCGTTTCTATCGCCAGGGCTACGACGCGCGGCGGTTCCGGCGCGTCGCGCAGTTTCCCGACCAGATCGGCCAGCCCGGCTTCGAGCGCGTCTGAACGGCGGGGACATGGCGTTTTTGGGGCCTTGCCGCTGACCCGATGCGTCGGCATATCAGGGTTCATGAGGTCGAGCGCCGCCCATGAGTGAGTTCGCCGCGCCGTTGCGCGGCCTGGCCAGGCTGCTGTGGCGGGTGGCGCGCGCGGCGGTGTTCGTGGTCGGGCTGGCGACGATCGCGCTGGCGGGCGCGGGGGCGTGGGGGCTTCACCGGCTGGCGCGCCAGACGGTCCGGCTGCCGGCGCATTTCGTGCTCACCCTCGATTTGCAGGATGCGCCGCCGGACGTGGCCGCATCGCCGGCGTTGCTGGCGCGGGCAACCGGCGCGCGCCCGACGCTCGAACAGACCATCGCGGCGATCGACCGTGCCGCCACCGATCCGCGGGTGCGCGGCATCGACATTCTGCTCGGCGGTGGGTGCTGCGGCCTGACCACGGCCGAGGAGTTGCATGACGCGCTCTCCCGCTTCCGGGCGGTTTCCCACCGGCAGGTGGTCGCCCGGGCCATGTCGTTCGACGGGGCGGCAGGGCTTGGCGCCTATGTCGTCGCCACGGCGGCAAACCGCATCGAGCTTTCCGATGCCGGCGATTTCGGGGTTACCGGCCTTGCCCTGCAAAGCCCGTTCGCGGCGGACCTGCTCAAGATGGCGGGGGTCGAGGCGCAGTTCGCCCATATCGGCAAATACAAGACCTATCCGGAATTGTTCACCCGATCGGGGCCCTCGGCCGCGGCGACCGAGATGATGAACAGCCTCGCCGGCTCGCTCTACGAGTCCGCGCTGGTGCCGATCGCGGCACGGTTGAAACGCAGCCCGGACCAGGTGAAGGCCCTGCTCGACCAGGCGCCGTTCAGCGCAGGACAGGCGAAGCAGGATGGGCTGGTCGACACCGTGCTGCCGCTTTCGGCCCAGATTGCCCATGTGCATGGCCTTCATGTGCGGCTCGCTCAGTATATCGCCGCGATGCGGTCCGCGCCGGCGGGCGCCCCCAAGGTGGCGCTGATCGTCGCGCATGGCGACATCAACGCGCCGGACGCACCGGAGCGGAGCGGCGGGATCGATCCGGGGCGCCTCGCGCATGAAATCGCGGTCGCGGTGGCCGACAAGTCGATCCGCGCGATCGTGCTGCGGCTCGACACGCCTGGCGGCACGGTGACCGGCTCGGCCATGGTTGGCGCCGAGGTCGCGCATGCCGCCAGTGTCCACAAGCCGCTGATCGTCTCGATGGGCGCGCTCGATGCATCGGGCGGCTACTGGATTTCGAGCCACGGCGCGGTGCTGGTGGCCGATCCGGCAACCCTGACCGGCTCGATCGGCGTGCTTGGCGGCAAGTTCAGCTTCGGTGGGCTTCTCGCCCGGCTGGGCGTCAACGTCAGCGCGGCCTCGCGCGGGGCGAACGCGCTGTTCGACAGCGCCGTGACGCCCTGGACGCCGGCGCAACTGGCCAGCCTGCAGGGGCAGCTCGATCTCGATTACCAGAAATTCATCGGCTGGGTCGCTGCCGGCCGCCGGATGAGCCCGGCGCAGGTCAATGCGGTGGGGCAGGGGCGGGTTTGGACCGGCGCGCAGGCCCGCAGCCGAGGCCTGGTCGACCGGCTCGGTGGATATCACGCAGCCTTCATGGCCGCGCGCGCCTTGCTCCATCTGCCGGCGGGCGCCCCGCTCGACATCGTGCCAGGCAATGCGCAACCGGGGCTCGGCGTGCTCATCGCCTCTCTGGCGCGGCGCGCGAGCCCCCTCGGCGTTGCCGAATTGCCAGAGCCCCTGCGCGGGCTTCTCGCGCTCACGCGGCTGCATCGGCTGTCAATGATACCGGTCGAATTCCGGTAGGGCCGCGAGTCGGCCTTCCATTAACAAACGGTTAATCAAAATCCACCCTTTCGCCGCAAATCTGGAACAAAACAGAAACACATCGAATTGACGGGTGGCGAAGTCCTCCGCGTCACTGGCGATTCCGATTTGTTGCTCTTTTTAAGTGGAAATTTTGCGAGCGACAAAGATAAATCCCTTTGACGCCCATGATTCCCCATGATATCCCATGACAACCCATAGCGAATCCGGCTGACGTACCGTCCTGATGTCGGAATGTTTGCAGCGAGGCATATCAACGGCGAGACGAAAGGGCCGCGACAGCGCCGATGAGCCAGTTTCTCGGCACTCACAGGAACAGGTTGGACGCCAAGGGCCGGGTATCGGTCCCGGCGGCGTTTCGTGCCGCCCTGCGCCGGGATGGCGACTCGCACGGCCTGATCCTGCGGCCATCGCACAAGCATCGCTGCATCGAGGCTTGGCCGACGCCGGTGTTCGAGGCGCTGGCCACGCGTCTGCAAGGTCTCGACCTGTTCAGCGATACCCACGATGACATGGCGGCGGCGCTCTACGCCGATGCCTGGCCGCTCGAAGCCGACAAGGAAGGAAGGGTTCTGCTGCCTGAGCCGCTCGTGGAGCATGCGGGGTTGCGTGACAGCGTGGTGTTCATGGGGCTGGGGCGGACATTCCAGATCTGGGAGCCGGACGCGGCCGACCGTCGCCGGGCCGAGGCGCGGGAGCGCGCGCGGATTGGCGGACTCACCCTGCCGGCGGGAGCGTCGGCATGAATGGCGAGTTTTCCCATGTGCCGGTGCTGCGCGAGGAGGCGGTGACGATGCTCGCGCCGCGCGATGGCGGGGTTTATCTCGACGGAACCTTCGGCGGCGGCGGATACAGCGCTGCCATTCTGGAGGCGGCGTCCTGCGCGGTCTGGGCGATCGACCGCGATCCGGCGGCCATCGGGCGCGGCGCGGCGCTGGCCAGCCGGCATCCCGGCCGGCTGCATCTCGTCGAGGGCCGGTTCGGCGACCTGCTCGATCTGCTGCGCGATCGTGGGGTGACAGCGCTTGACGGCGCGGTGTTCGATTTCGGGGTGTCGTCCTACCAGCTCGACGATCCGGCGCGGGGCTTCTCCTTCCGGGCCGATGGGCCGCTCGACATGCGCATGGGCGCGGCCGGGCCGACCGCGGCCGATATCGTGAACACCTTTGCCGAGGCGGAGCTGGCCGACATTCTTTTCCATTTCGGCGAGGAGCGGGCGTCGCGGCGGATTGCTGCCGCCATCGTCGGGCGCCGCGCCGCGCAGCGCTTCGAGACCACCGCCGATCTTGCGTCGGTGATCCGCTCGGTGGTCCGGCCCGACCGCTCCGGGATCGATCCGGCGACGCGCAGTTTCCAGGCGCTCAGGATCGAGGTGAACCAGGAACTCGCCGAGATCGAGCGCGGGCTTGAGGCGGCGTCTTCGCTGCTGGCGCCCGGCGGGCGGCTCGTCGCCGTTTCGTTCCATTCGCTGGAGGATCGCATCGTCAAGCGCTTCATGAATGCGGCGACCGGTCATGTCGCCGCGCCCTCGCGGCACGATCCCTCCGGTCTCGCGCGGCAAGCGGCCGCGCCGCGGTTCCGCGCCCTGACCCGCGGCGTCGTCACGCCGGGTGAGGCGGAGGCCGCCGCCAACCCGCGCGCCCGGTCGGCGCGGCTGCGGGGCATCGAAAGGCTTGCGGCATGATCCGCCCCGTCACCCTCGTCACCGGGCTGCTGATGCTGGGCTCGGGCGCCTGGCTGTTCGTGGTGAAGCACCGCGCCGGCACGCTCGATCACCAGATTGGCGGGGTCACCGCGCAGATCCGCAGCTCCGAACAGCGCATCCGCGTGCTGCGTGCCGAATGGGCGCTTGAAACCGATCCGAACCGGCTGACCCGGCTTGCCGCGATGTTCATGTCGCAGCTCAAGCCGATGAAGCCGGATCAGCTGGTGTCATGGCAACAACTGGCCGATGCGCTGCCGCCGCCGGGCGCCGAGGCGCCGCATCTGCCGCTGCCGCCGCCTTTGCCCGGGGATGTCTCCGGCGCCCCCTCATCCGCGCCCGTCGCCGCGGTAGCGGCGCCTCGGACTGTCGCCGCGGCAGCGGCGCCTCGGACTGTCGCTCTCGCGACGATCCCGCCGCCGCCGCCGGTGGCGAACCGGGCGTCCTCCAGGGCGCGAACCGTGCTGGCGATGGTGAAGTCGCATACGGTTGCGCGGCCGGTTTCGGCTGCGCACGCACCGGCCCATCACGCCGTCGTTGCCGTCGATCGGCCCGCCCGCCACCAGCGCAACGCTGCCTCGTCATCCGTCGTCGCCGATGCGCGCCGGCCGCAGATGCTCGGCGCCTCGGTCCTCGCGCCCCGGCCGGCGGATCATTCCGTGGCACCGGCGATCCGGCCGATCCGGGCCAGCGATCCCCTGCCGTTCCCGCATTCCCGGCGTCCGCCGCGATCCGCGCGCGCCGCGGCCCCGGCGCCGCATGCGGCCTCGGTTTTCGGCGGCTATGCCGCGAGCTTGCCGCCACCGCGCCCGGCGGACGGAGGCGTGCCATGACCGCACCTCCGCCCCGCGACAGCCTCTCGCCCCGCGTTCCCGGAACCGGCCGTGACGCCACGCGCCGCGCCGGCGCGCCCGAGCGCGGCGCGACACCGCGGATGGAGCATGTGCGCGTCACCTCGCCCGATCTCGTGCGCCGCGCCGCGATCGGCACGCTGCACCGGCGGCTTGCCGCCGGGTTCGGCGGATTTGTCCTGATCTTCCTGCTCCTCGCGGCGCGGGTCGTGTATGTCACGGTCGTCCATCCGGTGCCGCCCGACAAGGCGGCGATCGCGGCGCAGACGCCGTCGACCACCATCGCGCTGCCGCCGCCCGCGCGCGCCGAGATCACCGACCGCAATGGCGAAATTCTTGCCGTTTCGCTGCCGGCGGCGGCGCTGTACGCCAATCCGAAGCAGGTTCAGGACCCGGGCGTCGCGGCGCGCGAGATCGCGGCGGTGATTCCCGGGCTCGATCCGGGATTTCTCGAATCACGGCTTGCCGACCGCGCGCATGATTTCGTGTATCTCGATCGCAAGTTGACGGCCTCGCAGGAGCTGGCGGTCAACCGACTCGGGATTCCCGGCGTGTATTTCGAGAACACGGAGCGGCGGCACTATCCCCAGGGCAATCTCGCGGCGCATATTCTGGGCGGGGTGACGCCCGACCAGCGCGGCATCGCCGGCGTCGAGGACTGGTTCAACAAGCGGCTGACCGCCGACCCTGGCAAGCCGCTTCGCCTGTCGATCGACATCGGCGCCGAGGGGATCGTGCGTCAGGCGATCTGGGGGGCGATGTCGGATTACGATGCCAAGGGCGCTTGCGGCATCGTCATGTCGGTGCGGACCGGCCGGGTTCTGGCGATGGCCAGCGTGCCGGATTACAAGGCCGACGATCTCGGCACGGCACCCGCCGATGCGCGCTTCAACCGCTGCGTTTCCGGCGATTATGAGCCGGGCAGCGTGTTCAAGCTGCAGACGCTGGCGATGGCGATCAATTCCGGGATGATCGAGCCCTGGGACCGGTTCAACACCACCCATCCGCTGCATGTTGGCCGGTTTACCGTGACCGATTTCGAGCCCGCGCATATCTGGATGGCGGTGCCGCATGTCCTTGCCGTGTCATCCAATATCGGCGCCTCGCGAATCGCGACCATTCTGGGGCCGCAAATCCAGCGCACCTGGCTGCGCAAGCTCGGCTTCTTCCGCCGCCCGCCGATCCAGCTGCCGGAAGCAACGCCGCCGATGTATCATCCGAAGTCGAGCTGGAAACTGCTGACGACGATGACGGTCAGCTTCGGCAACGGCATCGCGATGTCGCCGCTGCAACTGATTTCGGCGGTTGTGCCGGTCGTCAATGGCGGGATCTGGTATCCGCCGACGCTGCTCGACCGGGGTACGCCGCCGGCGGGGGTGCGGGTGATGAGCGAGCGGACCTCGCTGATCATGCGCAAGATGATGCGCAACGTCGTCACAGCACCGGATGGCACCGGCGTCTATGCCCGGGTGCCGGGTTATCTGGTGGGCGGCAAGACCGGCACGGCGCAGGTCGTCGGGCCGAACGGGCGGTATCTGCGGCATCTCAACAACGCCTCGTTCATGGCGGCGTTTCCGATGAACGACCCACGCTATGTGGTCTATGTCGTCGTGCTGCAGCCGCATGCGACGAAGCAGATGCTGCCGTTCTGCCACGGGTTCACCACCGGCGGCTATGTCGCCGCGCCGGCCGTCGCCCAGATCATTTCGCGGATCGGGCCGATGCTCGGCATCATGCCGCTGTCCGGCCAGGCGCTTGCCGCGGCACAGGCGGCACTGTCGATCCCGCTCGATCCCAGGGCGCCGCCGGGGCGGCTCGCGCTGGGGCCGGGGCACCTGTTCCCGCCGGGGGCGAGCAAATACGCCTATCTTCTCGCGCACCAGACGCCGCCGGCGAACATGGATGTCGCGGCGCATGACCGGGCGCTCGCACGGACCGAGATGTGGCAGCCCTTGGCGGCACCGGCGGCGCAGACGGTGAGCCTGCCCCCGGCGACCGCTTCCGGCGCCCGCACGCCCGGGAACCGGATCATGAATATCGCCCTGCCGGTGACGCGTGCGGGGGGGTGAACTGATGGACGGTCTTGCACGTTACGGCGCCGCGCCGGGCTGGACCCTGCCGCGGGAGGCCGCGTTTTCGGGGATCACCGCCGACAGCCGCGCCGTGCGCGAGGGCATGATCTTCGCGGCCCTGCCGGGCGCGCGCGCCGATGGGCGCGATTTCATTGCCGAGGCGGTTTCGCGCGGTGCTGCCGCGGTGCTGGCGCCCGCTGGCACGCGCTGGCCGCCGGGCGTGCCGCCACGCCCGCTGATCGAGGATGCCGAACCGCGGCGGCGCCTCGCCGAGATCGCGGCGACGCTGGCCGGGCCGCCGCCGGAGACGATCCTCGGCGTGACGGGAACCAACGGCAAGACCTCGACGGTGGATTTCATCCGCCAGATGAGCGCCGCCAGCGGCAGGAAAGCCGCCTCGCTCGGCACGCTCGGGCTGATCGCGCCCGGCTTCGCGCCGGGGACGAGCCTGACCACGCCGGACCCGGTGACGCTGGCCGGAACCCTTGCCATGTTGCGGGCTGCCGGCATCGACACCGTCGCGCTCGAGGCCTCCTCGCACGGGCTCGACCAGTTCCGCCTGCACGGGGTGCGTTTCGCCGCCGCCGGGTTCAGCAACCTGACGCGCGATCATCTCGACTACCACGGCGACATGGCGTCGTATCGCAAGGCCAAGCTGCGCCTGTTCGACGAGCTGTGCCAGCCCGGCGCGCCCGCGGTGGCGATGGCGGATCTGGACACTGCAACGCTGGCGGCGCTGCGCGAGATCGCGCAGGCGCGGCGGCTGGATTTCGCGACGGTGGGCGCGGGCGGCAATCTGTTCGATCTGCGCGGCATCGCCGCGACGCCGTCGGGTCAGGTGCTGTCGGTGGCGCAAGGCGGCGTGACACGCGAGATCGACCTGCCGCTTCCGGGGCGGTTCCAGGCGGATAACGCGTTGCTCGCCGCCGGACTCGCGCGCGCCGCCGGCGTATCCGACCCGCTCGGCCTGCTGCCGGGCCTCGCGCCGGTGCGCGGGCGGCTGGAACGCGCGGCGGTGCTGCCGAACGGGGCGGCCGCCTATGTCGATTACGCCCATACGCCGGATGCGCTGGAGCGGCTGCTGATCGCGCTGCGTCCGCACGCGGCGGGGCGGCTGGTGCTCGTGTTCGGCGCCGGCGGCGATCGCGATCGCGGCAAGCGGAGACTGATGGGCGAAGTGGCCGCCCGGCTCGCCGATGTCGCCATCGTCACCGACGACAATCCGCGCAGCGAGGGTCCCGCCGCGATCCGCGCGGAAATTCTGGCGGCCTGCCCGGACGCGCGCGAGATCGGCGACCGGCGCGCCGCGATTGCGGCAGGGCTTGACGAATTGCGGGCGGGCGATGTGTTGGCCGTGGCCGGCAAGGGGCACGAGAGCGGGCAGATCGTCGGCGATGTGGTGCTGCCCTTCGACGATGCGGCGGTGATCAGGGACCTCGCGGCATGAACGCCTTGTGGACCGCGCGCGACCTTGCCGCCGCCACCAGCGGCACCTGGCTGCGCGGCGAGGCGGCGGCTGCCGGTGTCTCGATCGACAGCCGGACGATCGCGCCGGGCGAGTTGTTCGTCGCCTTGTCGGATGCCCGCGACGGGCATGATTTCGTGCCCGATGCCGAGGCGCGGGGCGCTTCATGCGTGCTCGTGTCGCGCGATGTCGGCGCCGGGCCGGCATTGCTCGTCGAGGATGTGCAGGCCGCGCTGACCGCGCTCGGCGCATTCGGCCGGGCGCGCAGCCGGGCGCGGGTGGTCGCGGTGACCGGGTCGGTCGGCAAGTCCACCACCAAGGAGATGCTGCGGCGCATCCTCGCCGCGTTCGGCGCCACCCATGCGGCCGAGGCGTCGTTCAACAACCATATCGGCGTGCCGCTGACCCTCGCGCGGCTGCCGGCCGATGCGGATTTCGCGGTGGTGGAAATCGGCATGAACCATCCGGGCGAGATCGCGCCGCTTGCAGCCCTCGCGCGGCCGCATGTCGGTATCATCACCGCGATCGGATCGGCGCATCTGGGGCTGATGGGCTCCATCGAGGCGATCGCCGACGAGAAGGCGGATTTGCTGCGCGGCCTGGTGCCGGGCGGCGCCGCCGTGCTGCCGCGCGGGCCGTTCCTGCCGCGGCTTGCGCGCCGGGCGGGGGATGGCGTGAGCGTGATCAGCTTCGGTGCGGACGAACACGCCGAAGCCATGTTGATCGAGGCGGTGAACGATGCCGACGGGGTTGCGGTGGCGGCGAATATCCTGCGCATCCCGCTCCGGTGCCACCTCGCCGCGCCGGGGACACACATGGCGATGAATGCGGTGGCGGCGTTGGCGGCGGCGGCGGCGCTCGGGCTCGACCCGGCGCGGGCGGCCGCGGCGCTCGACGGATTTGCGCCCATGGCCGGCCGCGGGGCGCGGCGTCGGGCGATCGTCAATGGCGCGAGCGTCACGCTGCTCGACGAAAGCTACAACGCCTCGGGCAATTCCGTCCGCGCGGCGCTCGAGGTTCTCGCCCTGCTGCCCGGCCGGCGCATCGCCGTGCTCGGCGACATGCTCGAACTCGGCGACTTCGCCGATGCCGAGCATCGTGATCTCGCAGCACCGGTGGCCGGCGTCGCCGATCTCGTTTTTGCCTGCGGGCCACATATGCGCGTGATGTTCGATGCCCTGCCGCAGCGCCAGCGGGGCGCCTGGGCGGCCGATGCCGCCGCCCTCGCGCCGGCGGTGCGCGCGGCTCTTGCCGAGGGCGACGCGGTTCTGGTGAAGGGGAGCTACGGGTCGCGGATGCGTGATGTGGTCGCGGCGCTCGAGGATGAATTCTGATGCTTTACGCGTTGCTTCTGCCGCATGTCTCGGCCTTCCATGTCCTGAACCTGTTCCGTTACATCACGTTCCGCGCGGGCGGCGCGTGCCTGACGGCGTTGATCGTGAGTTTCCTGCTGGGGCCAGGGCTGATCCGCTGGCTCAAATCGCTCCAGAAGCAGGGCCAGCCGATCCGTGCCGATGGGCCGGAACGTCATCTGATCGAGAAGAAGGGCACGCCCACGATGGGCGGCTTCCTGATCCTGATCGCGCTGACCGTCTCCACGCTGCTCTGGGCCGATCCGCGCAACGGCTATGTCTGGGCGGTGCTGATGATCACCATCGGCTATGGCGCGCTCGGCTTCGCCGATGATTTTCTCAAGCTCACCAAGCGCAACACCAAGGGCGTGCCAGGGCGGATCAAGCTCGTCGTGCAGGCCGCGCTCGGGCTGGGTGCTGCGGTGTGGATCACCCGGCTGATGCCGGGCTCGATCGCCGATTCGCTCGCCGTGCCGATGTTCAAGAATCTGATGATCCCGTTCGGACCGCTGTTTCCGCTGGTTGCGATGTTCGTGATGATGGGCGCGTCCAACGCGGTGAACCTGACGGACGGACTCGATGGACTCGCCATCGTGCCGACGATCATCGCCGCCGGCGTGTTCGCGCTGATCGCCTATCTGGTCGGCAACCGGATCTTCGCGCATTACCTCGAAATCAATTTCGTGCCCGGAACGGGAGAACTGGCCGTGTTCTGCTCGGCGCTGATCGGCGCGGGCATGGGTTTTCTCTGGTTCAACGCGCCGCCCGCCGCCGTGTTCATGGGCGATACCGGCTCGCTCGCGCTCGGCGGCGCGCTGGGCTCGGTGGCGGTGGCGACCAAGAACGAGATCGTGCTGGCGATCACCGGCGGACTCTTCGTCGTCGAGACCGTTTCGGTCATCGTGCAGGTGTTCTGGTATAAAAGGACGGGGCGGCGCGTGTTCCTGATGGCGCCGCTGCATCACCATTTCGAAAAGAAGGGCTGGGCCGAGCCGACCGTGGTGATCCGGTTCTGGATCGTCGCGATGATCCTCGCGCTGATGGGCCTCGCGACCCTGAAAATCCGATGAGCGCGCCAGTGAAAACGTGGAAACCGGTGTTCGCGGGGCGGCATTACGCGGTGATGGGGCTCGGGGTGAATGGTTTGCCGGCGGCGCGGGCGCTCCGGGATATGGGGGCCGAGGTCATCGCGTGGGACGATAACGCGGCGCGGCGCGGCGCCGCCGCCGCCGAGGGCTTCGCGCTCGGCCGGCCGAGCGCGGCATCGCGTCTCGACGGGCTGGTGCTTTCGCCGGGCATTCCGCACGCGCTGCCGGCGCCGCACCCCGAGGCGGCGGCGGCCATCGCGGCCGGCGTGCCGATTCTGACCGATGCCGAATTGCTGTTCCGGGCCGTTCGCTGCTCGGGAAGCGCTGCGCGGTTCGTCGGCATCACCGGCACCAACGGCAAGTCCACCACCACGGCGCTGCTTGCGCATATCCTCGCCGAGGCGGGGGTCGAGGTTGCGGCGGGGGGCAATCTGGGGCCGGCCGCGCTCGCCCTGCCACCGCTCGGCGATGACGGCGTCTATGTGCTCGAAATGTCCAGCTACATGTTGGAGCGAATCGAAAACATGCGCTTCTGTGCTGGAGCAATGCTGAATCTGACCCCCGATCACCTCGACCGCCATGGCAATATGGCGGGATATGAAGCTGCAAAGTCTCGGCTTTTTGCCGGGCAGGCGGCGGGGGATGTTGCCGTGTTCGGAATCGACGACGCCCTGACGGCGGCGATGGCCGACCGATTCGAGGGAAACGCGGGACGAGTCGTGCGGATTTCCGGCAGCCGGGCCGCGGATATTTTCGCGCGCGGCCGGATGCTGGTCGATCATGCCGGTGTCATCGCCGATCTCGACGCGGCCGGCGCGCTCCCCGGCACGCACAACGCGCAGAACGCGGCCGCCGCGGCGGCGATCGCGCTCGCGCTCGGCGTGCCGCGCGAGGCCATCGGCGGGGCGATGCGGTCCTTTCCCGGCCTGCCGCATCGCCAGCGCCTCGTCACCACGGTTGCGGGCGTCGCCTTCATCGATGACAGCAAGGCGACCAACGCCGAGTCGGCGGCACGGGCGCTCGACTGCCATGACCGCCTGGTCTGGATCGCCGGCGGAATCGGCAAGGACGGCGGCATCGAATCGCTGGCGCCGTGGTTCTCCCGCATTGCCCATGCGGTGCTGATCGGTCGCGATGCGGCCATCTTCGCGGCGACGCTCGGTGACGCGGGTGTATCGTTCGAACACGCGCAGACGCTCGAACGCGCGGTTCCCGCCGCCTTCGCGGCGGCGCGGCATATGGGCGCCGGCACGGTGCTGCTCTCGCCGGCAGCGGCGAGCTTCGACCAGTTCACCGATTATGCCGCGCGGGGGCGGCGCTTCGCCGAACTGGCCATGCGCCTCGGTCAGATGGAGGCGATGTAATGCCCGTCCTTTCCCGCGCGGATGATTCGGTCGTCGGACGGTGGTGGTGGAGCGTCGACCGCGTCATGCTCACCGCCCTGCTGTTGCTGGTGGGCGTGGGCTATGTGCTCGCCTTCGCGGCGACGCCGGCGAACAGCCTGTCGCTCGACGATCCGAACACGATCGTGATGGTCCGCCAGATCGTCTATCTGTTCGCCTCGGGCCTGCTGATGGTCGGCGTCTCGATGCTCGACCTGCACCATGTGAAGCTCGCGGCGCTCGCGATCGGGGTGGTGTTTCTGGTGCTGACCGGCTTCACCCTGGTCCATGGCGTCGTTGTGGATGGCGGACGGCGCTGGATCGCGCTGCCGGGCTTTACCATCCAGCCCTCGGAGTTCCTCAAGCCGGCGCTCGTGATCGCCTCGGCGTGGCTGCTGGCCGAACGGCGCCGCACGCCGGGGTTTCCGGGCATGTTCGCGGCGGTGGGGCTGAACGCCATCGTCGTGCTGATCCTGTTGCGCCAGCCGGATGTCGGGACCACCGCGCTCGTGCTGGCGACGTTCTTTGTCCAGCTTTTCCTCGATGGACTGAATCCCGCCTTTGTCGGTCTCGGTCTTGCCGGGTTCGGGATCGGCGGGATCGCCGCCTTCGAGCTGATCGCGCATGTCCACAAGCGGGTGATGCTGTTCCTGCACCCGACGAAGGACAAGGCCTACCAGGCGATCACCGCGCTGTCGGCCTTCGCCAATGGCGGCCTCTGGGGGCGCGGGCCGGGCGAGGGGCAGGTGAAACATTACCTGCCGGATGCGCGCGCCGATTTCGTGTTCGCGGTGGCGGGAGAAGAGTTCGGCATGTTTCTTTGCCTCGGCATCATCGCGCTTTACGCCGTGATCGTGCTTCGCGGCCTCGCGCGGGTGCTGCGCGAGACCGATCCGTTCGCCGCCCTTGCCGCGACGGGTCTGCTGACCAGTTTCGGCTTGCAGGCCTTCATCAACATGGCGTCGTCGCTGTCGATGATTCCGACCAAGGGAATGACGCTGCCCTTCCTGTCCTATGGCGGCTCCGCAGTGCTGGCGACGGGCTTGCAAATGGGCTTCCTGCTGGCCCTGACGCGGCGCCGGTCGCATGCCGAGAGTGCGGCGGACGGGCTGTTCAGCTTTGGCGCGCAGGACCGGGTGGCATGAGGGGCGCGATGCTGCATCCGATCGTCATCGCGGCAGGCGGCACCGGTGGCCACATGGTTCCGGCGGAGTCGGTGGCCGATGAACTCATGCGGCGCGGCCAGCGGATCGTGCTGATGACCGATGCACGGTCCGCCGCGCTCAAGTCGCCGGTGTTCGAGGGCTGCGAGAGGCATGTTCTGGCCGGCGCCGGGCTGGCGGGGCGAAGCCTTGGGCGCCGCCTGTCCGGTATGGCGCAACTCGCGCGCGGCACGGGCGCGGCGCGGCGCATTCTCGCGAAACTCGATGCCGCCGCCGTTGTCGGGTTCGGCGGCTATCCCTCGGTGCCGCCGGTTCTCGCGGCGGCGACGCTGCGGCGGCGCCCCGCCATCGTGCTGCACGACCAGAACGCGGTGCTTGGCGGCGCCAACCGCTTCCTCGCGCGGTTCGCCGACCATATCGCGCTGAGTTTCGAAGCCACCGCGGGGCTGCCCGCAAGGGCGCGCGCGACCGTTACCGGCAATCCGGTGCGCGCCGCCATCTCGGCGCTTGCCGCATCGCCCTATGCGCCGCCCGGGGAGACGACGCCCGGGGGGACCACGAACGGAGGGACTATCCGGCTGCTCGTGCTGGGCGGCTCGCTCGGCGCACGCGTGTTCGCCGCCCTTGTGCCGGCGGCGCTGGCGCTGCTGCCCGAGGCGTTGCGCCGGCGGATCGTGCTGACCATGCAGTGTCCGGCTGAGGCGATCGGCGAAGCGCGCGGCGCGCTCGATGCCGCGGGGATCGGGCATGAGCTGGCGCCCTTCTTCAGCGATGTGGCGCCGCGCATGGCGGCGGCGCAACTGCTGATTGCGCGCTCCGGCGGATCGACCGTCGCCGAGGTGGCGACGATCGGGCGGCCGGCGATCTTCATTCCGCTCGCGATCAACACCGACCAGCGGCACAATGCCGATGTTCTCGCGCGGTGCGGCGGCGCGCTCCGGCTCGACCAGGCGACAACGACGCCCGAACTTCTGGCCCGCGCGCTCGGCACCCTGCTTGAGGACCCGGCCCGCCTCGCGGCGATGGCCGAGGCGTCGACCGGCGCGCGGATCGAGGGGGCGGCGGCGCGGCTGGCCGATCTTGTTCTTTCGGCAATCGCGGAGCGCGTGCGATGAGGGCCATGCCGCTATCGATCGGGACGATCCATTTCGTCGGCATTGCCGGGATCGGCATGTCCGGCATCGCCGAGGTGCTGCACAATCTCGGCTATTCGGTGCAGGGGTCGGACCTTTCGGAAAACGCCAATGTCGCGCGCCTGCGCGCGGCCGGGATTCCGGTCGCGATCGGGCATGACGCGGGGAATCTCGGCAGCGCGCAGGTCGTTGTGGTGTCGACCGCGGTGCCGCGCGACAATCCCGAGGTGCAGGCGGCGCGCAAGCGGATGATCCCGGTGGTGCGGCGCGCCGAGATGCTGGGCGAGCTGATGCGGCTGCGCTGGTCGGTCGCGATCGGCGGCACCCATGGCAAGACGACGACGACGAGCCTGGTCGCCGCCGTGCTGGAAGGCGCGGGGCTCGACCCGACCGTGATCAATGGCGGGATCATCAACGCCTATGGCACCAATGCGCGGCTCGGCGGCGGCGACTGGATGGTGGTCGAGGCCGATGAGAGCGATGGCAGCTTTCTCCGCCTGCCGGCGGTGATCGCGGTCGTCACCAACATGGACCCCGAGCACCTCGACCATTGGGGCTCCGCCGAGGCGATGGAGGCGGGATATCGCCAGTTCGTCTCGAACATCCCGTTCTACGGGTTTGCGGTCCTGTGCATCGATCATCCCGGCGTACAGCGGATGATTCCGGACCTGTCGGATCACCGGCTGATCACCTACGGCCTGTCGCCGCAGGCGGATGTGCGGGCGGAGCGGATCATGTCCGACCGCAATGGCGCGACATTCGAGGTGCGCCTGTCCGAACGCGTGGCCGGGCGCGAGCGGGTGCTCGCGCCGATTCGCCTGCCGATGCTTGGCAACCATAACGTCCAGAACGCGCTGGCGGCGATCGCGATCGGCATCGAGATGGAGGTGCCGGAGGTCGATCTGCGCGCGGCGCTGGCGAGTTTCCGCGGCGTGAAGCGGCGGTTCACCAAGACCGGCGAGGTGGCCGGCATTACCGTGATCGACGATTACGGCCATCACCCGGTCGAGATCGCGGCGGTGCTGCGGGCGGCGCGGCAGGCCGGGGCGAGGGACGTGATCGCGGTGGTGCAGCCGCATCGCTATTCGCGGCTGGCCACGCTGTTCGAGGATTTCTGCACCTGCATGAACGATGCGGGCAAGGTGATCGTCGCCGATGTCTACCCGGCGGGCGAGGAGCCGATTCCGGGCATCGACCGGGACGCGCTGGTGGAGGGGCTGCGGGCGCGTGGCCACAAATCGGTCGTCTCGCTCGGCAGCCCCGATCATCTGGCCGAGATGATCAACGCGATGGCGCGTGCCGGCGATTACGTGGTGTGCCTCGGCGCCGGGTCGATCACCAACTGGGCGCAGGCGCTGCCCAACCAGTTGCAGGCGCTGATCGAGACCACCCGCCGCGGCGCCGGGGGCATGCGATGATGGCGGCACCGGTCATGGCCGACTGGCGCGCCGCGCTGCCGGCGGTGCGCGGACGCATCGGCTTCGATGTGCCGCTCGGCCGGTGACGTGGTTCCGCGTCGGCGGGCCGGCGGAGGTGATGTTCCGCCCCGCCGATATCGAGGATCTGAGCCGTTTTCTCGCCGCCCTCGCGCCGGAAGTGCCGGTGCTGCCGATCGGCGCCGCGTCCAACCTCATCGTGCGGGATGGCGGGATCGGGGTGTGATCGTGCGGCTGGTCGCGGATTCGCCGAAATCGAGGTTCAGCCGGATGGAATCGTGGCGGGGCGGCGGCGCTCGACGCGACGATCGCCGAGCATGCGGCGGCGGCGGGGCTCGCGGGACTCGAATTCCTCTCTGGCATTCCGGGCTCGCTCGGTGGCGCCGTGGCGATGAATGCCGGCGCCTATGGCGCGGAGATCCGCGATGTTCTGGACTGGGCCGAGATCGTCGGGCGGACGGGACGGTGGCGCGCTATGCCGCTGGCGATCTCGCGCTGACCTACCGGCACGCGCGGCTGCCGGAGGGCGGGATCGTGGTGCGGGCGCGGCTGCACGCGCGGCCGGGCGACGCGGCGGCGATCGCGGCGCGGATGGCGGAGATCCGCGCGAGCCGCGAGGCGACGCAGCCGGTGCGGGCGCGAACGGGCGGCTCGACCTTCCGCAACCCCGAGGGCGACAAGGCCTGGCGGCTGATCGACGAGGCGGGCTGCCGCGGGCTCGTTCACGGCGGCGCCCAGGTTTCGGAAAAGCACTGCAATTTCCTGATCAATCTCGGCGAGGCGACGGCTGCGGATATTGAAGGGCTGGGCGAGACGGTGCGCCGGCGCGTGCGCGAGCTGACCGGCATCGAGCTGATCTGGGAAATCCGCCGGGTCGGCCTGCCGGGCCGGGGGGCGGCATGAAGCGCGTCGCGATCCTGCTCGGGGGCATTTCGGAGGAGCGCGAGGTCAGCCTCGCTTCCGGACGGCAGGTCGCGGCGGCGCTGCGCCAGGCCGGATATGACGTGTTCGAGATCGAGGTCGGCGCCGATCTCGGCGCGGTGATCGCGGCGCTGACGCCGGCGCCGGACGCTGTGTTCAACGCGTTGCATGGCCGTTTCGGCGAGGACGGGACGATCCAGGGCGTGCTCGACTACATGGGTATCCCCTATACCCATTCCGGCGTGCGGGCATCGTCGATGGCGATGGACAAGGGCGCAGCCAAGGCGGTTTTCGCCGCCGCCGGCCTGCCGCTGGCGCGGCACCGCATCGTCCCGCTCGACGAACTCGCGGCGGCCGATCCGCTGCCGCGGCCCTATGTCATCAAGCCGGTGAACGAGGGCTCGTCGGTCGGCGTGTTCATCCTGCGCGACGGCGATAATCGCCGTGCCGACATCGCGCATGCCTGGCGCCACGGAGCGGTGGCGATGGCCGAGGAATATGTCCCCGGGCGGGAACTCACCGTATCCGTGCTCGAGGACCGGGCGCTGGCCGTCACTGAAATCCGCGCCGAGGGGTTTTACGACTATACGGCGAAATACGCGGCCGGCGCCTCGCGACACGAGATTCCCGCGCAGGTGACGCCCGCGGTCGGCGCGCGGGCGCGGGATGTCGCGGTCGCGGCGCATCGGGCGCTTGGCTGCCGTGGGGCGACGCGCGCGGATTTCAGATATGATGACGAAACGAACCGGCTGGTGCTGCTGGAGGTGAACACCCAGCCGGGCATGACGCCGACCTCGCTGCTGCCCGAGCAGGCGGCCCATTGCGGCATCGATTTCCCCGCGCTGTGCGCCTGGATGGTGGAGAACGCCGCATGCCGCGTGTGAGGTCGCGCAAGACCAAGGTGCAGGACCGGCCGAGCCCGCGCACCCTGCTGCTGCGCCGGTTGCGGCGGGCGGGGCGGCCGACGGCGGTGCTGGGCGTCGTCGTTCTTCTGCTGATCGCGGTGCCGCTCGGCTTGCGCGGCGTGGTCGCCGTGGTCCGGCCCGTGCGCGCGGCGGCGGCGAGCCTGGCGGCGGACGCCGGATTCCGTGTTGCCCATATCGAGTTGCAGGGCGTGGCGCCGGGCTCGCGCGCCGTGGTCGAGCGGGTCATCGACGTCGAGCGGGGCCAGCCGATCTTTGCGGTCTCGCCGGCGGCGGTGGCGGCGCGGGTCGGCGCGCTGGGCCTTGTCCGCACCGCCGTGGTCGAGCGCGTGCTGCCGAACACGTTGCGGATCGAGGTAACCGAGCGCCGCGCCCTCGCGATCTGGCAGCGGCCGGACGGACGTTTCGCGCTGGTCGGCCCCGGCGGCGCCGTGCTGGAGGATCGCGACGCTGGCGCGGCACGCGTGCATGACCCGAGCCTGCGGTTGCTGGTCGGCGCCGGCGCGCCGAAACATGCGCAGGACCTGCTCGACCTGCTCGCGCGGTTCCCCGCGATCGCTTCGAAGGTCGTCGCGGCCGAGCGGATCGACCGGCTGCGCTGGAACCTGATCCTGCGGGACAGGACGGTTGTGGAACTGCCGGATTCCCATCCGGCGCGCGCGCTCGCCGTGCTGATGCAGGCGGAGCGGAAGATCCGCCTGCTGGAGCGGCCGGTGCGCCGGATCGATCTGCGGCTGGCCGACCGGCTGGTGGTGCGCCCCTATCCGAAAGGTTTCGTGACCGAAGCCGCAACGCCATCGACCGCCGCAGGGAAGCACAATTCATGAGGGAGGCACGGGCATGAACGATCTCTCCCGCCGCGCGACACTCACCGCGACACGGGCCGATCCTCGCCAGCAGGACGCGCGCCGCCAGCCCGCGCGCTCCGGCCCGTTCGGCGTGCTGGATATCGGCTCGACCAAGATTTCCTGCCTGATCGGCCGCGCCGAGAGCGACGGACGGCTGCGCGCGCTCGGCTTCGGCTGGCAGCGCGGGCGGGGCGTGAAGTCGGGCGGCATCGTCGATCTGGAAGAGGCGGAGAAGGCCATCCGCGCCGCTGTCGGCGCGGCCGAGGATCAGGCCGACATGCGGCTGAAATCGGTCACGGTGAACCTCTCCTGCGGGCAGCCGGAGAGCCGGCTGTTCAACGTGCAATGGCCGATCGACGGCCGCGCCGTGACCGAGGATGACATCCGCCGCGTGGTGCGCGAGGCGCGGGCCCGCGCGGCATCCGAGGGGCGCGGCACGATCCATGCCCTGCCGCTCAATTTCTCCACCGACGAGACCGGCGGCGTCGCCGATCCGCGCGGCCTCTATTGCGACACGCTGACCGCGCAGCTTCACGTGGTCGACGCCGCCACCACGGCGATCAAGAGCGTCACCGCCTGTCTTGAGCGCTGCGAACTCGAGATTGCCTCGATGGTGTCGGCGCCGTTCGCCTCGGGCCTTGCCACGCTGGTGGAGGATGAGCGCGAACTCGGCGCGACCGTGATCGACATGGGCGGCGGGACGACGACGATCGCGATCTTCGCCGAGGGGCAGATGCTGCACACGGCGCAACTGCCGGTCGGCGGCAATCACGTCACCAACGACGTGGCCCGGCTGCTCTCCACCCAGGTGGCGCATGCGGAGCGGCTGAAGACGCTGTATGGCACTTGCCAGGAAAGCCCTGACGACGCCCGCGAATTGCTGCCCGTGCCGCTCGTGGGCGAGGCGGAGCACCAGATCGCCAAGGTGCCGCGCAGCGCCCTGGTCTCGATCATCCGCCCGCGGCTCGAGGAGATTTTCGAGCTGGTGCGCGACCGGATCGAGACATCCGGGCTTGGCCGCGCCGCTGGGGCGCGCGTGGTGCTGACCGGCGGCGCATCGCAACTGGTCGGTGCCCGCGAACTCGCGGCGCAGATCCTCGACCGCCAGGTGCGGATCGGCAAGCCGCTCGGTGTGATCGGCCTGCCCGACGCGGCCACCGGGCCGAATTTCGCCACGATGATCGGGCTGCTCGCCTTCGCCACCGGCGATGGCCAGACGATGCATGACATCGACTTCAGCCTCGCCGCGCCGCAGGGCCGGCTGGCCCGATTCATGAATTTTCTCGTGCGGCGGATGTGATGACAGATCGCGATCGCATCCCCGCCGCCCCCCGTTTCACGCCCGCCTGCCAGGAGACGCAGACATGACCCTGAACCTGATCCGACAGACCACGACACAGACAGATTTCACGCCGCGCATCACGGTGATCGGCGTTGGCGGCGGCGGCACGAACGCGGTCAACAACATGATCGCGCTGAACCTGCCGGGCGTGGAATTCGTCGTCGCCAATACCGACGCGCAGCAGCTGATGCTCTCGCGCGCCGAGCGCCGCATCCAGCTCGGGCCGCATATCACCCAGGGCAATGGCGCGGGCGGGCGGCCGGAAATCGGCAAGGCCTCGGCCGAGGAGGCGTCGGAAGATCTGGCACGGCATCTCGACGGCGCGCATATGGTGTTCATCACCGCGGGCATGGGCGGCGGCACGGGCACGGGTGCGGCGCCGGTGATCGCGCGGATGGCGCGCGAGCGCGGCATCCTGACGGTCGGTGTGGTGACCAAGCCCTTCGCCTTCGAGGGGCGGCGCCGCCTGCGTTCGGCCGAGGACGGGATCAACGAGCTGCAGCAGTTCGTCGACACGCTGATCGTGATTCCGAACCAGAACCTTTTCAAGGTGGCCAACGAGCGGACGGGCTGGAAGGAAGCCTTCGAGATGGCCGACCATGTGCTGTACATGGGCGTGCGCGGCGTTACCGACCTCATGGTGGTCCCGGGCCTGGTGAATCTCGACTATGCCGATATCCGTTCGGTGATGTCGGTGATGGGCAAGGCGATGATGGGCACCGGCGAGGCCGAGGGCGAGGATCGCGCGATCCGCGCGGCGGAGGCGGCGATTTCCAATCCGCTGCTCGAAGACACCAACATGAAGGGCGCGCGCGGGCTGCTGATCAACATCACCGGCAGTTCCGACTTCTCGCTGCACGAGCTTGACCAGGCGGCGAACCGCATTGCCGAGGAAGTCGACGAGGATGCCAACATCATGGTTGGCATGGCGCTCGACGAGAGTCTCGGCAGCCGGGTCCGGATTTCGGTGGTGGCGACCGGGATCGACACGCCAGTGCCCGCGCAGGCCGAGCGGCCGCGCCTTGCCGCGGTGTCGGGCGACAGCGTGATGGTGGAGGCGAATGCCACCGTCGCGGCACAGGTTCAGGCGCCGGCCGGTCCGGCCGCGCCGACGGTCGGCCTGCATCAGCCCCAGCCCCAGCCTCAGCCGCAGCCGCAGGTGCTGCATCCCCAGCCTGCGGCCGCTCCTGTGGCCCCGCGCCAGTATGCCCAGCCGGAAGCGCCGGCAAGGGCGCCGATTTCGGCGCCGGCGGCCTATCGTGAGGCGCCCCGGGCCGCCGAGCCGCCCCGCAAGCAGAGCCTGTTCAGCCGGATGACCAATGGGTTCCGCAGCGCGGCCGCGCCCCAGCCCGTCCAGCCGGCGGCAGAGCCGCCGCGGGCGGCGATGCCGGCCTGGCCGGCGCGGGATGAGGCGTCCTATCCGCCGCAACAGGCCCCGCGCGACCTGCCGCATGTCGGGGCGCCGGATGGCGCGTCCCACCATCTTCCGCAGCAGCAGCAGCATGAGCCGCGTGCGGCCGTGCGGCTCAGCCACAACGAGGAAATCGGCATCGATATCCCGGCATTCCTCCGTCGTCAGCAATCCTGACGACGCGGCGATCCGGCCGGCGGCACCGGGCGCGTCATCCGATCGGGTGACCCCGCCCGCCGGCGCTCTGATGTCGTGCTCTGTGATATTGATGATCAGAGCATCACCCGCTGGGTTGCGCAGGCGGATGCCCAAATCCGCCCGCTCACCGCGTTGTGCACTTGCCGCGTGCGCCATCGCGGCGCCATCTTCCCGCGCATGACGGATGCTCTCGGATTGCTGCTGCTGGCCGCCGCGATCGGTGCGTGGCTGGCGTTCGACGCCACGCGGGACAGGGGTGAGCGCCCGACCAGCGATGCGGGCGCGAAGGCCATGCTGCACGGCGTCGTCGGCAGTCTTGGTCTTGCGGCTCTTGTCGTCTCGCTGGATCGCCATCCGGTGGCGCCGCGCATGGGGCTTGGCGGGTTTGGCGCCGGCGCGGAACTCCTGCTCGGGCTTGCCCTCTGCCTTGGCCTTTCCGTGATCGTCATCGCCTCGCGCGGGCGGCGCATTCCGGGCCTGCTGCTGGCGATTCACGCCACGCTCGCCATCGCAGGCCTCTCCCTCGTCCTCGCCATCGCGGCGCTCGCCTGATTTTGCGCTTTCGCAACGATCCGGGATGAAATAGGATAACTCAACTTTTAGTTGAGTCATCCTTTGGGCGCCGGACTGACCATCGACAGAACGACGAGGCCGGCGGCGATCGAATCGCCGGTTTCCGGCTATAGCACCGCGTCCTATGCCGGGCGCATCGTCCTGTTCCTGCCGGTTGCGATGCTGGCCGGCGTGCTGCTCTATTTCGATCTTGACCGGGAACCGCCCGTGTGGATCGCGCCCGTGGCGATCGTCGTGGCGGGCGGCGGCCTTGCCTTTGGCTGGCATGGGCCGGTTTTCCGGCGCATCGCCGCCCTGGCCCTTTTCGCGGCGCTCGGCTTCGGTCGGGCGCAGTGGCAGACGATGGCGATGCCGCCGCCGATCCTGGTGCCGCATGGCGTGGTCACCGTTGCCGGGCGCGTCAGCTCGATCGATCTCCTCGCGACCGGCCGCCGGGTCAGACTCGCATCGCCACGGCTGAATGGCGGGCCTGCGCTGGCCCGCGCGGTGCGGGTCAAGCTTCGCAAGGGCGACGATCTTGGTCTTGCGGCCGGAGACGTTATCCATGTGCGCGCCTTTCTGTTCGCCCCCTCGCGCCCGGCCTATCCCGGCGGGTGGTCGTTCGGGCTGAAGTTTTTACTTGGGAATGACCTGAACGTGGCGGATAGCCTCGCGTAGCGCTGATTTCTTGCGAGCGTTTTGTGTCCATAAATGGGGCTTGCGGTGCGACTCGATCTGTGATTCGCTCGGGTTATGTTCATCGATGTGGTTCCGAATGGCCGATCGGCGCCGGCCGTGCTGTTGCGGGAGAGTTTCCGCGAGGGGCGGAAGGTTCACAAGCGTACCATCGCCAATCTGAGCCAGATGCCGCCCGCGTTGATCGATGGCCTACGAGCGCTGCTCGCGGGTGGCGCGGTGGTTGGTGGTGCCGATCAGGCGCTGGAGATCCGGCGTTCGCTGCCGCATGGTCATGTGGCGGCGGCACTCGGGATGATGCGCAAGCTCGGGATACCCCGCCTGCTGGGCCGGAGGGCGTCGCGCGAGCGCAGTCTCGCCCTGGCGCTGATCGCCGGCCGGGTGATCGCGCCGGGATCGAAGCTCTCGACCCTGCGCGGCCTGAACCCGGAGACCGCAACATCGAGCCTCGGGCAGATGCTTGATCTCGGTGTCATTGAAGAGCGCGAGATCTATGCGGCGCTGGACTGGCTGGGCACGCAGCAGGGGCGGATCGAACGGGAGTTTGCAAGGCGCCATCTGCGCGACGGCACGCTGGTGCTCTACGACGTCAGTTCATCCTACCTCGAAGGCCGGCATTGCGAACTGGCACACCACGGATACAGCCGGGATCACCGGCCCGATCGGCCGCAGATCGTCTATGGTCTGCTGTGCGATCGCGAGGGGCGGCCGATCGCAGTGGAAGTGTTCGAAGGCAACACCGCCGATCCGGCGACGATCGCCGCCCAGGTGGAGAAACTCAAGCGCCGGTTCCATCTCGAGCGCGTCGTCCTGGTGGGTGATCGCGGAATGATCACCACGGCGCGGATCCGCGAGACGATCAAGCCGGCGGGGCTGGACTGGATCAGCTGCCTGCGCGCGGGGCAGATCCAGGATCTTGCCGAGGGACCGCTGCAGATGTCGCTGTTCGACGAGCGCGATATCGCCGCGATCACGTCGCCCGATTATCCGGGCGAGCGGCTGATCGCCTGTCGCAACGCCGCCCTGGCGACCGAACGACGGCGCAAGCGCGAGGCGCTGCTCGTGGCCACCGAGACGGAACTGGCGCGGATCCGGGATGCGACACGGCGCAAACGCGCTCCTCTTCATGGCGAGGCCGCGATCGGGCTGGCGGTGGGGGCGGTGATCAACCAGCGCAAGATGGCCAAGCATTTCGATCTCACCATCACCGCCAGCCGCTTCGATTTCCAGCGCAACGCCGCCAGCATCGCGCGCGAGGCGGCCCTCGACGGCATCTATGTCATCCGCACCAGTGTGAGCGCGGACGTCATGAGCGAGACCGAAGCCGTGTCAGCCTACAAGGATCTCTCACGGGTGGAACGGGCGTTCCGGTCCCTCAAATCGGTCGATCTCGCGATCCGCCCGGTGCATCACTGGCTCTCGCCGCGGGTGCGTGCCCACGTCTTCCTCTGCATGATGGCCTATTACGTCGAATGGCATCTGCGCGACGCCCTCAAGCCCCTGCTGTTCCAGGATCACGACCGGCCAGGCGCGGAAACTGAACGCTCATCGCCGGTTGCCCCCGCATCGATATCCCCGGCCGCCGATCGCAAGCGCGGGCGACGCCGCAACGACCAGAACCTGCCGATTTCGAGCTTCACCGACCTGATGGCGCATCTCGCCACACAGACCCTCAACACCGCCTCCCTACCCAAGGCGCCGAACGCCACCTTCACCGCTCTGGCAAACCCCACGTCGCTGCAAACCACCGCCTTCGCCCTGATCGGGATCGACCCCATGCGTGTCCAGTAAGCGGCAAAATCAGATCTCGAAGTTCACCGATAAATACAGGGAATTTGCTTTCGAATCAGTGAAAACTTCAGTTCGGGCGGGACCAGTTTTTCTCCGGGATTGGCGCGGTCGGCTTCGCGGTCAGCAAGGTCGTCATCACCCGCGCCGGCCGGCCGGGATGGGCCGGCGCCCTGAGGCGGCTGCGCGAGGCGATCGCCGCCCGGGTGCTGAACGCCATGCCGCCGGAGACCGGGCCGGTGGCGGCGACCTTGCTGACCGGGTTCGAGTCGGCGATTCCCGCCCGTGAGCGGCAGGATTTCATCACCGCCGGTCTTGCCCATATCCTCGCCGTCGCCGGGTTGCATGTCGGTATCGTGATGGGCGCGTTGTTCACGGTGGCGCGCCTCGCGGCCGGACTGTCCGAGGCGCTGCTCCTGCGGGTTCCGGCGAAGATCATCGCCTCGCTGGTCGCCTTCGCCGGCGGCCTGGTCTATGCGGCGCTCACCGGCTTTCACGTTCCGATCGTGCGTAGTCTCGCGATGGCGGGCCTGGTGCTGCTTGGCATCGTCGCGGGGCGCCGGGCGCTGTCGTTGCGCGGGCTGGCGCTGGCGGCCTTCGTGCTGATCCTGATCGAGCCGCAATCGGTTCCGGGCCCGAGCTTCCAGATGAGTTTCTCGGCCGTCCTGGCGCTGATTGCCGGCTACGAGGCGCTGGGCCGCCGGTTTGCGATAGGGGGGATGGATGGCGCCAGCGCCTCGGGCGGCATGTGGCGGCACTGGCCTTCACCTCGCTGCTCGCCGGCGGTGCGTCGATGCCCTTCGCGGCCTACCAGTTCCAGCAGGTGCAGCCATACTACATTCTCGCCAACCTGGTCGCGGTGCCGCTGACGGCGCTGATCGTGCTGCCCGCGGGGATCGTGGCGCTGCTGCTGATGCCGCTGCATCTCGAGGCGCTGGCGCTGGCGCCGATGGGGTGGGGAATCGCCGCGATTCTGGCCGTCGCCCGGTTCGTCGGCACATTGCCGCACGCCCTCATCGTCATCGGGCCAAGCCCGGGCTGGCCGGTCGCGCTGCTCGGCTTCGGCATGGCGCTGCTGGGCCTGCTGCGGGGCCGGGCACGGCTCTCGGGCGCGCCGCTGGTTCTGATCGGCATTGCGGGCATGATGATGGGCCGCGCGCCGGATGTGCTCGTCGCGCCGACCGCGTCACTCATTGCGGTGCGGGATGGCGCGGCGGTGCGGGTTCTCATATCCCGGCGGCCGGACAACTACACGCTGGCGCAGTGGCGCCCGGTCTTCGCCCATGACCGCGTGCTTGTGGCCAGGGCGGCCGATGTCTGCGCCGGCGGCCGGTGCCGGTTCGATCGTGGGCGTGTGCTGTATCTCGCCGGTCCTGCCGCGGCGCAAGGCGGGTGTGGCGGCGCGCGCGTGGTGGTGTCGCCGGAGCCCCTGCGCGGCGCCTGCCGCGGCCGGGGGCGTGTGGTGATCGACCGTTTCAGCGTCTGGCGGGATGGCGCGATTGCCCTGCGGTTCAGGGGGGGCGTGTGCGGCGGATGACGGATCGGGGCGTGCAGGGTGCGCGGCCATGGGTGCCGGACTGGCCGCCGCGCTGGCGCCGGCGCCGATAAGGCGCGCCGCGCCCGGCAGCCGGTGGCGGGTTTCGTGGCGGAAGACATAGCGGCGCGTGGCGGCGGTGTTGTCCTGCCGGGGGCGGGTGCGCGCCAGGGCGCGCGCCTCGGCAATCGCCGCGACCGTCTCGCCGAGGCGGGAGGTCATGGCGCCGCGCGCGAGGTAGACGCCGGCGCGCAGCGCGAATCCCGCCGGTCCATCCCAGTCATGAGCGATGATCAGGCGGTTGCGGACGAAGTGGCGCCATCGTCCCGCGCTCCAGCCCATGCGCGCTTCGGGCGACACCGCGTGGATGACGGCCAGATCGCCGTGATGCTCGATCCGCCAGCCGGCCGCGATGGCACGGCGCGCGAATTCATATTCCTCCCAGGCGAAGAACAGCGTCGCGTCGTATCCGCCGAGCTGCTCGAAACAGGCGCGCGACAGGGCATGGCCGCAGCCGACGAAGGTGGTCGCGGTAAAATGCCTCGCCGCGTGCCGCGCGAGGCGCGCGGGATATCCCCAGCTCGTCCGGTCGAGGCGTGCGCCATCGGCGGCGAGGATACGAAAGCCGATCGCGCCGAGGCGGTCGGCTTCGGCGAGGCGCCGCGCGGCGCGCGCGGCCGTGTCGTGGCCGGCGAAGACGGCATCGTTGTCGAGGCTGATGATCGCGCTGCCGCGCCCGAGCGCCGCCGCGAGATTGCGGCCACCCGGCACGCCGAAATTTCGCGCGACGCCATAAAGCGCCACATGCCCGAACTGGCTGGCGGCGGTCGCCAGGGCCGCGCGCATGGCGGGATTTGAGGCCTGGTCGAGCACGATGACATGGCTGTCCATGCCGGTCTGGGCGGCGGCGGAGCGGAGGGCGGCGAGGGTTTCGCGCGGCCGCTGATGGCTGAGAATGACGATATCCGCATCATAGCGGCGGCGGGGGGGCGGCGTTCCCGCCAGCAGGTGCGGTTCAGACCGCATTGCGCCCGATCAGAACGGCGGGAACCGTGCGCAGCAGGATCGCGATATCGAGCCAGACCGACCATCGTTCGATGTAATCGAGGTCGGCGGCGACGCGCGCGGCGACGAGGTCGCGCCGGTCCACCGGTCCGCGCAGGCCCCGCACCTGGGCAAGGCCCGTCAGCCCCGGCTTTACCCGGTGGCGAACCCCGTAAAACGTGATCGCCTGTTCGAAGGTGAAGTCGCCGCTGCCGGTATTCGGCGCGTGGGGCCGGGGACCGACCAGCGACATGTCGCCGCGCAGCACGTTGACGAGCTGCGGCAGCTCATCGAGCGAGAGGCGGCGGAGAAGGCGGCCCAGCCGGGTGATCCGCCGGTCGCCCGCCCGCGCCTGGACGATGCGGGCGTTGCCCTGCGTGGCGTGAAGCGGGCGCATCGTGCGGAACTTGAAAACCGTGAAGGGCACGCCGTCCAGCCCGATCCGGCGCTGCCGGAACAGAACCGGGCCGGACAGGCGCAGCGCGAGGGCGATGGCGGCGAGGAGCGGGCTCAGCAGAACGATCAGAAGGCCAGCGCCGACAATGTCCATCCCCCGTTTCGCCGATGCGGCCAGCGGCCGGATCGGCCGGTCGAGCGCCGTGACGAGGCGAAGCCCGAGACTCGCCGCGAGGTCGCCGGCGCCGATTTCCGCGGCGGCGTCGAAGGCGAGACGTATCCTGACCGGCTGGTCGGCGAGGCGGGCGAGCAGCGCGTCGAGCCGGGCGCGTGTCTCCGCCCCGTCGCCGCGGCGGATGAAAACGATGAGATCGCCGATCTGGCCGGACCGGATCATGGCCTCCAGCGTCGCGGCATCGGCAATCGCGCGCAGGCCTGACGAGCCCGCGAGCCCCCAGCAGAAGACATACCCAAGGCGATGATCCGCGAGGCGATCGAGCCGGGCGCAGACCGAGCGGTCGCACGGCGCGGTGGTGACCAGGGCCGCGGCGCCCCGGGCAACGCCGATCTCATGACGCCGCCAGATCCGGGCCACGGCAACCCGGCCGCCGAACAGCAGGGCCGCTGTCAGGGCAAAGGCGGCAATCGCCCAGCCGAACGACGTGCCGAGCGGCGGCGTGGCCGGCGACGGCCGCAGCATCGCGATCCGCAGGAGCGAGAGCACCTCCGCCGCGACGAGGGCGCGCGCGATCGCCGCGGCGTGATCGAGCGGCGCGCGCACCGGCCCCACCTCGTACAGTCCCGAGCCGGCCAGCGTGATGACGGTCAGTGCGGCGTAAACGAGCTGGTCGAGTGGCCCGCGCGCCATGGTGGGGGCGGGCAGCAGAAACTGCGAGCCGAGTTGCGGGCCGAGCCAGGTGGCGGCGAGATCGGCCAGCAGCAGCAGGCCGATTCCGGCATGCGCGCCAATCCAGGGGCGATGGTTGCGCGCACGCGACTCTCGGCCCAGCGCCCCGGTGCGGGCAGATTTGGCAGGAGACTGGAAAACGGTTTGCGACATCGGTCCGGAACGACCTCGGTTTTCAAAAACACAACTGAAGATTGTGTTTAATTAAACGAAAACGAGGCGTCGGGAAAGCAGAAAGTTAATCAGGAAACCCGAAACGGCCCCCGCGCACACGGCCAGAACCGGGTAGTGACGGGGTAAGGCGAAGCTGGCGATGAGCAGGGAATAGGCGCCGCGGTTGATCGAGAAGCCGATCATGTTCACGAACAGGAAGCGCAACCACTGCGTGTGGGCGGGTTGCCGGGCGCGGGCCCGAAAGGTCCAGAGCCGGTGCAACATCCAGTTGCAGCTTGCCGCGACGAGATAGGCCGCCATCCCCGCCCCGTACAGACCGAGGCTGGGGATAAGCGCATAGACCGCGGCGATATCCATGAGCAGGCCGAAGACGCCAACCGTGCCGAAGCGCAGCAACTCGCCCGCCGCGTCGCGATGGCGCGCTGGAAGGCGGCTGGTGATCAGCGCGATGGGCGAGGGCAGGGCCGGCATGCGGCTGGACAGTTAGCAGGCCTGCGGCAGGGCGCAAACTGGCCTGTGACAAATTCTGTCAAATTCGCACCTTGCGCCAAGAAAGCCATCCGGTTCTCTTGACCAACGCCGAATAGCCCCATCATCATGGGTGAAGGAAGCGGATCGTCCGGGCGGATGGTCGCGCGCCATCATGAACGGAGGAATCAATGCCCCAGGTTAAACTCACGGTGAACGGCAAGCCGGCGACCGCCGAGGTGGAAGCGCGCACGCTGCTCGTCGAGATGCTGCGCGAAAACCTTCACCTGACCGGCACGCATGTCGGGTGCGACACCAGCCAGTGCGGCGCCTGCGTGGTCAAGATCGATGGCAAGTCGGTGAAGTCGTGCACGATGCTCGCGGTGCAGGCGAATGGCAGCGAGGTCACCACGATCGAGGGGCTGGCGGCGGCCGATGGCACGCTGCACCCGATGCAGGAAATGTTCCGCGAACATCATGGTCTGCAATGCGGCTTCTGCACTCCGGGCATGGTGATGAGCGCGATCGATCTGGTCGAGAGCCATCCGGAAGGGCTGACCGAGCAGCAGATTCGCGAGGAACTCGAAGGCAATATCTGCCGCTGCACGGGCTATCATAATATCGTCAAGGCGATTGCCGCCGCTTGGCCGCTCATGCACGGGCGCGAGCTGCCGCAGGCCGCCGAATAAGGCTTGGGCCGCAAGAGGTAAGGCGCCCGTATTTCCGGGCGCAAGAAAAATTTCGGGAGATCATCCATGAACGACACGACCTTGCCGCACATCGTGAAGGGCGGCATTGGCGACTCGCCGAAGCGCGTGGAAGACCGCCGGTTCCTTTCAGGCCGCGGTCACTACACTGACGACATCAACCGCCCCGGCCAGACCCATGCCGTCTTCAAGCGCTCCGATGTCGCCCACGGCGTGATCCGGTCGATCGACACCTCCGCCGCGCGGGCGATGCCGGGGGTTGTCGCGATTTTCACCGGTGACGACATCGCCAAGGCGGGCATCGGCGGCGTGCCGTGCGGCTGGCAGATTCACAGCAAGGATGGCTCGCCGATGGTCGAGCCGCCGCATCCGGTGCTTGCGCAGGGCAAGGTCCGGTATGTCGGCGATGCGGTGGCGATGGTGATTGCCGAGACCGTCGACCAGGCGAAGGACGCCGCCGAGGCCCTCGTGATCGACATCGATCCGCTGCCGGCCGTCTCCAACATGGTCGCGGCGACGGCCGAGGGCGCGGCGCTCGTGCATGACGACGCCAAGGGCAATGTCTGCTTCGACTGGCATATCGGCGACAAGGACGCGGTGGATGCCGCCTTCGCCAAGGCCCACAAGGTCGCGACGATCGACCTGGTCAACAACCGGCTGGTGCCCAACCCGATCGAGCCGCGTGCGGCGATCGGCGATTTCGACCAGTCGACCGGCGAACACACGCTCTACACCACCAGCCAGAACCCGCATGTGATCCGGCTGCTGATGGGCGCGTTCGTGCTGCAGATTCCCGAGCACAAGCTGCGCGTCGTCGCACCCGATGTTGGCGGCGGGTTCGGCGCCAAGATTTTCCACTACATCGAGGAAGCGGCGGTGACCTGGGCGGCCGCGCAGGTGAACCGGCCGGTGAAATGGACCTGCGAGCGCAGCGAATCCTTCATCACCGACGCCCATGGCCGCGACCACATCACCCATGCCGAGCTGGCGCTGGCCGAGGATGGCGCGTTTCTCGGGCTGCGGGTGAAGACGATGGCCAATCTCGGCGCCTATCTCTCGACCTTTGCGCCGTCGGTGCCGACCTATCTCTCGGCGACGCTGCTCGCCGGCGTCTACACGACGCCCGCGATCTATTCGGAAGTGAAGGCGATCTTCACCAATACCGTGCCGGTCGATGCCTATCGCGGGGCCGGCCGTCCGGAGACGACGTTCCTGCTGGAGCGGCTTGTCGACGTTGCGGCGAAGACGATGGGGATGGACCGTGTCGCCATCCGCCGGCGCAACTTCATTCCGGCCGACGCCTATCCGTATCAGACGCCGGTGGCGCTGCAATATGACAGCGGCAACCACGAGGCGACGCTGGCGCGCTGCATGGAGCTGGCCGACTGGAGCGGTTTCGAGGCTCGGCGTGCCGAATCGGCGAAGCGCGGCAAGCTGCGCGGCATCGGCATGTCGACCTATCTCGAAGCCTGCGGCATCGCGCCGTCGGCGGTGGCTGGCGCGCTCGGCGCAAGGGCCGGTCTCTACGAGGTCGCCAACGTGAAGGTCCATCCGACCGGATCGGTGACGCTCTATACCGGCACGCACAGCCACGGCCAGGGGCATGAGACGACCTTCGCCCAGCTCGTCGCCGACCAGCTCGGCGTGCCGTTCGAGCAGGTCGAGATCGTGCATGGCGACACCAGCAAGATTCCGTTCGGCATGGGGACCTACGGCAGCCGTTCGCTCGCGGTCGGCGGCTCGGCGATCGTCAAGGCGGTCGACAAGATCATCGCCAAGAGCAAGAAGATCGCCGCTCACCTGATGGAAGCCTCGGTCGACGACATCGAGTTCAAGGACGGCAAGTTCACCGTCGCCGGCACCGACAAGTCGAAGGCGTTCGGCGAGATCGCGCTGACGGCCTATGTGCCGCACAACTACCCGCATGACGAACTCGAGCCGGGCCTCGACGAGACGGCGTTCTACGATCCGAAGAACTTCACCTTCCCCGGCGGATGCCATATCTGCGAGGTCGAGGTCGACCCGGACACGGGTGTCGTCAACCTGCTCAACTTCACCGCGGTCGACGATATCGGCCGGGTCATCAACCCGATGATCGTGCACGGCCAGGTGCATGGCGGCGTGGCCCAGGGGATCGGCCAGGCGCTGCTCGAACACGCGGTCTATGACGAGACCGGCCAGCTCCTGTCCGGATCGCTGATGGATTATACCATGCCGCGCGCGGATAATCTGGTGAATATCCATGTCGGGACCGAGTCGACGATGTGCACCCACAATCCGCTTGGCGCCAAGGGGGTTGGCGAGGTCGGCGCGATCGGCAGCCCGCCGGCGGTGATCAACGCCGTCGTCGATGCGCTGCGCGATTATGGGGTCACCCATATCGACATGCCGGCGACACCGCAGAAGATCTGGTCGATCATCAACGCGGCGACGCCGCGGATGGCTGCCGAGTAACGGAGAGACGCAATGTACGATTTCAATTATCAGAAACCGGCCGCGATCGACGACGCGGTCAAGGCGCTGGGGAGCGATCCCGAGGCCAAGGCGCTTGCCGGCGGCATGACCTTCATCCCCGTGCTCAAGCAGCGGCTGGCCAAGCCGAGCACGGTGGTCGATCTCGCCGGGCTCGGGCTCTCCGGCATCCGCCGCGAGGGCAATGCGCTGGTCATCAAGGCGATGACCACGCATCGCGAGGTGGCCAATTCGAAGGACGTGGCCGACGCGATCCCGGCGCTGGCGCATCTGGCCAGCCATATCGGCGACCGGCAGGTTCGCTATCGCGGCACGATGGGCGGCTCCCTGGCCAATAACGACCCTTCCGCGTGCTATCCTTCGGCCGTGCTCGCCCTCGGCGCCACGATCCGCACGACCCGGCGCGAAATCGCCGCGGATGACTATTTCCAGGGCATGTTCACGACGGCGCTCGAACCGGATGAACTGATCGTCGAGGTCTCCTTCCCGATTCCGGAAAAGGCCGCGTATGAAAAATTCCCCAACCCGGCGTCGCGCTATGCGATGGTTGGCGTGTTCGTGGCGAAGACCGCCGGTGGCGTCCGCCTCGCCGTGACCGGTGCCGGCAACAACGGCGTGTTCCGCCATACCGCGATGGAGCAGGCGCTCTCGGCCAGTTTCTCACCGGACGCGATTCGCGACGTGAAGACGCCTGAAGGCGACATGAACAGCGACATCCATGCGAGTGCGGCCTATCGCGCGCATCTCGTGGGGGTGATGGCCCGCCGCGCGGTTGCGGCCTGCGGCTGAGCGTCTTCGGGACGTGATCGGAAAAGGGCGGCCTTCGGCCGCCCTTTTTTGTGCGGTCATTGCCGGCCAGGTGCTGTCCCGTTTTGTCACAACCGGGCGTGACCGGCCTTTCCCCACTTGCGTCCTATTCGACATGTCGTATTGTCACGTCACTTCGCATCTCGCGGAGACAAAAGCGGAAAACGCATCCCTATCACAACGATCCAGGAGACAAATCCATGTGGACCAAGCCGAAGCTCGTCGAAATCGCCGTTGGCACCGAAATCAACTGCTACGCCTGCGCTGATCTCGGCTGATCTGAACCAAGGCACCGGAACCGATGCGTTGCGCCGGTTCCGGTGAACTCCCGAATCGATGAAACTGATCATTCTCGGTGCCGCTGCCGGAGGCGGATTTCCGCAGTGGAACTGCGCCTGCGCCAATTGCGCGCGCGCCCGGCGCGGTGATCCTGCGGCACGGCCCCGTACCCAGGCGGCTCTCGCCGTCAGCGTCAACAATTCCGATTACGTGATCTTCAACGCCTCGCCCGATCTGCGCGAACAGATCCTGGCGACGCCAGCGCTGCAGCCCCGTTCAGGCCTGCGCGACAGCCCGATCGCCGCGGCCGTGCTGACGGGCGGGGATGTGGATTTCACCGCCGGCCTGCTCAATCTGCGCGAAGGCCATCGGTTCGCCCTGTATGCCGGGCGCCGGATTCTCGATCTGATCGAGGACAGCAAGATATTTCGTGTGCTCGATGGCGGGCTGGTGCCGCGCCGCGAACTGCCGGTCGACATGCCGACCCGGCTCGCGGATGGCATGGGGCGGGATCTGGGCATGACGGTCGAAGCCTTCGTGGTGCCAGGCAAGGTGGCACTTTACGCCGAGGATGCCAGCCGGACGGATTTCGGCTCCTCCGAGGGCGATACGATCGGCCTGCGCATCGCCGATGATGCGGGCAAGGCGTTCTTCTACATTCCCGGCTGCGCCCGGGTTTCGGCGGATGTGGCCGCCCGGGTGCGCGGCGCCGGGCTCGTGCTGTTCGACGGCACGCTCTGGCGCGACAACGAGATGATCGAGGCGGGACTGCTGCCCAAGACCGGCGCGCGGATGGGGCATATCAGCGTCAGCGGGCCGGAAGGTTCGATCGCCGCCTTCGCCGGGCTCGATGTTGGGCGGAAAGTGTTCGTTCATGTCAATAACAGCAACCCGATGATCCTCGACGATACGCCCGAACGGGCCGAGGCCGAGCGCGCCGGCTGGACCGTGGCGCATGACGGGATGGAGATCGAGCTATGACCGTGCTGCTGAGCCCCGATGAGCTGGAAGCGGCGCTGCGCGCCGTGGGCGCCGCGCGATACCACAACCGCCATCCGTTTCATCAGCTTCTGCACGGTGGCAAGCTGGACAAGCGCCAGGTGCAGGCCTGGGCGCTCAACCGCTATTGTTACCAGGCGGCGATCCCGATCAAGGACGCCGCGCTGATGGCCCGCACCGACGATGCCGAGCTGCGCCGGGTCTGGCGGCAGCGGCTTGTCGATCATGACGGCACTGCGCCGGGCGAGGGCGGCATCGTCCGCTGGCTGGCCCTGGCCGAGGGGCTCGGGCTCGATCGCGATACGGTGGTGAGCGAGCGCCGCGCCCTGCCGGCGACCCGCTTTGCCGTGCGCGCCTATGTCGATTTCGTGCGCGACCGTTCGCTGCTGGAGGCAGTGGCCTCTTCGCTGACGGAAATGTTCTCGCCGACGATCATTTCCGAACGCGTCTCGGGCATGCTCGCGAATTACGATTTCATCACCAGGGAAACCCTGGCCTATTTCAACGCGCGCCTGGATCAGGCGCCGCGCGACGCCGATTTCGCGCTCGACTATGTCAAGCGCCATGCCCGCACGCCCGAACAGCAGCAGCAGGCGATCGCGGCGCTCACCTTCAAGTGCGACGTGCTCTGGGCGCAGCTCGACGCCCTGCACCATGCCTATGTCAGCCCCGGCCTGATCCCGCCCGGCGCGTTCGGTCACGAAGGCGTCTGGTCGTGATCCTGACCGAGGCCAGCGTGCCCCGGCTGCCGCGGCATGTCCGGTTCCGGTTCGATGCGGCGCGCAACTGCCACGTTCTGCTCGCCCCCGAGCTGGTCATCATGCCGGATGCGATCGCCGTCGCCATTCTCGAGGCCGTCGATGGCGCGGCGAGTGTCGGCGGCATCGCCGACATTCTGGCGGCCCGCTACGAGGCGCCGCGCGACGCGGTGCTTGCCGACTGCATCGAGATGCTCAACGATCTGGCGAAAAAGGGGATGATCGCGGCATGAACGATCTTGCACCCGCGGCGGTGAAGCGCGCGGCCGTCGCGCCGCCGATGGCGATCATGATGGAGCTGACCCATCGCTGCCCGCTGAAATGCCCGTACTGCTCCAACCCGCTCGCCATGGACCGCGCCCGCGAGGAGATGGACACGGCGACGTGGATGCGCGTGATCAGCGAGGCCGCGGCGCTCGGCGCGTTGCAGGGGCATTTTTCCGGCGGCGAGCCGATGGTGCGTGACGATCTGGCGCAGCTTGTCCAGCACGCGCATCGCGAAGGGCTCTACACCAATCTGATCACCTCCGCCGTCCTGCTCGACCAGCAGAAGATGCACGCGCTGGCCGAGGCCGGGCTGGATCATGTCCAGATCAGTTTTCAGGGGGCCGAGAGCGGCATCGCCGATCACGTCGCTGGGCTACGCAACGCCCATGTCAAGAAGCTCGCCGCGGCCAGGCTCGTGCGCGATGCCGGCCTCGCGCTCACGGTCAATGCGGTGATGCACCGCCAGAACCTGCACCAGTTGCCCGCCATGCTGGATCTCGCGGTCGAGGCCGGCGCCCAGCGCATCGAGGTGGCGCATGTGCAATATTACGGCTGGGCGCTCAAGAACCGCGCCGCACTGATCCCGACGCGCGCCCAGCTCGACGAGGCGACCCGCATCGTGGACGACGCCCGCAAGCGGCTCGAAGGCGTTCTGAACATCGATTACGTCGTTCCCGACTATTACGCCTCGCGCCCCAAATCATGCATGAGCGGCTGGGCGAGGCGGTTCTTCAACGTCACGCCATCGGGCAAGGTGCTGCCCTGCCACGCCGCCGAGACGATCGGCCATCTGCGGTTCGACACGGTGCAGGAAAAGCCGCTCGCCGAAATCTGGCTGCATTCGGAAGCCTTCAACGCCTATCGTGGCACTGACTGGATGCCGGCGCCCTGCAAGGGGTGCGATCGCGCCGAGATCGACTGGGGAGGCTGCCGCTGCCAGGCGCTGGCCATCACCGGCGATGCGGGCGCGACCGACCCGGCCTGCGGCCTGTCCCCCCATCATGACATGATGCTGAACCTCGCGGTCGAGGAAAGTGCCGCCGGCAGCGAAACCTTCGTCTACCGGATGATTTCGTAGAGCGCGACGGCCGCCGCCGCCGACACGTTCAGGCTTTCCATCCCGCCCGGCATCGGCAGCGAGACCAGCTCGTCGCAGGTTTCGCGGGTGAGACGCCGCAGACCTTCGCCCTCTGCGCCGAGAACGAGGGCCGCCCGCCTGCCGCCCAGCGCGTCGCGCGAGAGGAACGACGCGCCGGCGGCGTCGAGCCCCATCACCCAGAGCCCCGCGGCCTTCAGCGCGATCAGCGCCCGCGCGATGTTGACCGTCCGCAGCAGGGGCATGCGCTCCAGCGCGCCGGATGCCGCCTTGGCGAGCGCGCCGCCTTCCTCGGGCGCGTTGCGCTCCTGCGCGATGACCATCGCCGCCCCGAAGGCCTGCGCCGAGCGCAGGATGGCGCCGACATTGCGCGGATCGGTGATCTGATCGAGCACGAGCACCGGCCCGGGGCGCTTCAGGGCGTCCGCCAGGGTGGGGGCGACCAGCGGGTCGGTCTGCAAGGCGATTCCCTGATGCACGATTCCGCGGCCCAGCATGTGTTCCAGCCGGTCGCGCTCAACCCGTTCGGGCTGGATGGCCCAGGGTTGCGGCAACCGGGCGGCAAGCGTCGCTTCCCCCTCTTCCGTCACCAGCAGCCGCCGCAGCCGGCGCGCCGGGTTCGCCAGCGCCGCCTCGACGGGGTGAAGCCCGTAGAGCCAGAAGCCGCCGCCGGGCGCCTGCGGGCGCCGCTCGCGCGCGTTGTCGCCATGGCCGCGCCCATGTGGCGGGGTTGTGCGATTTTGCTTGTGCGTCCGCCCGCCGCGCGGGTGTGACTGAGGGTCGCGTCTGTCCATGGCGGCTCTCTAGCGTGCGCGGGGCGCTGTTGACAACGCTGGCCTGATCGAAGATTACGGGCGGCGGAGAGGTGCCCGAGTGGCTAAAGGGGGCGGACTGTAAATCCGCTGGCGCACGCCTACGTTGGTTCGAATCCAACCCTCTCCACCACTCTCTGGAAATTCGATTATTGTGGGTTCGGTTCGGCGAGCGGCGATGCTTGCTGGCCGGCCCGGCGCATGCGTGCGCTATCGCGGCGGCGGGGCGGCTGGGCCGGGTTTGGCCGCGGCGAGGGCGTGGCGAATCCAGAAGATGCCCTTGGCGATGTCGACGCGCCGCTTCGGATGTGAGGTCGGGCCGCTGATATCGATCGACAGTTCGGGGCCGGGCTTCGCATCGGGACTCGTCGGATGGACGGCGAGTTCGAGCTCGACCCGATCCCCGACGAGATCGAGGTGACCATTTGCGCTCATGCTTCCGGCCGGCCCGCTGAGGGCGGCATGGTCGAGCCGGATCGTGCGGTCGCCAAGCGTCGCGGTCAGGTTGAGCAGGCTGAAAGCCGAGTGCCCCGCACTGAGGGCGGACCGCAGCATGTGAGACGCCGCGATCATGCCGATCGGGTGCGGCGCGCGGGTCGCCGCGGCGAGGGCCTGGCCCGCGGCCGCGAGGTTCAGCCCGCGCAGCGAAATGTCATGGCTGGTTGCCGTCACGCTGCCGCTCAGCGTGTGCAGCCAGGCGGGGCGTTCATCCCCCTGCGCCATCAGATCGGCTCCGATATCGAGGGTTCCGCCGGCAAGCGGCAGGTCGAGCCCGTGAGATGCCGCGAGGGCGGCGATCGCTTGCGAGTCCCCGCCGGCAAGCCGGGCACGCAGGCTGAGCGTCGGCGGCGTGCTGCCCGAGGCGCCGGTGAGAACGGCCCGGCCGGAGAGCTTGCCGCCGGCGAATCCGGCGCTGCCGATATCGATCGACAGATGCGGCGCCAGCTTTCCCTGGTCGAGCCTGATCCCGAAATCCGCCCGCCGGGCGAGCGTCTCGCCGTAACGCTCGATCCGCGCGGCGGTCAGACGCGGCATGTCGATCCGCATATCACTGCCAAGGGCGGCGTGCGCCAGCTCGATCAGCATGGCGGGGGCGGGAAGCGGCAGCGTGTCGGCCGTCATCCGGCCGAAGATCCGCCTGGGGCCATGCGCCGTGTCGACATCCACCCGGCCGGAGAGGGTGAGCGCGCCGAGCGAGGCGACAAAATCCGAGAGGCCGAAGCCGCCGGGCGTCACGTATCCGGCCGCGCTGAGACTGGCCGAACCCGGGCCCGGCCAGCCCAGCCCCTGGCGCTCGCCAAGCAGGCTGGCGCCGCCGAGGCTGAGGATCAGCCGTGCTGCGTTCGGCGCGCGGACCGCGAGCGATCCGGCGGCGGTGCCGGCGGCAAGATCGATCCTGGGGCGCGCCGCCGCGCGCACCATGCCGATGCGCAACCGGATATGCGTCGCCAAGGCGTCGGGCCTGCCGTCCGCCAGGGCCGTGAGCGAGAAATCGTGCCGGAATGCGGGATGATTGTCCCATGCGGCCGGCAGTCCGAACGCCTTCGCCAGGGTCGTCGCCTCCCGGCTTGCGTCCGGCCCGGCCAGAAACAGGCGGGTTCTGACGATCTCGCCATCCGCCTTGCGCAGTCCCCGCCCGATCAGCAGCGCGCCTCCCATGCGCAGGGTCGCGAGACGGATATGAAGACCGCCCCCCGCCGCCTTGTCGCGCAGGCTGGCGTCGATCCTGAGATCGCGTCCAACCACCCGCGAAGATTCGTTCGGTCGACGGGCTGGCGTTTCCAGCGCTCCCACGGCGATCCGCACCGGCCCGGCATAGCGTGGTGCCGGATCGGAGAGCGTCGCCAGCAGATCCTGGACCATCGTCTGGTCAAGGGTGAGCCGGTCGAGGTCGATCCGGGCGGCGATGCGCGTTGCCTGGCCGGGCGACGGGGTCAGGCGCAAGGCGGCGGTGAAGCCGGTCAGGGCCGGCCCCATCGCCACATGGCCGGCGACATCGTCGAGCGCCAGCGTGCCGCCGGGCGTAACGCTCGCCAGGCCAGTGGCGTCGAGCCGGCCCGCGTTTCCGGGCCATGCGGGCAGATAGGGCAGTTGATGCCGCAAGATGGCGAGCGTTGCCGCGGGGTCTTGCGCCTGCAGTGTGAAATGTCCGTTCAGGGCTGGCGACATTTCGCCGGAAAATCCGAGTCTCGCCTGCCCTGGCAGCGGAGCGGACAGAAGCTGCGCCCGCAGCGAGGCATCATCGGCGAGCAACGAGCCGCGGGCGGCGTTGACCGGCAGCCCGGAGAGCGTGCCGGAGACGTCGAGCGCGGCGGCGACCGGCAGCTGACGCCGCAAGCGGGAGACCAGGCCGGCGGCCAGATCGAGGTCGACTCCCGTCGCCCGGGCGGTCACCCGCAGCAGCGGCGCGGGCGCGAGGGCGAGCACGGTATCTCCGACCGCCCGCATCGCTCCCGCTCGCAGGGTGACGTCATCGAGCCGGACCTGCTGTCCGGTCGCGGCGAGTCTTGCCGTGATGTCGAACGGCGCGGCGGATGCCTTCAGTGCCGGCAGCAGGCCGGCCACGGCGGTCTTGTCGGCTTTCGCCTCCAAGGCGCCGGCCAGGAAACTGTCATGGCCGAGCGTGCCGTGGAACATCAGCTCGGCATGGCCGTCGCCGCGGAGCTTGAGCGTGGCGGTCACCGGCGCCGGCCCGGTGCTGCCGGTATCGTCGATATCGAGCGTCATCGCCGCCTCGACGCCGCCGATCCGCATCGTGCCGCCGGCGGCGATCACCGCGCGCGGGCCGCCGGTGAAGATCGACAGATTGGCGTGGTCGAGCCGCAGCGGGCCGACATGGAACGTGCCGTCATCGATGGTGGCGTGCAGCGAGCCGAGCCAGGGCGGCGGCGCGATCGCGCCAGCGCCGCCGGGCAGCGGCCATGGCAGGTTGATGTCCGGCCGGCGCAGGGTCAGCCTGTGGGCGCGAAGCCGGCCGAACAGCAGCGGGCCTGGAGAGAGTTCGAGCTTGAGAACCGAGGCGGTCGCCTGCGCGCCGTGCGGGCCGCCGATGATCACGTCCTCCGCCACCAGTTGCGGATCGGGCAGCAGCGAGAGGGTGATCCGCCCCTCGATGAACACCGGCCGGCCGACGACGTGGCTGGCCAGACGTTCGATCGCGCCACGATGGTAATTCCCCGAGACCAGAAGCGGGCCGAAAACCGCGGCGAGCCCGAGCAGCGCGATCAGCCCGATCGCGGCGGCGGCCAGAACGCCCCGCCGGCGCGCGGCCCGCTGCCTCTTGCGCCGGAAATCGCCGTCTTCGTCCATGTCTCCGCTGGTATCAGACCGAAGCGACCCGCGCCACGCCGGCCGCCATCATCGCCTGCCATGACGCCGCCAGAGATCCCTCAAGGTCGATTCCCCGGCAGGCCGGCTCGATCACCCGCGCCTCCAGCCCGAACCGCCGCGCATCCAGCGCTGACCAGGCGACGCAGTAATCGGTCGCGAGGCCGCAGAGATCGACCCGTTCGATGCCGCGCGCGGCGAGCCACCCGTCGAGGCCCGTGCGGGTTGTGCGATCGGCTTCGAGGAAGGCGGAATAGGAGTCGATCAGCCGGTTCGATCCCTTGCGCTGGATCATCGCGGCATGGGGAACGTGAAGATCGCGATGCAGCGCGGCGCCGGCAGTGTCCATCACGCAGTGATCCGGCCAGAGCACCTGCGGCCCGTAGGCGAGGGGGATCGTCCCGAACGGGTCCTGTCCCGGGTGCTGGCTGGCGAAGGAGACGTGATTGGCGGGATGCCAGTCCTGCGTGATCACCACGGTCTGGTAATGCCGCGCGAGCGCGTTGATCACCGGCACCACCGCATCGCCATCGGGCACGGCCAGCGCGCCGCCGGCGCAGAAATCCGCCTGAACATCGATGACGACAAGGGCCGTGCGGGAATCCATCGGCGGAGAATAGCCGGCATGGGGCTGCCGAGATAGAGGGCGTGACGGTTGCCGAGGATGTCCGTTATCGGTAATAATCAAATTGCTGGCGGAAGGCGGGCAACACTGCGGGGAGGCAACGATAAAATGGCACATTTCGGGCGGGTTGCGGGAAAGACTGCGCTGGTGACCGCCGCGGGGCAGGGCATTGGCCGTGCCATTTCCGAGGTGCTGGTGCGCGAGGGAGCGCGGGTGATCGCGACCGATCGCGATCCGGAGGCTCTCGCGGGCCTTGCCGGCGCCGAGACGACGCGGCTCGATGTGCTGGACGATGCCGCGATCCGCGCGCTTTCGGCTTCGCTCGGCCGGGTCGACATCCTGGTGAACGCGGCCGGCCATGTGGCGCACGGGTCGGTGCTCGACTGCTCGGACAGCGACTGGACGTTTTCATTCGATCTGAACGTGACGGCGATGTTCCACATGATCCGCGCGTTCCTGCCGGGCATGCTGGAGGGCGGCGGCGGTTCGATCGTCAACATCGCCTCCGCCGCCGGATCGATCAAGGGTGTGCCCAACCGCTTCGCCTATGGCGCGTCGAAGGCCGCCGTGGTCGGGCTGACCAAATCGGTCGCGGCGGACTACGTGACGCGGGGTGTGCGCTGCAATGCGATCTGCCCCGGAACCGTGGAAAGCCCGTCGCTGCGCGGGCGCATCGCCGCGCTTGCCGCGTCCCGCGGTGTCGGTGAGACGGTCATCGAGGCCGAATTCGTCGCCCGGCAGCCGATGGGCCGGCTCGGCACGCCGGAGGAGATCGCCTCGCTCGCCCTTTATCTAGCGTCCGATGAATCCCGCTTCACCACAGGCGTCGCCCATGTGATCGACGGCGGCTGGTCGAACTGAAGGAACATGCCATGAGCAGCACCCCGAAACGTCTCCGTTCCACAGAGTGGTTCGACAATCCCGGCAATCCGGGGATGACGGCGCTCTATCTCGAACGCTACCTCAATTACGGGCTGACGCGCGAGGAGCTGCAATCGGGCAAGCCGATCATCGGCATCGCGCAGACCGGCAGCGACCTTTCGCCCTGCAACCGCCATCATCTCGAACTCGCCAGGCGCGTTGCCGATGGCATCCGTGCCGCCGGGGGCGTGCCGATCGAGTTTCCGGTGCATCCGATCCAGGAAACCGGCAAGCGGCCGACCGCCGCGCTCGACCGCAATCTGGCCTATCTCGGCCTTGTCGAGGTGCTTTACGGCTACCCGCTGGACGGCGTGGTGCTGACCACGGGCTGCGACAAGACCACGCCGGCGATGCTGATGGGGGCCGCGACGGTTGATCTGCCTGCCATCGTGCTGTCTGGCGGGCCGATGCTGGACGGGCATTTCGAGGGCGAGCTGGTCGGCTCCGGCACCGTCGTGTGGGAGGCGCGCCGGCGGCTCGCCGCCGGCGAGCTCGACTACGACAAGTTCATCGACATGGTGGCCGGCTCGGCGCCGAGCGTCGGCCATTGCAACACGATGGGCACCGCATCCTCGATGAACGCGATGGCCGAGGCGCTCGGCATGTCGCTGCCCGGCTGCGCCGCCATTCCCGGCCCCTATCGGGAGCGCGCGCAGATCGCCTATGAAACCGGCAAGCGCATCGTCGCGATGGTGCACGAGGATCTGCGGCCATCTAAGATCCTGACCCGCGAGGCGTTCGAGAATGCCATTGTCTGCGCTTCGGCGATCGGCGCCTCGACCAACTGCCCGCCGCATGTCATCGCGATCGCGCGGCATATCGGCGTCGAACTCGACATCGGGGACTGGGACCGGATCGGCTACGAGATCCCGCTTCTGGTCAACATGATGCCGGCGGGCAAGTATCTCGGCGAATCCTATTATCGCGCGGGTGGGCTGCCGGCGGTAATTGGCGAGCTGATCCGCCAGGGCAAATTCCACGCCGACGCGCTGACCGTCAGCGGCCGCAGCATGGGCGAGGAGAATGCGGGCAAGCGCAGCGCCGATGCCGACGTGATCCGCGGCTTCGACGACCCGCTGGCCGAGCACGCCGGCTTCGCCGTGCTGAGCGGTAATCTGTTTTCCAGCGCGATCATGAAGACCTCGGTGATTTCAGAGGAGTTTCGCAATCGCTACATGCGCCGCCCCGGCGACGAGGACGCGTTCGAGGGCCGCGCGATCGTCTTCGAGGGGCCGGAGGACTATCACCACCGGATCAACGATCCCGCCCTGAATATCGATGAAAACTGCATCCTGGTGATCCGCAATTGCGGGCCGATCGGCTATCCCGGCTCGGCCGAAGTGGTGAACATGCTGCCGCCCGATGCGCTGGTCCGCCAGGGCGTGAACCAGCTCCCCTGCATTGGCGATGGCCGGCAGTCCGGCACGTCGGGCAGCCCTTCGATCCTGAACGCCTCGCCGGAATCGGCGGTCGGCGGCGGGCTCGCGCTGCTGCGAACCGGCGATGTCATTCGCGTCGATCTCAAGGATCGCAGCGCCAACATCCTGATCGAAGAGGCGGAACTCGCGGCGCGGCGGGCGGCGTTGTCACTGCCCGATCTGGTGAACCAGACGCCGTGGCAGGAAATCCATCGCCGGTTCACCGGCCAGCTCGAAACCGGCGCGGTGCTGGAGAACGCGCCGCAATATCAGCGCGTCGCCGAACGTTTCGGTGTGCCGCGCGACAATCACTGAACACACCGCTGAAGCCGCTCGGGGCCGGTTCCCGGCGGCTTCAGGACCGTGGAGCGCGACATTCGACCCGGAAGGATCGGAACACGCTCTATCGCCAGAGGTGGCGCCCCGCGCCATCCGGCCCCCGCAGCGCCTGCCGCGCGGCTTCGAGCGCGGCAGGCCCGCCGGCCAGAGAGGGTTTCACCACCTCGAAATAGGGCGAAACATCGAAATCCCGCGGCACGAAAAGCTGATGGTCGCGCACGCGCAGGATTTCGGCGACGCAGACGTCGCAGTCATGGGCGTGCGAGCCGTGCGGGCCGGTCATCGGCAGGATCGGATAAAGGACCGTGTGGAACGCCTGCGCTACCAGCGTCGAACAGATCGCCCGTGTCGGGTCGCCGGCGCCGAAGGCGATGAGCCTGCGGCGCAGATGCACCGGAACCGGCGGAATCGGGATCATGTAGCGCAGCAGGTCGAACACGTTTCTCAGATCATACTGCGCGCCGAGGCGCGAGAGGGTGTAATCGATCACCCTCTGCCGTTCGTTTTCCGACAGGCCGACGGGCCGGCAGATCCGCAGATGGTAATCCCGGAAGGCTTCGAGCCCGACCAGCCGCACGCCTTCCACCACGTCGGCTTCGACGAAGCAGGGTTCTGGCGGCTCGGCCGGGTTGCGGCGGCGCAGCCCGACATAGAGCGCCACATGCGACCAGGTGGACTGGGTGAGATATTTGATGGCGATGCTGAACCGGCTGTGCCCTTCGACCAGCACGACATCTCCGGGCTCGAGGCATGAGGCGAGCAGCGCGACATCGGTGGCCGGGGCGATGGCGTGCTGATGGGCGGGGGCGGAGAGAAACCGCGCGAGCCGCCCGCCGATCCATCCGGCGATCCGGTTCATCGCCCGTGTAATCCCGCTGCGCCGTGTCGGATCAAACGTCGTTCTCCCGGTGGCCGTGTCGTGCCGGCTTCGCACGCACGATCATAAGCCGAGGTCAGGAGGGGAGGCAAAGGCGCCGCGCGGGAACGGGCGTCAGTCTCCGGGGCTCGCCAGTTCGTCGAGGATCGGGCAATCCGGCCGGTCGCTCCCCTCGCAGCTATGGACCAGGTGGCGCAACTGTGCGCTCATCGCCTGCAAGGCCGTCACCTTGGCGTCGAGCGCGGCGATATGGGCGACGGCGATGGCGCGCACCTCGCGCGAGGGACGGTTGCGATCCCGCCAGAGCGAGAGCAGCGCCCGTATGTCGGCGATGCTGAAGCCGAGATCGCGCGACCGGTGGATGAAGCCCAGCTCATGCACCAGCGCCGCGTCATAAAACCGGTAGTTGTTGGTCTCGCCGCGCAGGGGCGGCGCGATCAGGCCGATCCGCTCGTAATGGCGGATCATCTTGGCCGAAACGCCGCTCAGCGCCGCGGCTTCGCCGATGGTGATCCCGGTTCCGGTCATGTCGCCAATCCCTGGCAGGAGGAGGTCAGCCGGGGCTGACCTCTTCTTCCGTGCGATGCTTCTGCCCAACCACCATGTAGACCGCCGGCAGCACGAACAGCGTGAACAGCGTGCCGATCGACAGGCCGGCGGCGATCACCATGCCCATGTTGAACCGCGCCGCGGCACCGGCGCCGCTCGCGATGATCAGCGGCAGAACGCCGAGCACCATTGCGGCCGTCGTCATCAGGATCGGCCGCAGCCGGATGCCGACCGCGTGCTCGATCGCCTCGCGCTTGGTCATGCCGGCGAGCTGCGCCTCGTTCGCCACCTCGACGATGAGGATGCCGTGCTTGCTGATCAGGCCCATCAGCGTGACGAGGCCGACCTCGGTATAGATGTTCAGGCTGAGCCCGAAGCCGAGATAGATGAAGATCAGCGCGCCGACGACCGCCATCGGCACCGACACGAGAATGATCAGCGGATCGGTGAACGAATTGAACAGCGCGGCGAGGGCGAGGAAAATCACGATCACCGCGAAGCCGAACGTGGCCAGGAAGCCGCCCTGCTGCTGGATGAACTGGCGCATCGGCCCGCCGTAATCGACATCATAGCCGCTCGGCAGGTCTTTCGCGGCGATCTGCTGCAAGACTTTCACCGCCTCGCCGGTGGAGACGCCGGGAGCCGCGACGCCCTGGATGGTGGCGGCGTTGAGTTGCTGGAAGTGATTGACCGATTCCGGGATCACCTCGTTGCGGATCGTCGCGATCGCGCCGAGCGGGATCGGCACGCCGTTGATGTTGGCCACCGGATAGTCGAGCAGCTGCGACACGTTCAGCCGGCTCTTCTGGCCCACCTGCGGAATGACCTTGTAGGAGCGGTTGTCGAGGCTGAAATAATTGACGTAGAGCCCCCCGAGGGCCTGGGCCATCGCCGCGCCCACCTGGCTCATGTCCAGACCGAGCGTTGCCGCCTTGGCGCGGTTGATGACGACCGTGGCCTGCGGCTGGTCGATCTTCAGGTCGCTTTGCAGGAAGATGAACTTGCCGGTCTTGAGAGCGGCGCCGAGCACTTTCTGCGCCACGCCGTTGAGCGTGCTGAACGGATCGGTGGTCTTGATGACGAACTGCACCGGCAGGCCCTGCGAGCCGGGCAGCGGCGGCGGCTGGAACGCGACGATCTGCTGACCGGCAATCCCTTCGGCCGCCTGTTTCTGGATTTCGTTCTGCAGCAGGGTCGAATTCGTCGTCCGGTCCGTCCATGGCTTCAGCACCATGCCGGAAATCGCGAAGGTCGGCGTTTCGAACTGGAACGTATGCCCGACGGATTTGTGCGACATCATCAGCCGGTTCAGCTCGCGGTCCCAGAGCAGCTTCTGCTGCAGCGTGGCGTTCGGCGCCGAGGTCGAGGACAGGATCACCACCCCCTGGTCTTCCTGCGGGGCGAGTTCGCTTTTCGCCCCCGTCGCCAGGAAGTAGATGCTGCCGAGAACGATGGCGCCGAAGGTGAGCGTGACCGGCAGGGTCCGCAGGCTGCCCCGCAGCATCCGCATGTAGCGCCGATGCACCGCGTTGAAGAGGCGGTCGATGAAGTGAACCAGTCTTGCCTCCCAGTCGGTGCCATCGCGCGGGATGTGGTGCAGCAGGCGCGAGGAGAGCATGGGCGACAGGGTGAGGGCGATGATCGCCGAAACCGTCACCGCCGAGACAAGGGTGAAGGCGAACTCGGTGAACAGTGCGCCGGTCAGGCCGGACTGAAAGCCGATCGGCACATAGACCGCGGCGAGAACGACCGTCATCGCGACGATCGGGCTGGCCAGTTCGGCGGCGGCGTTGATCGCCGCGTGCAGTTTGGTCTCGCCATTGTCGAGATGGCGGTTGACGTTCTCGACGACGATGATCGCGTCGTCCACCACCAGCCCGATCGCAAGGACGAGGGCAAGCAGGGTGAGCAGGTTGATCGAGAAGCCGAGCATCAGCATCGCCGCGAAGGTGCCGATCAGCGACAGCGGAATCGCGATCACGGGGATGAACACCGATCGCGGCGTGCCGAGAAAGGCGAACACCACCAGCACCACGATCAGCAGGGCCTCGATGAGTGCGGCGACCACCTCGTGGATCGACGCGTTCACGAAGGCGGCGGAGTTATAGACGATCGCGCCGTCCAGCCCCGCCGGCAACTGTTTCCTGATTTCCGGAAAGCGCGTCTCGACGCCGCGGATCACCGACAGCAGGTTGGCGGAGGGGGCGACCTGGATGCCGATATAGACACCCGGCTTGCCGTCGAACGCAACTTCGGATTCATAGCTGTCCGAGCCGAGCTGCACCCGCGCGACATCGCCGAGGCGCACGATCGCGCTCCCCGACTGCTTGACGATCAGGCGACGAAACGCCGCGGCGCTGTGCAACGAGGTCGATGCCGTCAGCGTGTCCTGCGTCATCGCGCCCTTGGTGCTGCCGAGCGCGCTGATGAAGTCGTTGCCGGCAAGGGCGTTGTAGACGGTGGTGGCGGTCAGCCCGTAGGCGGCGAGCTTCGCGGGCTCGAGCCAGATCCGCATCGCGAAGTTCTGCGCGCCGAGAATTTCCGCGGTCTGCACGCCCGGCACCGATTGCAGCTGCGGCTGGACGACGCGGGTGAGATAGTCGGTCACCTGGTTCGGCGAAAGCACCTTGCTCTTGAAGCCGATATACATCGCGTCGAGCTGCTGGCCGACCTGCAGCTTGAGCTGCGGCTGCTGCGTGCCCGAGGGGAGCTGGTTGAGCACCGACTGGATCTGCGCCTGGATTTCGGTCAGCGCCTTGTCGGGATTGTAGTTCAGGATGAGATAGACCTTGATCGTGCTGGTCGAGGTCTGGCTCTGCGATGTCATGTAGTCGATGCCGTTGACCTGGGCGATCGCGTGCTCGATCGGCGTGGTCACGAAACCGGCGATCGTGTTCGGATCGGCCCCCGGATAGCTGGTGGTGATGGTGATGGTGGCGTTCTCGGTCTTCGGATATTCGAGCACCGGAAGCCCGCCGAGCGCGCGCAGCCCGAGCACGAGGATCGCGGCGCTGACCACGATCGACAGCACCGGGCGGCGGATGAAGAGTGTCGTGAGATTTTTCATGGCGCGCTTATTCGTTCGGCACCGAGGGGTTCGGCAGGTTCTGCGGCAGGATCTTGTTGTTGATCGCCACCGGCGTGCCGTTCTTCAGCTTCACCTGCCCCGCGACGACGACCTCCTCGCCCGGCTTGACGCCCTTGAGCACCGCGACCTGATCGCCCCTTGTCTGCCCGAGTGTGACAAAGACCTGCTCGGCGGACTTGCCGGTCTTGCTCTGCTTGTCATGTTTCACGAGAAACACCGTGTCGCCGTAGGGATTATAGGCGATCGCGGTCTTGGGCAGGGTGATCTCGGTTCTGGGCGCGCCGATATCGATGCTGACCCGCGCGAACATTCCGGGCCGCAATTCGTCATGCGGATTGGTCAGCACCGCGCGAATCTGGATCATCCGCGTCGCGGTGCCAACCGCCGAGTCGAGCGCCGTGACCTTGCCGCTGAAAACGATGCCGGGGAATCCATCCACCGTCACCTCGACCTTCATGCCGGGATGGATCGTCCTCAGAGCGGTCTGCGGCAGGTAGAAATCCACCGCGATCGGATCGAGCTGCTCCAGCGTTCCGATCGCCGTGCCGGCGGCGAGGAATTCGCCGACATTCACGGCGCGAATGCCGATCCGCCCTGAGAAGGGGGCGTAGATCTTCTTCTCCCGCATCAGCACTTTCTGGCTTCGCACCTGCGCTTCCGCGCTGGCGAGGTTCGCCCGGTCGGTATCGACCGTCTGCGCGCTGACCGCGCGCGCCTGATATTGCGCGAGATCGCGGCGATAGGTGATGCCGTCGAGCTTCGCTGTCGCCTCGAGTTGGGCGAGCACCTCGTCGTCATTGTTGGGGCGTAGTGTCAGCATCAGCTGCCCCTTCTTCACATCCTGGCCGGAGCGGAAATCGATCGTGTCGACGATGCCGGCGACCTGTGCCGAAAGTGCCGCGCCCTGCAGCGCCACGAGGCTGCCGGTGGCGTTTTCGGTGTCCTGGAACGGCGTCTGCTTCGCGACCATCGTCGCGACGGTCTGCGGCGGGTTCTTCAGCTTGGCGATGAACTTCGCGATCATCACGTCGCGGAACGCGCCGAAGCCGAAAATGGCGCCGAGCACCAGAGCCACGAGCACGAGCATCACGATCATGCGCAGCACGACCGAAGGTTTCTTCGCCTTGCGCGCGGGTGTTTCGCCGGTGGTTCCGGGGGTGGGCGCCGTCATGGCAATACTCCACAGCAGGTTTCGACTTGCTTCTTCACGTCTTGCCGGTGCCACCAGCCGCCGCCGAGCGACTGGAACAGCGCCGCCGTGTCGGCATAGCGCTGGGCGGTGGCCTTGATGCGGTTGATCGCCGCGGTCTCGTAGGTCTGCTCGGCGGTCAGCACCGAGGTATAGGGGACGCCGCCGAGGCGGAACTGGCGCTCGACAAGGTCGAGGCTGCGCCGCGCGTCCTGTTCGGCGGCGGTGTCCGCGGCGAGGGCGATCGCGTCGTAATGCAGCGCCTCCAGCGTGTCGGCCACGTTCTGGAAGGCGAGCACCACGGTGTTCTCATAGGTCTCGGCTGCGGCCTTCATGGTCGCGACCGCGGCGCGGCGTTTGCTGAGCAGCGTTCCGCCCTCGAAGAGCGGCTGGGTGAGTCCGGCGGCGAGGTTCCAGATCAGCGTCTGCGGCGCGAACAGGGCCTGGCCGTTCAGCGCTTCGTGGCCGATGCCGGCCGACAGGGTGATTTGCGGCAGCATGTTCGCGGTGGCGACGCCAACAAGCGCCGTGTCCTGGTGCAGCACCGCAGCGGCCTCGCGAATATCCGGCCGCTGCCGCACCAGCGCGGAGGGCAGGCTCACCGGTAGCCGACCTGGCAGCGTCAGGTCGGCGAGGGTGAAATCGGCCATGTGAAACTGGCTTGGGGCCACGCCGTCATAGGCGGCGAGCTGGTCGCGGCTCTGGGCGAGCTGCTTGCGCAGGGGCGGCAGCGTCGCCTCGGTCTGGGCCAGTTGCGTCCGTTGTGTGAGGGCGTTCGTCTCGGGAATGCCGCCGAGTGCCACCTGGCGGTCGAGAATGTCCAGCAGCCGCTTCTCCGCCTGGATGATCTTTTTCGTCGCGGCGATCTGCGCCGTCAGCGACGCTTCGGTCACCGAGGCGGTCACGATGTTCGCGGTCAGCGAAAGATAGGCGGCCTCGAGCGCGAAGCGCTGCTGCTCGGCCTGGGCGCGCAGGCTCTCTACCTGCCGGCGCGTGGCGCCGAACATGTCGGGCGCATAGGAAACCGCTACCGAGGCGTTGCGCAGCGCGTAGGTCGCGTTGGCGCCGCCGGAGCCGACCGCGGTCGTTCCCAGCGCGCTGCGCAGCCGTTCCGCCTGGAAACTGCCGGACACCGAGGGGAAAAATCCGCCTTCGGTCGCCCGCGTGCTCTCGCGCGCGGCGAGGAGGGTATCCTGCGCGGCTTTGAGGCTCGGGTTGTTGGCGAGCGCGCCGCGGATCAGCGCGTCCAGACGCGGTGAATGAAACAGCTCCCACCACGCCCCGGCGACTTTCCGCCCGACCGCCAGATCCTGCGCCGCGCCGCCCTTGCCGCTGGTCGCGGCGGTCCGGTGGGGCAGGGGGTGGAGGTGTAGCCGCGCAGCGCCGGGGGCGCGGGCTGATGATAATCGGGCCCGACCGCGCAGCCGGCGAGCAGCGCGGTGCCAAACAGGGCCGTTGCCAGCCCGGCACGGCGACGCATCGGAGTAACAGTGGACTTCATGATATATGACACCTGTCGCGCGCTGCCTGTCTGGTCCGGTTTGGCCGCGAGCAAGCGCGCAAGAGCCTCCTTGATGGATGTCTGGAAACTATCGAGTTTCCTGCCGATACGTCAAGATGCGCGGAGCGGAAGTTTTTCGTGTTGAAATCGGCGGTCTTTCTTGCGAATTGAGAGTTCAGCGAGGAACCGACCGATGAACATTGTCACGAAAGTCTGCCGCCGGCGCGATACCGCCGATTCGGCGCGACAGCGGCGGGACGCGCTGATCGAAACGGCTGAGCGGATATTCCTGCGGAAAGGCTATCACGCCACGACGATGGACGACATTGCCGCCGAGGCCGGGATGTCGAAGCGGACGCTCTATCAGCTTGTCGAATCGAAGGAGGATCTGTTCACCGCCCTTCTCGAACGCCGCCGCCGCCCGCTCGATGTGTCCGGCATCGAAACCGAGGGCCGCGCGGTGGAGGACGTGCTGAACGACATGATCCGGCTCTGGGCCCATCATGTCATGAGCCCGTCGATCATCGCCCTCGCGCGCCTGATCATGGCGGAATACATGCATGGCCGAACCCTGTCGCGCCTGCTCGACCGCGAGGGCGCCAAACCCTGCCGCGATGCCTGCGCGACTATTTCGTGGCCTGCAATGCACGCGGCGATCTCGCCATCGACGATCCCGAGGAGACCGCGCACATGCTCTACGGCATGGCGATCGGAAACATCCACATCGAAATGCTGCTCGGCATCGGCAAGACGCGCACCCGCACGGAAATCGACGCCCGCATCGCCCGCGCGGTGACACTGTTTCTCGACGGGGCACGCGCCGCGCGCGAATGCGCAACGCCGGGCCGCGAAACTCTGGCGGGCGGCTGAAGCGTTTCCCGCCGCGCATTGCTTCACGCGGGTCGCATGCCGGGCATGGCGCCATCCGGCCGATCGGGGTATCGGTGTTAAACCTATCCGTTACCACATCTGACCGGACATCACGAGGACCTTGACGAGCGTGAGTGCGACACCCCCGGATGCCAGCGCGGCGCCCCCTGCCAAGACAATCATGATCGACGGCCGCAATCTCGACCTCGAACGCGGCACCGGTGTTGCGACCTATGCGCGCAATCTGAGCTACTGCATCCGCGATCTCGGCTATCGGGTGGGTGTGCTTTACGGGAACAAGCCGTCCGCCAAAATGAGCCCGGCCATGAAGGAGATTGCGTTCTTCGACACTTACCAGCCGCGAATATCCCCGCTCACCCAGGCCTGGAAAGACGTGTTGAACTGGGGGCGTGCGAGGATTGGCTTCTCCGCCACCCAGGTGCCGATGAGCGGCCTCGTGATCGCGGATTCCTTCGCCTCCCGTCTGCCCTATTTCGACGCCATTCATAACAGCCCGGATCTGTTCCGCGTTTCGCACGCGAATTTCAGCCGTTCCGCGCCGCTGCGCCGGGTGCAGTTCGAGGCGCCGCCGGATTTGATGCACTGGACCTACCCCTTGCCGCTGCATGCGCGGGGGATTCCCAATGTCTATACCCTGCACGATCTCGTGCCGCTGCGCCTTCCGCACACGACGCTGGACAACAAGCGGCGCTATTTCCGCCTGGTGTCCGCGATCTGTGAGCGGGCGGACCATATCGTCACCGTTTCGGAATCGTCGAAGGCCGATATCATCCAGCTGTTCGGGGTTTCGCCCTCGCGGGTGACGAACACCTACCAGTCCGTCTACGTGCCCGAGGCCTATCTCAACCGCCCGGCTGAGGCGGTTGCGCGGGAGCTGGAGGGCATATTCGGCCTTGAATATCGCAAATACTATCTGTTCTGGGGCTCGATCGAGCCCAAGAAGAATATCGGCCGGATGATCGAGGCCTATCTCTCAAGCGGCGTGCCCACGCCGCTGGTGATTGTCGGCGCGCAGGCGTGGAAATCGGAGCATGAACTCAAGCTCCTGGAAGACCTGCAGACGGGGACGGGGCGGCGCAACAACATCATCCGCCTGAACTACGTGCCGTTCGCGCTGCTGATGACGCTGATTGCCGGCGCGCGGGCGGCGCTGTTTCCCTCGCTTTATGAAGGGTTCGGCCTGCCGGTGCTGGAGGCGATGCAACTCGGCACCCCGGTGATCACCTCGAACGCCGCTTCCCTGCCCGAGGTGGCGGGCGATGCCTGTGTGATGGTCAACCCCTATGAAACCAGGGCAATCGCCCGTGCCATCGCGATGGTCGATGGCGACGAGGCGCTGCGGGACGAGCTTGCGACGCGTGGCCTCCGGCAGGGGGCGTTGTTTTCGCCGGAGGCGCATGCGGGGCGGCTAAAAAATATCTATGATAAATTACTTAAATAAACACAAAACGAACCGAATCAATTTGGCAATAGTATTAGATCTGGCAATTTTTCATTATATTCAACGACTGCACCCGTAAACGGGTTGATTGCCGTATAATTTATCGACGAAATCACAGAGAACATATCAGCCGATTCTTCCAAAGAAAACCAATCAAACCATTCAATTTGGATAATCGGACGCCTTTTGACTAAAAAATCGCGCGATGCGCGTAATATCTCTTTATCGTATCCTTCACAATCAATTTTAATAAATGATAAAGACTCTGCTTCATCTTCCGTAAGGAATTTCTTGACAAAAGATTCAAGTGTATAGCCATGTGCTTTAAAGGAATATCCTGTTATTGATTTCAGTCTTTCCTGCAATTCATTTGAAAATGTGTCCGAAATGATTCCTCCATTACAATTCGCATTTCCGTGATCATTTATAACAATCTCGCAATCCGCGTCGGATATCGCTATACGAAGAGGAATAATATCGCATATATGAGAATTTAGCGCTGCGTTAATTTCTAACACTTTAAAAACATCTGGATTAGGCTCAATCGCGAAAACCTTACCTCTAGTATCTCCATTCTTGCCCGACTTAAACAGTCAAACCCGGAACGATACGGTATCGTAAGTTGAGATCTTTGATTTCACTCGAGATTTTCGTAGGCACGTCGGGATTTTGCAAAAACGTGGTGCTAAATAATTGCGTAAATTGCTTCTTTTAACTTGATTTATGATTGGTTTTCGGCTGCCAATTCGGCATGTTCGTGCGCGAGAAGCGAATCAACGGCTACAGCTACCTTTATCTGGTCGAGAGCGTCCGTGAGGACGGGCGCAGCAAGCAGCGCATCATCAAGAACCTGGGCCGGAAGGAAGTCGTCCTGGCCGATGGAGGTCTCGACCGCCTCGCCGCCTCGATCGCGCGCTATGCCGACCGTGCCTCGGTCCTGGCCCAGCTGGCGGCAGGCAATCCGGACGGGCTGAGCTGCAAGCGGATCGGCGCGCCGCTGTTGTTCGGCCGACTGTGGCAGGAGAGCGGGATCGCTGCTGTGTTCGAGGAGCTGCTGGCCGGGCGGCAGTTCGAGTTCCCGGTCGAGCGCGCGGTGTTCGCCACCGTGCTCCACCGGATCATGGTCTCGGGCTCGGATCGCGCCTGCGACAAATGGCTCGAGGATTACGACATTCCCGGCACCGAGGAGCTCGGCCTGCATCACCTCTACCGCGCCATGGCCTGGCTCGGCGAAGAGCTGCCGGACGAGGAACAGGGGGATGCCACGCCCTTTGCGCCACGGACGGTGAAGGATCTGGTGGAAGAGCGTCTCTTCGCCCGACGGCATGATCTGTTCACCGACCTCTCGGTCGTGTTCATGGACACCACCTCGCTGTATTTCGAAGGTGCCGGCGGCGAGACGCTGGGCGCGCGGGGCCACTCCAAGGATTACCGCCCACAGCTCGCGCAGATGATCCTCGGCGTGGTGATCGATCAGGACGGAAGGCCAATCTGCACCGAGATGTGGCCAGGAAACACCGCCGATGTCTCGGTGCTGGTGCCGGTGATCGACCGCCTGCGGTCGCGCTTCGGCATCGGCCGGGTCTGCGTCGTCGCCGATCGCGGCATGATCAGTGCCGCGACGATCGCCGCGCTGGAGGAGCGCGGGCTGGAATACGTGCTCGGCGCAAGGGAACGCACCGACCGCATCGTCCGCGAGGTGGTGCTGGCCGATGAGCGCCCCTACACCCCGCTCTGCCTCGAGCGCGCCGGTGGCGACGAGACCCAGCTCTTCATCAAGGAGGTCAAGGTCGCGGGCAAGCGCTATATCGTCTGCCGCAACGAGGCGGTGGCCATCGAAGAGGCCGAGACCAGGCGCAAGGTGGTCGCCGCCCTCGATCGTCAGCTGACGCGCGGCGATAAGGCGCTGATCGGCAACTCCGCCTATCGCCGCTTCCTGCGCCCGGTCAGTGACGCAAAGCCCGGCCGCAAGCACAAGCTGTTCGAGATCGACGCCGGCAAGCTCGCCGAGGAAGCCCGCTTCGACGGCGTCTTCGTGCTGCGCTCCAACGCCCGGATTTCACCGCTGCAGGCGGTGATCCGCTACCGGGACCTGCAGAATGTCGAACGGCTGTTCCGTGTCGCGAAGGCGACAATGCGCACCCGGCCAATCTACCATTCCTCCGACGCCGCCATCCGCGGCCACGTCTTCTGCTCGTTCCTCGCGCTGATCCTGCACCAGGCGCTCGACGAAAAACTCCGCCGGGCCGGCAAGCGCGTCGAATGGGCCGATCTCCTGCGTGATCTCGACCGCCTCCAGGAGGTCACCATCAGCAAGCGCGGGCAGCAGATCGTCCTGCGCACCCCAGCAACCAACTCGATCGGGCCGATCTTCAAGGCCGCCGGCGTCGCCCTGCCAGCCAACGTGCGAGACGCATCCGCTTCCTGATCCAAATCCTCCCGAAAGCCGCAGGGTGTGGTGCTAAGAAACCACGCGCCCACAATACATGGCTGTTTTCATTGGACTATTTTCAGGTCGCTGTTCAAGTCGGGCCTGGCTGCGCGCGACGATCACGCGGCAGGCTGCCTCGATATCCAGCGCGCCGGAGGCCCATGCCGCGGCGATCTCGCCGACGCTGTGTCCCATGGCCGCTTCCGCCGCGATGCCGAGTTCGCGCAGCCGCTTCGTGGTCGCGACCTGAAGGGCAAACAGCGCGGGCTGGGCAATCGCTGTATCCTCAAGCACGGACGTGTCGTCCGCGGCGAGGGCCGCGAGGATGTCAGGCCCCCCCTGCCGTCCGATCATCCGCCCGATTTCAGCGACGTCGCGTGCGAATGCCGGCCAGTTTCGCAACAGGCTGCGGCCCATTCCGGTCCATTGCGCGCCGTTGCCGGAATAGATGAAGGCGGTTCTCGCCGGGCGGGGGAGCGCCGCGCCGCGCACCACGCCGGGGGCGTTTGCGCCGGATGCAAAGGCGAGCAGGGCGGCGCGCTGGTCCTCGTCCTCGACATCGACGATGGCCAGCCGTTCGCGCAGCCAGTCGCGCCGGGTCCAGGCGGCATGGGCGATCCTGCCGCGATTCGGCGCCGTGCCGAGCAGTTCGGCGTATCGTCCGGCCAAGGCCCGCAAAGCCGCCGGATCCTGTGCCGAAAGGACGAGCGGCCGGGGCAGCCCGGCTGCCGGCTCGGGAGCGTCGCCGTGCGCATCCCCGCCCGCTTCAATGATCGCGTGGCCATTCACCCCGCCGAAGCCGAAGGAATTGACCGCGACCCGCCGCAGGCCCGCCGTCGGGAGAGCCTGCTGCTGACGCACAACGTCGAGCCCAAGCCCCTCGAAGTCGATGGCGCGGTTCAGTATCGCCGCGTGCAAGGTGGGCGGAACGGCGCCGTGCCGGGCCACCAGAAGCGCCTTGGCAAGACCGGCAATGCCGGCGGCCGCCTCCATATGGCCAAGATTGCTCTTGACCGAGCCGATGGGCAGGGGGCCGGTTCGCGTCTGCCCGTAAACCCTGCCGACCGCGCCAGCCTCGATCGGGTCGCCAACCTTGGTGCCGGTGCCGTGTGCTTCGAGATAATTGATTTGGTCGGGGGCAAGGCCGCTTTCGGTCAGAACCCGCCGCATCAGTTCTTCCTGGGCGGCGCCGCTCGGGATGGTCAGGCCGGTCTTGCGGGCGCCATCCGTATTCACGCCCGTCGCGCGGATGATGCCGAGAACACGGTCGCCATCCCGCTGTGCCTGGGCGAGCGGCTTGAGCATGAACATGCCGCCGCCCTCGGCGCGGACATAGCCGTCGCCCCCCTCGGCGAACGACCGGCAGCGGCCCCCGGCCGAAAGCATCGAGGCCTTGGTGAAGCCGATGAAAGGATAAGGGTGGAGCAGAAGATTGACGCCGCCGACGAGTGCGGCGCTGGCCTCACCGGTTTTCAGCGCAAGGCATGCCTGATGCAGCGCGACCAGCGATGAGGAGCATGCGGTGTCGACCGCGATGCTCGGTCCCCGCAGGTCAAGCACGTAGGAGATACGGTTTGCGGCAACGCTCATCGTGTTGCCGGTCATGGTGTGGGCTGTCAGCGTCGCCAGGTCGTCAACCAGTCGAACGCCATGATCGAGTCCGGAAATTCCGAGATAGACCGCGCAGTCAGTTCCCGCCATGCGCGACGGCGGAATCCCGGCATCCTCGAAGGCCTCCCAGGCCAGTTCAAGCAGCAATCGCTGCTGGGGGTCCATCAGTTCCGCTTCGCGCGGCGAAATGCCAAAAAACTGGGCATCGAACGCACCGACCCGCTCGATGACACCTGCGTTAAATGTGATGCTCCGTCCCGGCTCGTTGCGACGCGGATGCATCAGCAGCCCGACAGGCCACCGATCGTCACCGATCTCGGTTACGAGATCGCGTGCCTCGCACAAGGCGCGCCAGAGATCGTCGGCGCCACAAATTCCGCCGGGAAGGCGAAGCGACATGCCGACGATCGCAACCGAGGATACATCAGAAACTATGGCCGGCATTCACGAATTCTTGAACTCAATGATGAAACGCCCATGACAGTGTTGAAAAAAGAGAATACTCTTTCGTTTGACGTATTTTCTGTTCCTACAACAAAATCTTCAACATACATACTCTATATCCTGTCGTCGGACCAAGACGGCAAGAGGACTGCCAGAAACAAACCACCTGCGCGATCGCAGATCGGTTTCGTTGCGCCAACCAACATTCCCGGTGGACCTGGACCCAAATGCCTCCTCATCAAAGGATACCCGGTCATCGCAGCCGTTCCGATAGAGGCCCGGTAACATGATTAACACATTTCGATCATCGCGGCGACCGCTCTTGCGCGTGGATGAGGTTCAGTTAGAACCGGGGGCATGTTCGCCAGCGTGGTGGTTGGAAGGGATCATGTCGTCTTGCCGAAACCGAAGAGATGGTATTGCCAAATCCTGCGAGGCCCTTGCCCGGGAATGACCGTCCTATGATCGGCTCCTCTTTTCGCGCCCTCTCCCTCGCGCTCGGGGTCGGGGCAAGCCTTGGGCTTGCGGGTTGTTCGCGATATCTGCCAAGTGCCGGCCCTCGCACGGGGGCTGTTGAATCGGCGCCGAAGACCGCATCGTTGCATGGTATCGAACTGGTCAGGGTAAATTACGGCATCGCCGCCGCGTTGCGGCAGGATGCGAGGCAGGCGCGGTTCTCTGCTTCGTTTTCCGGCCCCGTTCACGCCGATCACGAGGTCGCCGCCGGAGATGTTCTGGCGATTTATATCTGGGAAGCGCCGCCGGCTGTGCTGTTCACCTCGCAGACCACCACGGCGATGGGACTGTCCGGCGGAGGCACCGGAACCGTATCGCTGCCGCCGCAGACGGTGGACAATGCGGGCAACATCCGGGTTCCCTTCGCGGGGACGATCCATGTCGCCGGTCTGTCCGTCGCACAGATCGAGTCCCGGATCGCTGCGCGGCTGGCGGGCAAGGCCAACGAGCCGCAGGTGATCGTGCGTCTCGCTTCCAACAATACGCAGGACATTACCGTTGTGGGCGATGTCCGGCGCAGCATGGAAGTGCCTGTCACCCCCGGCGGAGTCCGTTTGTTGCGGGCCCTGGCCCTGGCAGGCGGGGTGTCGAGGCCGGTGAGCAAGACATCGATCCAGCTTTCCCGGGATGGTAAAGTCGCCGTATTGCCGCTTGAGACCATCCTCAAGGACCCGACTGAAAATGTCCCGCTGCGCGGCGGCGATGTGGTTACCGCGTTATACGAGCCTCTCAGTTTCACCATTCTCGGGGCGACCGGCCGGAACGCCGAAGTCAGTTTCGAGGCGAGCGGAATCTCGCTCGCCCAGGCGATCGCCAGGTCTGGCGGCCTTAATGATAATCGCTCGAACCCGGCAGGGGTGTTCCTGTTCCGGTTCGCCAAGCCCGATGCACTCAAATGGCCGACACCGCCAAAAATGTTGGTTCGTGGAAAGGTGCCGGTTATTTTCCAGTTCGATCTGCGCGATCCGGCGACGTTCTTCGCTGCCGAAACCTTCCCGGTGCACAACAACGATCTGATTTATGTGAGCAACGCGCCGGTGACCGATCTGCAGAAGGTGCTCAACGTCGTCAGTTCGATTGTTTATCCGTTCCAGACCCTGCAGAGCGCGGGCATCATAAAATAGCGCTCCGACGGATGTCTGCCGGAGGCTTTTGGGAGAGGCGGTGGTCAAACGGGTATATTTGGTCCAGAGCATCAATAGCATAGCGCAACATATCCGCTCCTAACGGATCGGATGCACATAATTTAAATCGCGTCGGGTTGCGGCACCATCAGCGGATTGCGTTCGTGTTGCGGTAGTTTCCGTCCCTCGATTTCCCGCTCGCCGACGCGGTTGTTCGCAAGCCGCCATGCCGCGTTGTCGACTGCTGCGGCCAGGCCGGCTTTTCCAAAAAATGTTCCACGAATTTGCACCGTGTGAGACAATGCGAGCAGAAAGTCGCGCACCAGCCCGGCATCCGGAGCCGCGCCTTCGGTCCAGAACGCATCGAGCGTGCCCTGGAAGCTCATCCCGGGAACGTCGAAGACGGCCTGCCCCAGCACCTTGAGGGGGCGGCCAAGTTGCAGCGCGCGGAGGCCCGTCGTGCTGTTGACGGTAACCACACCGCTGGCGCCGCGGATGAGGTCATCCAGACTCCCCCCCCGCAAGTAATGCACGCGCCCGGCGATGCCGAGCGCACCGGCAATCTCGTTCATCACTCTCTGCCATTGCACCAGGGCCGGATCCCACGGGTGTTCCTTGAGAACCAGCTGGGTATCTTCCGGCGCATGGCGGGCGAAAGACGTCAGCACCATGCGGATCGCATCGCCGACACCGTCGAAATCCGAATAGGCGACGATCTGGAAATCGAAATTCAGTTGCAGCGGAAAGACGTAATACCGCGCTCCGGAAGTCGAAATGTCGCGCACGAATAGCTCCGCCCCCTCGCGTAGCCGCCTGTTGGCATAGAGCCGCACCGCGCAGGCCGCGGTGTAGAGAAGCGTATGCGGGCGGCGATCGCTGCGCCGGTAGAACGGGTAGAGCCATCCCAGCAGCACATTGGCGAAATTGTGGATCAGATCGCCGCAGGCCATGCGGGCGCCACTATCTGCGTACTGCGCCGACCAGTCCGGCTCCGGCAGTCCCTTCGCCAAGCCCCGGATCGCGGCGGGGTCGCGTGGAAAGCGCGACGCACCGCTCATGCCGTCGCGTTCGAAGGTGATCCAGTCCGGCCGGAGATAGCCGAAATCGGTGACGGTGACCGCGATACCCAGCGCCTTCGCCGCCGCGACGGCTTCCCGATGATAGTAACGCTGTTCACCGAGCAGCACGAGATCGGTGACTCCCTCGCGCTCGAAGAAGCGGGTGATGAAGTCCGGCCAGCCCTTGTAGGTTCCCCGGTAATTCACCGCAGAGGGGCCACGCCAGAACAGCGCATCGCCGGTGCAGAGATTGATCCGCGTGGTGCGCAGCCCCGCTTCGCGCAGCCGCGCGGCAACGTCCTTGAAGAAGGCGCAAGGCATGCCCTGGAGGAAAACGACGTGGCGGCCGGCCTTCGTCATGCTGCGATCTCCCCATACCAGCTGACCGAGCGCCGCATCGCGTCTTCGTAGCCGACCTCTCCGAGGGGGGCGCCGGCATCCCGCAGCGCCGAGATATCGTGCCCGCAGGTGCGGCCGAAAATCCGCACCAGCAGGCGATGGAGCAGGGGTTCGCCGCGCAGCAGGCGGGCGCGCCACGGCAACTCGGCGAGCATGGCGGCGGCATCGGCCAAGCGGAACGGCAGATCGATGACGATCCCGCGCCCTTCGATTCCCGCGCGAAGATCGCCGACGAAGCGGCCCCAGCTGATCGATACCGGGTCGCGGACATTGAAGCACCGGCCGATCGCGGCAGGCGCCGTCGCCGCCCAGATCATGCAGTCGATCAGGTTCTGGACATAAAGAAAGCCGCAATCAGCCTTGCCGCCATCGATGGTCAGCATCAGCCCGCGCCGAAGTTCGTCACCGATCCGGCGGATGAACTGGCTGCCTGGCCCGATCACGTTTGTCGGGCGCAGGATCGCCACAGGGAGTCCCAGCCTTGCCGCCGTCTCGCGCAGCACGGCCTCACCTGCGGCCTTGCTCCTGCCATAGCCGAAGGCGCCACCGTTCGCGGGGGCCGCCTCGGTTGCGGCCGCATGTGGGAATCCGTACACATCCACCGACGACAGGTGTACAAGCCGTGCCGGTTTGGCCCGTTCGGCGGCGATGGCGTCGAGCAGGTTGCCGATGCCGGAAATGTTTACCGCCGCATAGGCCGGCCAGCGATCCCAGGTGTTCACGTTGGCGGCGCAATGAAAGATCGTCCCCGCACCGCGCACGGCGTCTCTGAGCTGGTCGGCGGCAGCCATATCGCCAATGACGATATCCGCCGTCTCGCGCAGATCCGCCGGCAATCGGGATGCGTCGCGCACAAGCAGCCGGGGTCGCATGCCCATGCCGCGCAGGCGGGCGGCGAGATGGCCACCGATGAAGCCGGTGGCGCCGGTGACCAGAACGGGTTCGGCGAGGCTCATGCCGCCTTGCTCCCGGCGGCCTTGAAAATGTCCCGTGGCGCGGGCGCGGGGACCTCGTTCAACAGGTTGTAGCCGAGGCCGACGAATGGGTTGATGAGCCCCCATCGCGCCCGGACCGCAACCCGGATCGGCGTCACCACCGCGCCGAGATCCTGTTTGATCGGGTAGGTGGTCAGCCCCATTTCGAGGCGCCGTACGCCGAGCTGGATCGCGGTCTCGACGACTTTCTGCGCGATATAAAGATAGAGATTATCGTTTGCGGCAACGTCGCGGCCGACATACAGCCACCGGAGCATGTCGCCGTCGACCATCAGCAGAGCGTGCCCTGCCAGCTCGCCGTGCCGGTAGAACAGCAGCGCCTTTGAGCGAGAGCCCATCATGCGCGCGTAATGGCGATAGAATTCCGGCGTGAGCACCTCGCGCTGGAATTCCTTCGCGTTTTCGTGAACGAGCATCCATTGTTGGTGAAGTATGGTCGCAAGCTCGTCGAAATCCTCGACCAGACGATGTGTCACGCCCGCTTCGACATTGCGGCGAAGATGCTTTTTCAGCTTGCTGCGGAAATAGCTCCGCATCGCGCCGAGATAGTCGTCGGGGTTTTTCCAGACATTCTCGATATAGGTATTCGGAAGGCTGCCAATCCAGTGATAGCCATGCCGGCGGAACTCGGTTTCAAGAGCGAAGCTTTCCGGCTCGAAATCGCGCGCCACGATGAAGAGCTGGCCCTCCTGCCGGGCCACGCGCATCAACACCTCATGCAGGGCGGCGACGATATCGGCATCTTCGATATCGTCGCGACGCACGAAAGGGGGGCTGGTGATGGTGATCGGCGTGCCGCATTCGAGCATGCGCAGCTTGAGGAAATTGGGAAAAACCCGTCGCATCCCGTTGAGCAGCGTCCGAAGCACCCCGGTCGCGAAAATCGCGATGTCGGTGGTCACGTTGTAGAAGCTGCTCAGCCCCGCCGCCTGTCCCTGCTCATCGAAGAACAGCACATAGCGATACTCGAAATCGTTAAGGCCCGAGGCTTCCAGAACGCTCCAGAACGTGCGGCTTAAGGTTTCATGTGAGCCGGTGATGAGGTCGTCCCAGATTTGTCCGGGAACATCCGCGATCCGCTGGTAAATTTCCGCCCGCAACCGCCGGTTCGCCACGCCCATCCCACCTTAAGTACTACTGCCATGTAATCCTTTGTCACGTTTGTCCGGCGCAATAAAGGGGCAAATTCGCTGCCCGGTGGCCAGAATCTGCCTTGTCGGAATCGACTCAGCGCACCCCGATAAAGAGGCGCAGCAGGGCGCGATAGAGTTCCTGAAATGGGCGTTTTGTGCCGGCCTCGCGCGACTTCCAGGATGCGAGTTCGGCCAGCGCATCCTCGGGTTCGATCGGTGACGTGGCGCCGATATAGACGGGGTAGAGGATCAGCGCGCCGGCCACGAGCTCGTCGAGGCTGAGCCGGCGCGTCCGGCGCGGGATCGGCAGCTTGTCTTCCGTCAGCCCCCAGCCGGCGTAGAAGGGCTGGCCATGACAAACCACCTTCAGGCCGCGCAACAGGGCTTCGAAGCCGGCGAGGGAGGTCATCACATGAACCTCATCCACCGATTCGAGCACGTTCTGCATCGGGGTGTCGGTCATCACCTCGTCGGCGATTTCCGCGGCGCGGGATTCCGCGATCCCCGCGCGGCGCAGCCGTGCCACCACGTCCGGGTGCGGCTTGTAGACCAGATAGGCGTCCGGTTTCGCGGCCCGCACGGCCTGCAAAAGCCCGATATTCGATCGCAGTCCCGGCGCGCCGAACGCCAGCGACGCATCGCTTTCCACCTGCCCGGGCACCAGAACCACCTCCCGCGTCCCCGCCGGCCGCTGCCATTGCGGGCCCGCGAGATTGTATTTCGTAAGCCCCGCCCGCAGCACGCCCTGTCGCAGCGCCGCGGCCCGCTCCCGCAACGCTTCCGGCATGGCCCAGCCTTCGAGCAGCTCCTCGAGATCCGATGGCCGGGACGAATCGTAATAGAGGCCGCGCCGGTCGATGACCCAGGAGAGCGGCCGGGTCAGTTCGGCGCCAAGGCCCACCGATCGGAGAAACCCATCCTCCATGCGCGCGACCGGCAGATTCGCCCTCGTCCCCGCCGGCACCGGCGCCATGCCCCAGAGCAGCAGGCCGCCCGCCTCGGGCGCCCCGGCATCGGCGCCGACGAATTTCAGCCTGCGGCCAGGCAGGCAGCGGCGCACATAGCGCCACTTCCATCGCGGGAAGCCATGAACGGTAACGATGTCCGGCCAGTCAGACAGAAGCGCGGGCGGCGGGTTCATGCCGGTTGTCCCGTGCCGAGCCGGTCAAGGAAATCGCCGACGATGCGGAAATGACCGGCCCAGTCCGGCGCGGCATAATGTCGCAGCCGCGTCATCTGCGCGCCGCGCGCCGCGCTGTCTGGCATCGCGTAATCGAGGATCAGGCGTTGCCAGGCCGGACCATCCAGCGGGTCGAGATAGTCCGGAATATCACCGGCCACTTCGCGGAACACCGGAAGGTCGCTGGCAATCGCCGGAACGCCGAGGGCGAGGGCTTCGGCCAGCGGCATGCCGAACCCCTCGACGAAGGAGGGAAACAGCAATGCCCGCGCCCCGGCAAGCCAAGTGGCCAGCGTGTCATCATCGCAGCCGTTCAGCTCGCGGACCTTGCCGCGCAGCACGACGCAGCGCTCTAGCAGGTCGATCACCTGCTCGCACTCCCATCCGCGCTGACCGATGATCACGAGCGAGGGAACCGTCTCCGCGCGGGTCGTCTCCAGCATCCGGCGCCACAGATGCAGCATCGCGAGGTGATTCTTGCGTGGCTCGATCGTGCCCAGCATCACGAAATAGGGAGCGGTCTCCTGCGGCGCTGCCGCCGGCAGTTTCAGCGGTTCGGTGCCCAGCGGGGCGACCACGAGCGGTGGCATCCGCAGGTTCCGCCCCTCCGCGTAACGTGCAAGATCGCGCGCCGTGACCTCGGAGTTCACCGCCAGCCCCGCCCCGGTCTCGATCATGGTTGCAAGCCGCATTTCATGGCGCGCGGTCTCGCCAGGCCGGCAATATTCGGGATGGGTGATCGGGATCAGGTCGTGCAGGAAATAGACCGGCCGCAGCCCGAAGCGCTGGACCATGGCGCCATAGGAAACCTCGTCCAGCCCGCTATGGCCGGTATTGAACAGCATCGAACCCGGCCTGATCCGGCGCGGCGCGAGAAAGTGCTGCGCGACGAGCGTGCGTACCACTCGCGCCGCCGCTCCCGGCTCGCCGAGCAGGGCGCCGAAAAGGCGCATCGCCGCCTGTTCGCGAATCTGCACCCAGCGCCCCCGGTGCCTCACCAGCGCCATCGCCCCGGTCCCGAAATGGCGCAGATAGGCAAGGCTAACCCGGTCTATCCCCGTCGGCCGCTTGCCTTCGAGCAGCCGGCCGGCAAGCCGGGTGACATCGAACAGAAGGTCGGGCCGCCCGCCCTCTGACGCCCCGCGCCGCATGATTTCAGCTTCTGCCATCGGCAGCGCCTCTACCACGCATGGCATGGCCAATGCCAACCCGTTCGTCTCGGTGCCTAGCCTTTTGCGGGTATCACGAAACGATAACACGGACGCGCTTGATCGGCCCCCCTGGCGTGATGCCTGTTATGAACCCGCAAACACGCAAAAGCGGAGTTCAAGATGCCAATCCCGACCCCGATCCGAACCGGCGTTTCGCGCCGCACCGCGCTGGCCGGCTCCGCCGCTGTGGCGAGCGTGGCGGCCACGCGCGCCGCCCGCGCCAGCGGCGTCGTCACCGTGTATTCGGCCGATGGCCTGAAGGATGGCAAACCCAACTGGTTTGACACCGTCTTTGCCGCCTTCACCAAAAAAACCGGCATCGCGGTGCGGTATGTCGAGGCGGGCTCGGGCGTGGTGGTCAACCGTGTGCTCGCCGAACGGTCCAATCCGCAGGCGGATGTGCTGGTGACCCTGCCGCCCTTCATGCAGAAGGCGGCATCTCTCGGTGTGCTGGCGCCGATGAAGCCATCGTCTCTCGGCGTCATTCCGGCTTCCACCCGCAGCGCCCGCGATCTCTGGTTCCCGCTGGTCAACAACTATGCCTGCTGGATCTACAATACGGCAGAACTGAAGGCGCCGCCGGCGACCTACGCCGCGCTGCTCGCGCCGGGCCTGAAAAACCGGCTGCAGTATTCAACCCCCGGCCAGGCCGGTGACGGCACCGCGGTGATGCTTGAGATCATCCAGGCGATGGGCGGCGCGGATCAGGGGTTTGCCTATCTGCGCAAGCTCCAGGCCAACAATCTGGGACCGTCGGCCTCGACCGGGCGCCTTGCCGGGCTCGTCGACAAGGGCGAAATCCTCGTGGCGAATGGCGATGTGCAGATGAATTTCGCCCAGATGCGGCAATACCCGCATCTCGGCATCTTCTTCCCGGCGCATGGCGGCCGCCGCATCACCATGCCGATCCCCTACGATATCGCCCTTGTGAAGAATGCGCCGCACGCCGCCGCGGCGGCGAGGCTGATCGACTTCCTGCTGGGTCGCGAGGCGCAGGACTCCGTCTATGATGTCGCCCGCGGCTTTCCGGTGCGGAGCGATGTTCCGGCGCGTGGCAAGACGGCCGAGGCGCTGGCCGGGATCATGCACGGTGTCGATGTCTGGTCGCCGGACTGGACCGGGGTTCTGGGCGGGCTCGATGCCAACATCGCCCGTTGGCATCGCGTCACCGGCAGTTGAGACCGGTGCCGGCCGCGCGCGGCGTGACGGGCCAGATGGGACCAGGCATTGCGCGACGCTGATCCCGACACTTCGCTGACGGCGTCCATCGCCCTCGATACCGTGACGGTGCGGTATCGAGGGGCGGTGGCGCTCGATCGCGTTTCGCTGTCTGTGGCGCCGGGCGAAGTCAAGGTGCTGCTCGGCCCGTCCGGGTCGGGCAAATCCACCATCCTCCGCGCGATTGCCGGCTTCGTGCCGCCGACTTCGGGGCGGATCATGCTGGCCGGGCGCGATGTCACCGCGCTGCCGCCCCATGCCCGCGGGCTTGGCATGGTCGTGCAGAATTACGCGCTGTTTCCGCATCTGACGGTGGCCGCCAATGTCGGCTTCGGTCTCAACGCGCGTCGCCTGCCGAAGCCGGAGATTGCCGAGCGTGTTGCCGCCTGTCTCGATCTCGTCGGCATGGCCGGTTTTGCCGGCCGTTATCCGCGCGAACTTTCCGGCGGTCAGCAGCAGCGCGTCGCGATTGCCCGGGCGCTGGCGATTCGCCCGCCGGTCCTGCTGTTCGACGAACCGCTCTCCGCCCTCGATGCGCCCTTGCGTGCCGGGCTGCTGGATGAACTTCGCAGCCTTCATGCCAGACTGCCGGCACTGGCCATCGTTTATGTCACGCACGATCAGGGCGAGGCCATTGCGCTTGGCGACCGGATCGTGCTGATGCGCGAGGGCCGGATTGCCGCGTGCGGGACTCCGCGCAGCCTCTACGAAACGCCCGAACATCGATACGCCGCGGAATTTTTCGGCCAGGCAAATCTGCTCCCGGTCCGTCTCGAAGCCTGCCATCGCGATCTCGCGGTGGTGAATTTCGACGGACAGCACCTGACGGTCAGGACCGCATCGGGAAGCCCGGCTCCGCGTCCGCTGCTCTGTCTGCGCCCGCATGCGATCGAAATCGGCGCAACCGGCCCGAACCGGATTGCAGCGCGGATCACCGGCGTGCAGTGGATGGGGCCGGTGCAGCGCGTCCAGGCCGTGGCGGGAGCGCACCCGCTCAGGATCGATCTGCCGGCAGGGCAGGGCGCTCCGGCGGTCGGGGCCATGGTGACGCTCGGCTTCGATCCCGGCCGCGCCTGCCTGGTTGCGGAGGCATGAACGGCACCGGGCCAGGCGCCGGCCGGCGATGGCGGCGCGCCATCACACTGGTGCCGCTCCTCGCGGCGGTTTTCCTTCTGTTGCTCTATCCGCTTGGGTTGATGATCACCGCCGCCTTCCGCGGGGCAAAGGGCTGGAGCCTCGCGCCGGCACTGCAGGTCATCAGCTCCCGGGTCTTTGCAAGCGCACTCGGCCACACGCTGCAGATCGCCCTGACCGCGACGATCTTGTGTCTTCTGCTGGGGTTTGTCCTGGCATTGCTTCTCAACCTGGCGCCGTTCCGCGGTGCGGCGTCCCTTGGCCGGCTGGTGGACGCCTATCTTTCCTTTCCCTCGTTTCTGATCGCGCTTTCCCTCACGTTTCTCTACGGAAACGCCGGCCTGATGACGGCGCTGCTTGCGCCGCTGCTCGACGGTTCACGTCAGTCGGCGAGTTTTCTCTACGGGTTCTGGGGTGTCGTCCTGGCGGAGGTGACGTTCTATACGCCTTTCGTGCTGCGTCCGCTGCTCGCCGGGTTCCAGTCGCTCGATCCCGCGCTGCTCGAAATGGCGAGCGGTCTCGGCGAGGGGCCGATCGGCGTGGTCCGTCGCGTCGTTGTCCCGGCACTGCTTCCGTCCCTGCTGGCGGGTGGCGGACTCTGCCTGCTGCTGACGTTGAATGAATTCGGCATCATGCTGGTGATGGGGGCAAAGAATGTCATCACCCTGCCGATGCTGATCTATGGCGATGCGGTGCAGCAATTCAACTATGCGGGGGCGAGCATCATCGCGGTCTGCGACGCTGGTCTCTCGCTTGCCGTCTTTGCGCTCTACCGCCTCGGCATTACCCGGCTCGGCGCGTGGCTGGCCTCATGAGCCAGCTGGTGTTCCTGCCGACGACGAAGCGGTGGGCCCGCCTTGCCGTGGCGGCGCTGTTCGGGGGTGTGTTCGGCCTGCCCCTGCTTCTGCTGTTGCTGGCCGCTTTCACCGCGCAATGGAATGGAGTGCTGCCTTCGCGCCTGACACTTCATCATATGCGTGCATTGGCGTCGGGAGATCAGGGCGCCGCCCTGCTGCACAGTGTTGCAACCGGGTTGCTGGCCTCGGCCGGCGCGCTGCTGCTCGGGGGTGGCGGGGCGCTGGCGGCGCGCGGCCTGCCGCGTTCCCTCCGCCGCGCGCTCGACACGCTCTATTTCCTGCCGGTCGCGCTGCCCTCGTCGACGATCGGCCTCGCCCTGCTGATCGCCTTCAGCCGCAAGCCGATTCTGCTGAACGGAACGGCGATTCTGGTCATCCTCGCCCATGTCGTCCTGGTCATGGCCTATGCCTATGCAACGATCGGTGCGGGCCTTGAGCTTCTGCCGCAAAACCTTGAAGAGATCGCCGGGTCGCTCGGCGCGACGCGGTCGCGGGTTCTCATCACGATAACGCTGCCGTTGCTTCTGCCGCAGATCCTGGCGGCGCTTTCGCTCGGCTTCGCCCTGTCGATGGGAGAGCTGGGCGCGTCGATCATGCTGTATCCGCCGCAATGGGTGACGGCGCCGGTCGAGGTTTTCGCCCTGACCGATCGCGGGGATATCTACGCGGGCGCCGCCCTCGGTGCAGCCCTTCTGGCCTGCGCGTTTGCCGTGCTGGCGCTGCTCAGTCGCCGCGCTTCATGGCAGGGCGAGTGCCGGCCATGACTGAGGGCGGCTTTCCGGACCCCGCCGGATCCGGAAAGTGCCCTATGATGTTGATAACCAGAGCATCTTTATCCGATCAGATGACTCAATCCGATCGGATGATGCTCTAGCCATGCGCCCCTTACGGGCGGATCGACGCGACCGACACGCTGTTCTGCACGATCGAGTTCGCTCCGGCATTCTGGGCAGCCATCAGAATACCGCTCGTCCCGTTATAGCTCTGGCCCATCGACACCGCGTTCGTCTGCCCGATCGAAGAGGCATAGTTTCCGCTGAGCGATGCCTGATTGAACGATGAAGCCGCAGCCAGGGCCAGTGCGCTGGCAGGGGCAACCCGCGCGCTGATTGCCGTGACCGCAGCGGCGTTCTGCACGACCGCGTTCGACCCGGTATTCTGGGCGAGACCAAGCACGCCGGTCGAATGATCCATGCTGCTCTGCACGGTCGAGGTTGTCGGGGTGTCGATGCTGTACGAGGTGTTTTGCCGCGAACGCGCTGAATTCTGCGCCTTTGCCGCGGCCTCCGCCGCGCCGATCGAACCCGCGGTGTCGAGCGCTGCCACGGCTGTCGCTGTCTGGACCGTGCTGTTGGCGCCACCGTTCTGGTTGATGGTGAAGATGCCGACATCATTGTTGAACGACTGGTTGACGGTGGCGAAGGGATCGCTCCCCTGCGCGGTCAGGCCGAAACTGGCCGGCGTACCACTTCCCGTTCCGCCGCCGGTCCCGCCGCTGGTCCCCGATCCGGTTCCGCCGCCGGTCCCGCCGCTGGTCCCCGATCCGGTTCCGCCGCCGGTGCCGCCGCTGGTCCCCGATCCGGTTCCGCCGCCGGTGCCGCCGCTGGTCCCCGATCCGGTTCCGCCGCCGGTCCCGCCGCTGGTCCCCGATCCGGTTCCGCCGCCGGTCCCACCGCTGGTCCCGCCGTTACTCCCCGATCCGCCATTATTGCCGGGCTGTCCGCCGGAGGATGCCGGGCTTGCCTGACCGTATCCGGGGTAATCATGATTCCCGGCTGAAATCGCCATGTTGCTGGCCGCGCCGATCACCACCCCGCGTCTGCCAATCCCGGGGCCGATGCAGAGCCCGCAGGAGGAGATGTATGCGACCGAGACGGAGTTCTGCAGGACGCTGTTCGCGCCGGCATTCTGGCTGCTGGTTCCAATCCCGGCGCTCTCGTCGAACGATCGGTTCGACACGGCAGAGGCGATGAAATGCCACTGTCCGGCGATATTGACGCCGCCATCATTCGAAAAATTCCGAATCGAGCGCGCATTATTCTGAGCAGCGGCAAGATTTATATAGCTCTCGATGGACTGATTCCCAGCGCGCGCCGCCACGCTGAAAATCAAAGCCGATGATACTCCAAATATAATTCTTGTTTTTTGTTTCATTGTTCGCCTCGCCTTGTCTTGTCCTGCCAGTGGCAGGCTCGGATAAAAATTGAGATTGCTATTCTAAATTTTCATTAAGCAATTTTAGTGCCATTCCAATTTTCTCACAGAGTACTGATTTAAAACAATTTTCATGATTTTGTCCGATCTGTCGCGGTGCTCAGCATTGCCGCCTTCGACAGTCTTGCGGCGTCACCTCAACGTCACACAACCAAGAATTGTATGATTTCCGGAATATTTTCCTTAAGTTATATTCCGATAAACGATATACAAATACATGAAAATTCTACTAAAAGTTATTTCATGATTTGTAACACACGTATAAAATGTGTTGCGTAATGGGTTACGGTTAATTATTAAGATTTCCGCGTGATAAACATAAAATTTGGGACCGGAGAATCTTTTTAATGATACGTTCGGGATGCTCTGAGAGACTTCCGGTCAGCGCCTATCGCGGCTCATACGCTTCCGGCGTGGTCGGCCGAAGCGATGCACAAAGAGATGTCGATGAGGCCAAGATTGCTGCGGTACTCCGCTCCGGTTCGGAGCGGTGCATCGTCGGTGACAGCCCGCAAATCCGCACGATCTTCAACCTGATCCGCAAATATGCGGCGAGCGATGCGCCGGTCCTGATCACGGGTGAAACCGGAACGGGCAAGGAACTCATCGCCCATGCGATTCACGATCGTTCGCCGCGTGCGCGGGGCCCGTTTCGTGTGATCAACTGCGCCGCCATTCCGCCGACGCTGATCGCCTCGGAATTGTTCGGCTATGAAAAAGGCGCGTTCACCGGCGCGGCGACCCGCAAGAAAGGCATCATCGAGGCCGCGCAGGGCGGCACGCTGTTTCTGGACGAGGTCGGTCATCTGCCGGCGGACATGCAGGGATACCTGCTGCGGGTCCTGCAGGAAAAGACCATCCAGCTGGTTGGCGGCGTCGACCAGATTCCGGTCGATGTGCGGATCGTTTCGGCAACGAATGTCGATTTCACCAGCCTGATCGATGCCGGAACGTTCCGAAGCGATCTGTTCTTCCGCCTCAAGGTGCTGACCATCCACAGCCCGCCGCTGCGGGAACGTGGGCATGACATTCTGACCCTTGCCCTGTTTTTCCTGCGCAAATTCGCCGGCGAGATGGGGCGGGGCGAGATGAATTTCACCGAGGCGGCGCAGCGGCGCCTGCTGTCCTACGGCTGGCCGGGCAATATCCGCGAGTTGATGGCGGTGGTTCAGCGGGCGGTCGTCGTTTGTGACGACGACACGATCGATGCGGGCGATCTCGAAGACGGGTTTGTGCCGGAACTGGTGCCTTCACCTCCGGCGGTGCAGCCGGCGCCGCGTCCGGCGAACGACACGGTGCGGCGGCCGCGGACCGAGCGGCGTCGCTCCGCCGCCGAGCGCCGCGGAGAGCTGGTCGACATGATCCGCCAGTGCGGCGGCAACCTGACCGAAGCGGCGGAAAATCTCGGCATTTCGCGGATGACGATCTATCGCCTGATCGAGCGGTTCAAGCTCGACCAGATGATCCAGGATATTCGTAACGAATGCCGCGAAGAGGATCGCGAATGTTACGCCGAGCAGACGGCGAAAACGTAACGCAATACGTCACATGAAATCATAAATAATTGTATTCGATATTTTTAATACTTCCAGAAATCATAAAATCATTGAAAACAAACAATATAATAAAACCAAATCCAGTTGGCATGCCAATTGCTTAACAAGATGCACAGACAGATTTGAAAAACATCAGTCTGTAATGAATGAAACAAGGGCTTCGTCAAAGGAAATGGCGCAGCCAACCCTTAGGGAAGTGGAGATTTATTGTCATGCGTAAAGTTCTTCTGATGGGCGCGGCCCTTTCCATCCTCGCGGTGACTCCGGTTATTGCTTTCGCCCGTAACGGCGATGACGGTGGGTCGCATCAGGGTAAGCACAACAACCATTCGCCGGCGCCGATCACTTTCGACGCGTTCGTTGCCTGGGCCTCTGCGGCCAATAGCGGCACTGTCGCCGGCAACGAAGCGAACATGGGCCGCCAGACCAACAGCGCCAGCCTGACCAATTCCTACAATTCGGGCGCCAAGGGCGTTTCGAACCAGGCGCAGAATGCCGGCGCCAACAGCCAGCTGCAGAACTCCCTGGCGCTCGCCTATGTCCACAACCCGAAGGGCAAGAGCTACACGGTCGGCCTCGGTCTCGCGGTTGCCGGTGCGGGCAATTATGGCGGCGTGATGGGCAACGAGGATGAGATCGGCCCGCGCAGCTCCTGGGACCGTGACGATGGCAGCGTGACCCAGACCGCCACGGTCGGCAACTCCTACGAGGGCTTCAATGGTGTCGCCCAGCTGAACCAGAACGCCGGCAACAACAGCCTGCTGCAGAACTCGGCGGCCGTTGCGGCGGTCAACCCGGTAAGCGGCACCGCCTTGACCCTCGCCGGTTCGCTCGCCGATGCGGACAATCAGGGTGCCGTCGCCGGCAACTACGCCCGTGAGCACAGCGCCAATGCCTCCTCGACCATCACCAAGTCCTTCGACCGTGTGAACGGCGTGGTCAACGTGAACCAGAACTCCGGCGCGAACAGCCTGATGCAGAATTCGGCCGCGATCGGAACGGTCAAGCTGGTTGCGGCGAGCTCCGACGCCCTCGCCGGCGCTGTCGCCAACGCCAACACGAATGGCGGCGTCTACTGCAATACCGCGAACCTCGCCAACGGTTCGGCCAAGGTGAGCATGGACAGCTCGTTCAACGGTGCGCAGGGCGTGCTGCAGGCCTCGCAGAATACGGGCGCCAACAGCCTGATCCAGAACTCGGTTTCCGTGGCTGCGGTCCGCTAACGCCGCGTGTGAGCCTGGCGTGCACATCCTCGCGATGTGCACGCATTCTCCTGAGGAGCGGCCTTCATGCCAAAAAAGATCCCAGCCACCTACATCCTCGCGCTGTCAATCATCGCGGTCCCGGTTGCCGGATATGCAGCCGGTGGCGGCAATCCGTTCGGCACGCCGGTTTCCGCCTCCGCCCTTGCCGCATCTCACGGGCGCGACATTCCGATGAGCAAGCTGAAGGCAACGTCCTTCGGCAATTCGGCATCCGGCACCACCGGCGCGATATCGAACAGCAACTCGATTTCCGGGAACGAGGGGCTGACCACGGTCATCCAGAACACCGGTAGCAATGCGCTGTTCCAGACCTCGACGGTCGTGAACATCACGCTCAACCACTAAGCCGCGATCGGGGGCGAGGCGCGATGTTCGGGTCGGTTTTCAGATTTGGCAGAGCCATCGCCCTGGTTGTGGCGGCCTGTCTCGCCTCCACCCAGGCCCGGGCCGATGTCTTGCAGTTCGCCTTGCCCAACACCGCGATCAGCGGCGCCTATATGCACGTGCGCAGCTGGCAGGATATGAAATTCACCAGCACGGTCCATCAGAAATATGATTTTTCCTGCGGCTCCGCGGCGCTGGCGACGCTTCTGACCTATGTCTATCACGTGCCGGTCAGCGAGGAGACGGTTTTCAAAAGCATGTACCGGCATGGCGACGAGGCAAAGATCCGCCGGCTTGGCTTTTCCCTGCTCGACATGAAGAACTATCTTGCCCGGCATCACATCCCGTCGAACGGGTTCAAGGCCAGCCTCGCGAAGCTGAGCGAGGTTCGGGTGCCGGCGATCGTCCTCATAGATTATCACGGGTATCATCATTTTGTTCTCGTCCGCGGCGTGCGCGATGGCGAGGTGCTGCTCTCCGATCCCAGCCTCGGCCTGAGGGCCGAGCCGGTTGCCACCTTCGCGAAGCAGTGGAGCGGCATTTTTTTCGCGATCACGTCAGATCTGCCGCAGGCGCGGCTCGCCTTCAACAATCCGGCGGTCTGGAACGCCGTGCCGCAGCCGCCGGTGTCTCTGGCTCACTTCCAGCTTCGCGATCTCGGACTGCCGGCCAATGGCTGGCAGCTGCAAAACACGTTTTAGGGAAATGGTGCGCGTCATGTCACGCTCGATGCTGATCATGCTTCTGGGTACCGCCAGCGTCCTGCCTCTCTCGATCGGCCGGGCTTCGGCCGCGGCCAGTCCGCCCGGCGGGGGATCGCCGGGCTTTGCCGTTTCCGCCGGCGCGGGCGGCTTTGCCTCACATGGCTTGCCGATTGTGCCGGATGCGATACTTGCCCGGATGCGCGGCGGATTTTCGCTGCCCAATGATCGCGGCATCGGCATCGATTTCGGCTTCTCGATCCAGACGCTCGTCAACGGGCAGGCCGTGCAGAACCTGTCAGGCGACATCAGCCATCTGACCCAGCAGATTTCCCCCGCCTTCCGCTCGACTTCACCCGATATGGTGAGCGGCGTCCTGAATGGGCAGGGATACACGTCCACCTCCCAGACTCCGCAGAGGGTCTCATCGTTCGGCGATGTCATTAATACGGCCAAACCTGCAGGCGTCATCAACAAGCAGAGTTCGACGCCCACGGGCACGACCTTCACAAGCTTCGTTCCGCCGGCGGGTGGTAATGGCGGTGGCGTCTCGGGTAACCAGCTCTACACGATGATCGCCAATACCGTCGGTTCTTCGGGAATGTCGACGCTGATCCAGAACCCGGTGAATGGCCAGATCATCCAGCAGACCCGCACGCTGAACATCGACATCAGCGGAATGCAGACCCAGCTTCTGAATGCCGCCCAGGCCAACCATGTAATGCAGGCCATGCTGCCACGGTGAGATGGAACCCGCTCATGCAAAAAATGCACGGAGGCTTCGGGCCTCTTCCTGGAAAATCCGCACTGGTGCGATCTCTTCGCTTCTGGCTCGGCGTGGCGGTAGCCGCCAGCGCCCTCGCCCCCGGACTTGCAAGAGCGCAGGGCGCGGAGCGCGCCGTGCGGTCTGGCGGCCATGTCGAATTGGTGACCATCCAGAAGATCGGTCTGCCCCTCTCGCCGCTATCGGTTCAACAGATGTCCTCGGCCACCGCCCAGGGCATCCCATCAGTTGCCCCCTCGCTCTCCGCGCAATCGAAGGGAGGCAATGGCGTTCTGCTCTGGGATGAAGTGGTACCTGGCCGGATATCGGCGCCCAATCCCATATCGGATGGCAATGTGAGCCTGAATATTGTTCACTGAAGCCCGGCGCCGCGGCCGATGCGAGACCTGGCCGGTATGTCCGCAACTCGACGATAACCTGCCGGATCGGATAGCAGCATGAGAGTGAAGTCGATGCGGGCGGAACGGAACCGTTCTGCTTTTGCGCCGGGGCGAGCGCGAGGCTTGCGGCATTTGGCGTGGCTGATCCCCGCCCTGGCTCTGGGCGGCTGCATGTCGAGTCATGGCCTGCAAACGGGCGCGCAGCCTGCCTCCGGAAGTGCCGCGGCGTCCGCCAGCGCGGTGGCACCGGCCGCCGGCCCCGGCCTTGGGACCGGCTATTCGAATTACGGCCAGCCGCTGACCAAGATCGGCTTCCTGCATCTGACCCTGGGCAACACGCTGTATCGCCCGCTTGCGGATGGCGGGCGGACCTCGATCTATGTTGCGCCGGGCGGCCAACTCACCATGCGCGTGGTCAGTCCCGAGGGGCACGTCGTCGATGAGACTGGCATCCAGTCGGTCAATCCGAAGGATGCATGCTGGAGCCTGAAGGGCAAGCAGCAGCCCTTGTGTTTCCGTCCTTACTGGAACGGCCGCCTGATGACGCTGCTCTTCGTCGGCGCGAATGTGCTGCCGGCGCAGTTTCTGGTGGAGCGCGGCCGGCATCTTTGAAGCGCCGTCCTGGAGCCTCGCCCGATCGGAGGGACTTCTCTGATCGGCTAATTGTTGTGCCTCATCCTCCTGCAACCGGCCTGCGTCCGGGCCTGTCTGATCCGGCATTGGCATTGCCGAGCCGTGCAAAAGAAAACGCGCCCGGGCCATTGACCCGGGCGCGTCGTTTTGGCCGGAAACCTCAGAAATTATATTCGAGGTAGAAGCGGCTGCTGAAGTAAGGGTTGTTGTAATGCGCGGTACCGGTATAGCCCGCCCGGTTTTCCGCAACGGTCACGTCCGTGTCTTCCGCCACCGAAAGCCCCTTGAGGATCGAGGACAGATCGTATGACGCATTCGCGTCGAGCGCCCAGAGCTGCTGGTTCGGAATGTAGTTGGCATTCGGGAAGCTGTAGGGGCCCGCATAGCTCGTGTAGTTTTGCGCATCCCCGCCATAGCCGTAGCGAACGAGATACCGCACATAAGTCACGCCCACCTTCAGCTTCTTGTTGAGGAAGTCGTAGTTGGACGTGATGCCGTACGCATAGCCCGGCCCGAGATTCGGAACGCCGTTCTGCATCGTGTCGGTGAAGCTGGTCCCGGTATTGTCGTTATAGGGGTGCAGCACGCCGCCGTGATGGAACGAGTTGTATTCGGTCGGAGCATAGTTGCCGATGAGCGCGATGCTGCCGTCGCCGAACGAGTAGCCAAGCTTGGCGCCGTACAGATGCGCATTGATCGAGTTCGAGCTGTTGCTGGTGAAAGCCTCGATCCGCGACGCATTGCCGGCCGAGTTGCCCTCGGTCAGCCCCTGCACCGAGCCGAAGATGGCCTGGCCGTTGGCGAGCGGCTGCACGAGATCGACCTGGCCATAAAGGAGCTGCGCGTACTGGTAGAAATCGTAATACCACGCCTGCGCCGTCAGCTGGGTCGAGCCGACATTGCCGTGATACCGCGCGCCGATCGCGATGAAGCCGTTGGTCGGCTTGGTGCCGGAATAGCGGTTGTTGGCAACGAAGGAGCTTGCATAGCGGCTTTCATAGGTGAACATCCGCGTCATGAAGACGCTGAACGCCGCCGGATTGCCATCGAGGCTGAGCGCGCCGGCATCGACCTTGTTCGAACCGTCGCCGAGCACGTTCACAACGCCGGCAACGCCCATGAAGGCGCGCGGGTTGAACGTGTAGTAATCCTGGTTGGCATACGGCGTCTGGATCAGCTGACGGCCGAAGCGGATTTCCACTTTCGGCGTCTGATACTGCAGATACGCCTGCCGGAACGACTGGATGCCGTAATGCGAACCGGTGAGTTCGCCATCGTAGTGAACTTTGTCACCGGCGTTGTTCTTGCTGTAGAGGCCGAGCGACTGTGCGGTATACCCGCCGAGGCCGACGCTGAACCCGTCGAACGAGCCGGTATGGGCGATCAGATGGCCGCCGATCGCGAAGGAGTGCGTGCTCTTCGTCGAGTGACCGTTGTTGCCATAGTCGAAGTGGATCGCGCCGACCATGCCCTGGAACGTGGTCTGCCGCAGCGCGTCGCCCAGGCTTTGCGCGTGCGCCAGCGGAGCGAGGCCGAAAAGGCTGATCACGCCCGCGGCGCATGCGGCGTGGCGCAGCTTCCGCGTCGCGGACCGGGCCGGGGCGCTGCCCGCCTGGTTGCCGATGTTTCGCATTATGGTTGAACCTCCATGTTGAAAGATTTTTTTGTTGGCGAAATCCGCGCCATGCGCGCGGATCCAGCCCGCCGCTTCGCCATCTGCGGCGGGTGGACAGAGGCGATGGCCGCGCCAGGCCATGCCGCGTGGAAAGCGCGCCGGGCTTGTGCCGCGCGCGGGTGTCCGCAAACCCGATGCTGTCGTTCAGTTGCCGCAACCGGCATCGTTTCGTCCCCGTCTGTTCTTCGTGCGGTGCGCTCTGCATCTCGCTTGCACGAATTATTTTTACTCTTTAAGAAACCAGTAGAGAGGAGCGTTTTCAATGTCAAGAAAGATTCATGGCGTCGGTTTCGCGGCCGGCAGGGCGCGATGATCCGGCCGCCGGGGGAGGGGAAATGACCCGGGCGCGCGTCAATTCGGCACTGGTCCGGCGGATCAATTCGGCGCGGCTGTTCCACATGATCCGCCAGAATCCGGGCATCTCGCAGCAGAAGCTCTCGCAGATTTCGGGGATCGATCCCGCGACCATCTCGATCATCATCAGCAATCTCGAATCGGGCGGGATCGTCCGCCGCGATACCGAGGCGCCGACCGGCCGCGCCGGTCGGCCGACCACCGCGCTCAGTCTCGATCCGCGCGCCGGCTATCTGGCCGGCATCGGCGTCGAGCCCGATGCCATCCGCATCCTGATCTCCACGATCGATGGCGCCGCCTGCACCGATCTCGTCGTGCCGGGCAGCACCTCCCCCGAGGATGCGATCGCCGCCGTGCGCGCCGGCATAACCGCCGCCCTGCGCGCGCTCCGGGCCCCGCGCAGCATGCTGCTCGCGGTCGGCGTCGCGGTGCCTGCGCTCGTCACCACCGGCGGCCGCGTCGTCTTCGCGCCGAATATCGGCTGGCGGGATCTCGACCTGGCCGGCACGCTCACCGCGCGGATGAAAGTTCCCGTCCGCGTCGAGAACGACGTGAAGGCCGCAGCCCTTGCCGAGCATCTGTTCGGCGCCAGTCGCGACATTGCCGATTTCATCTATGTCATGGGCCGGTCCGGCATCGGCGGCGGGCTCTATCTGATGGGCGAGCTTTATCGCGGCCCGCACGGGCTCGCCGGCGAAATCGGCCACATGAAGATCGTCCCGGGCGGGCGCCCGTGCGGCTGTGGCGCGCGCGGCTGCTTCGAGGCCTATGTTTCCGAACGCGCGATCCTGGGCGATCTTGCCGCCCGCGGCCACCGCGCTTGCGATGTTGCGGCCGCGCGCGAAGCCTGCGAGGCCGGCGATGCGGTGGCGCGGTCGGTGATGGCCGAAGCCGGCCGTCATCTCGGCCTCGGCCTTGCGAACCTGATCAATATCATCAGCCCGCGCCGCATCGTGCTCGGCGGCAGCCTCGCGCAACTCGCGCCGTTCCTGCTGCCCGCGGCGATGGAAACGCTGGAAGCCAATGCGCTCGCCGCGATCTACCGGGATGTCGAGATCGTCGTCTCCGAAATGAGCGGCATCGCCGCGTCCATGGGCGGCATCGCGCTCGCGCTCCAGCAATTCCTCGATGATCCGCCGGTTCGCCTCGATCGCGCCCGGCCCATGATCGAGTCGTGAACGATTGCCCAGACGATCAGTCATGCCGCAGGCGCGCATGCCGTTTCCCGTTGCCTCCCGATGCCGGCGCTGTTCTTGCGCGCCATGACTCTTACAAATTACTCAGCAGTCGGTAATATAGGCGACAGTTGGTGCTTTGAAGAATGATTGCACGAGACGTGGTTTGCGCTTGATGGCGGCGAGTTGGGCTTCGATTTTGTCCTGAAGCTTTTCGCCTTGGCGTAGCGGAGTCCGGGCGACGCCCGTCCGCTTCATGTGGCTCCAGACCAGTTCATCTGGGTTCAGGTCAGGGGCGTAGCCTGGCAGAAAATGCAACGTCAGCATTCCATTGGTCGACGCCACGTAGGCTTTCACCAGCGCTGTTTTGTGGGCAGGCAGCCCGTCGAGGACCAGGTGCACCGGCCTCGTGCGGTGCCGCATCATCCGGCGTAGCAGCGCTACGAACAACTCAGCATTCAGGCCGCCTTCATAAGTGCAATACCAGAACCCGCCGCGGGCTGTCACCGCCGAGGCGGCGCTGATCGATTGCCGTTGGCCCGGACGCTCGACGATCGGCGTCTGTCCCTTCACGCCCCAGGTCTTGCCATGCACGGCGTCGGCCCGAAAGCCGGACTCGTCCCAGAAAAAGACCTCGCCGCCACAGGACTTGGCCTGCCTGGCGATTTCAGGAAACCGCTCACGTCGCCATGCCTCGATCGCCTCCGGATCGCGCTGATAGGCACGCTGCAACGGCTTTTGCGGCGTCAGGCCCAGTTTCGACAGCAGTTCGCCCACAGCCGTCACACCGAGTTTGATACCAAACTTGCGCTCGATCAGTTCGGCCACAACGTGCCGGGTCCACAGCCCGAAATCCAGGCCGTATTGGCGCGGATCGCGGCCATTGATCCAACGCAACACCTGCTGCTCCTGGCGCGGCGTCAGACGCCGCGGCCGGCCGGTTGCCGGCCGTGACCGCAAGGCTTTCACCCCGACCCCAGGCTTCGATGCCGCGCTGAGCCATTTATAGATTGTTGTGCGGCTGAACCCGTATGAGGCAATCACCAAAGAGGCCGCTTCGCCCTCGCGCACCCGCTCTACAGCCATCAGCCGGATGGTTTCCAGGGTGCGATGATCAAATCTGCGACCGTCCCGTTTCATGCCAGAATTATATCATCCCCGCAAACATACGACTAGCAAAATGTCGTCTTAATTACCGACTGGTGAGTAATGTCAACCATTCCGCCTAAGTCACCGACGGTCAAGCGGAAATAACCGGATCGCGGGGCCGCCGAACTAACGAATGCCGAGTGTTGCAGATTTGCAAAGCTGTCGGCGCGCCATGAAACCGTTGCGAGATAGCATCGAAATAATGCCAAATCCCTGATTTTCCGTCTGAAACGGAATGTTGCGGCAGTGCGGTGCCAGTACGGCGTCGGCCCTGGGCTTTCGGCTTTCCTGGGACTCGAAAGTCGAGATCAGATCTCGTTTGCCGCGCTGCCGCCCGACCGGATCGCCCCTTCGATGGTCGAGGGCAGGCCCGTCGCGGTATAATCGCCGGCGAGAATCAGGTTGGCCAGAGCGGTGCGCGCTTCGGGCCGCCGGGCGAGTTGCGCGGGCGTTGCGGCAAAGGTTGCGCGCTTTTCCTTGACCACCCGATAGGGCGGGATCGTCCGCGGCAACCCGAAACCGCGCCGGAGGTCGGCCCAGACCTCGGCGGCCAGCTCGTCCGTATCCTGTCCGAGCCGGTCATTGGCGGCGCTGATGGTGACCGACACGACCTCGGATTTCTCGAACACCCATTCCGCGGTGCCGCCGATCAGCCCATAGAGCCCCGCCGGTCCGGGTTCGATTCCGGCACGGAAATGCAGGTTGATGATCGCCTCGTGCATCTGCGGCACCGTGAGCCCCGGCAGCAGCTCGGCCGCGACCCAGGGCGGCGTCGCCAGAATCACCGCATCCTCCGCACCGACGATCTCATCCACATTCGGGCCGGCCAGGCCGCTCACCCGCCCATCCGTCACCGTCAGCCCGGCCACCCGCGCGCCAAACCGCAATTCGGCGCCGTGCGTGCGCAGATAGGCGAGGGCGGGATCGACGAAGCTTTCCGAAAGCCCGACCTTCGGCATCCGCGGCATGGTCGCGGCGCCGCCGCGCGCGAGGCTCTCCCGCACCACGGCCGCCAGCGGCGCGGCGGAGGCGGCCTCCGGCTTCGTGTTGAGTGCTGCGATCGCCAGCGGTTCGAGCAGCCGGTCATACAGCGTGCCGAGCCCGCCCAGCATTCCGGCCACGAGGTCGTCCCGCCCGGCGCGCTCCAACCGCCGCAGCGCGAGATAGTCGAGCGCGCCCGTGCCCGGCACGCGCCAGCTCCGGCGCAGCACCCACCAGGGCAGCTTTCCGTGGTTGAGCCGCAGCGTCCAGGCTTCGCCCGAGGCGAGATCGATGAAGGGAAACAGCGGGCGGTCCGGCCCGGTCAGCGTGTCCTCGGCGCCGATTCGGCGCAGATAGGCCATCGTGTCGTGGTTGCCCGACAGCAGCAGGTGATTGCCGTTGTCGATGCGGCAGCCAAGAGCGGTATCGTGATAGGAACGGCAACGCCCGCCCGCCCATTTCGCCGCCTCGTGGAGCACGACCTGCCGCCCGCGCGCGGCGAGGGCGGTGGCGGCGGAGAGCCCCGCCATGCCGGCACCGATCACATGGACGCGGCTCATCGGCGCCGGTCGGTCCGGATGAGGAGCTCAGCGGCCAGGCGCAGCTTGCGCCAGGCGGGTAGGCTGGGACGCCGCTCGGGATGGGCGAACCCGGCCTCGCGCATCACGCCGAGCAGCGGCCGATAGGCGTCCGCCATCATCCGCGCCGGCAGCACCGCGCGGCGGTCGCAGCCGCGCATCGCGGCGTCGGCCTCGGCGAAATGCTGCTCCGCCAGACCGGCGATCTCGGCCATTGCCCGCTTCAGTCCCGGATCGGCCAGCAGCGTTCCCGGATCGGCGGCCGCACCTGCGGCCTCCAGCGCCTCGCGCGGCAGATAAATCCGCCCCCGCGCCGCATCCTCGCCGACATCGCGCAGGATATTGGTCAGTTGCAGGGCCCGGCCGAGATGATGCGCGACCCTGTCGCCCTGGGCCGAAACCTCGCCGAACACCCTGATCGACAGCCGCCCCACCGCCGAGGCCACGCGGTCGCAATAAAGATCGAGCACGGCCATGTCGGGTGCGATGATCGGCGCGCCGGCATCCATCTCCATCCCGTCGATGATCGCGTGGAAATCCTCCCGCCGCAGCGCGTAGCGCAGCGAGGCATCGCGCAGCAGGCGGGTGACCGCGTCATCGCCGCCCTCGGGCAGCGCGTCGATCCGCCGGCGCCAGGCATCGAGCCCGTCGCGCTTCGCCGCGAGCGGCGCCTCCTCGTCGGCGATGTCGTCCACCACCCGGCAAAACGTATAGATCGCGTACATCGCGGTGCGGCGCGGCGCCGGCAGCACGCTCATGCCGCGATAGAACGAGGTGCCGGCGGCACGGGTGGCGGCGGCCACGGCGGCGGCATCCTCGGCGAAGCGGGTGGTGCTGGTCGTCATGAACATCACAGCAGCAACATCACACAAGCCTGGCCAGCCCGGCGAGTACGGCGCCCGCGGCATCGCGCCGGCGCAGCTTCACCCGCCCGGCCAGCGGGTCCTCGGTCAACAGCCGGCGATGCAGCCGGCGGGCAAGGCCGACGATGATCGCCGTCTCAACCCGCAAGCCGCGCGCAACCACGAAGCCTGGCAGATGCGCCGCCGTCGCGTTCAGTTCCGCCGTTTTTTTCAGCATCGCATCGAACACCGAGCGCAGCGCCGCCGGCGTCGTTGCGGCGGTGACGGCATCCGCCGCGAGGCCAACCGCCTGCAACCAGTCACCGGGGATGTATGACCGGTCGAGGGCGTTGAAATCCTTCGCGCAATCCTGCAGGTGATTGAGCACCTGCAGGCTGGCGCACAGCGCGTCGGAGGCCGGCCAGCTCTGGCGGCTCTCGCCGTGCAGGTCGAGCACGTAGCGCCCGACAGGTGCCGCCGAATAGCGGCAATATTGCATCAGCTCGTCCCAGCTCGCATAGCGCGTCTTGGTCGCATCCTGCCGGAACGCGATGAGCAATTCACGGGCATGGACGGAATCGACCTTCGTCGCCGCCAGGCTCTCGCGCAGCCGCGCCGCCGAGGGGGAGCGCGCCGGATCATCGCCATCCAGCACCGCCTCCATCGCGTCGAGCCGGGCGATCTTTTCGGCCGGTGCCAGATCGGGATGATCGGCGATGTCGTCGGCATTGCGCGCGAAGGCGTAATAGGCATGCACATGCCGGCGCAGCCCGGCGCGGATCAGCCAGGAGCCGACCGGAAAATTCTCGTCGCCCCGGTCCTTGCCCGAGGCCTGCTCGATGCTCGCGGCTTCACTCATGCGCCGGCACCGTAATCGCGGTTCTTCCAGGCCGCACCTGTGCCCCGCCAGTATCGCAGGGCCGAGGCCAACGTCGCCTCCATGTAGACCAGCGCGATCAGCGGCAGTGCCAGCGCCCAGTACCAGCCGCGGCCGTAGCGCCGCAGCGTCGGCTGGTAGCTGAGCACCGCGAGCAGCGAGGCGATCAGCCCGCACAGCGCAGCACCCTCGTCGCCGAAGACAAGGGCGATCGGCGGCACAAGCCAGACAATCGCAAGACCCACCAGCGTCAAGGCGAGCAGCAGCCCAGAATAGCGCAGCTGGGTGAAGGCGGTGCGGGAGATCATCGCCCGGATGTCGGCAAGGTGGGGATAGGGGCGGATCGAGCGGGCGAGACCGGAATGGCCGAGGAACACGGCGCCGCCCCGCTTGACCCGGCTCGCCAGCGTCACGTCGTCGATCAGCGCGTCGCGCATCCCTGCAAGCCCGCCGGCCCGCTCCAGCGCCTCGCGCCGGATCAGCACCGTGCCGCCGGCCGCCGCGGCGGTGCCATCGAGCGGGTCGTTCACCCGCGCGAACGGGTAGAGCATCTGAAAGAAATAGACGAAGGCGGGAACCAGCGCGCGCTCGGCCGCACTCTCGCAGTTCAGCCGCACCATTTCCGAAACCATGTCCAGCCGCGCGCCGCGCTCCGGCTTCGCCAGCCGGGCCGCCAGCGTCGCCAGATGCCGCGGATCGTGAACGATATCGGCGTCGGTGAACAGCAGCACCGGCGCCGTGCCTTGTGCCACGCCCTGCTCCAGCGCCCAGAGCTTGCCCGACCAGCCGGCCGGCTTGTCGCCGCCGCGCACCAGCACGAAGCGCGGATCGCCCTCCGCGGCCCGCGCCGCGATCTCGCCGGTGCCATCGGCGCTGCCATCATCGACCAGAATGACCCGGAACGGTCCGTCATACTCCTGGGCCAGCAGCGAGCGCACGACCGCCGCGATCGTCTCCGCCTCGTCGCGCGCCGGCACCACGATGTCCACCGCAACGGGCTCGGCCGGTCGCGCTGGCGCGAGTTCCGGTCCGCTCTGCCAGAACTGTCCGTGCAGCAGGTAGAGATAGATCCAGATCAGCACCGACAGCACCGCGAGGAAGGTCATGCGGAAGCCCCGTCCGGGTCGAAGGCGAGGCTCGGCAGCTTGCCGCGCCGGCAGAAATCGGCAAGGGCATCGCGCATCGCCGCCTCCGCCGGGCGGGCGCGGTAGCCAAGTTCGCGCCGCGCCTTGTCCGAGGAATAGAACATCCTCTTGCGCGCCATGGTCAGCATGTCGCGAGTCATCAGCGGCTCGTGACCCGAGATCCGCGCCCAGGCTTCCATGATCGCGGCAATCGGCATCAGCGGGCCGATCGGCAGCTTCACCCGCGGCGGCGGCTTGCCGGCCAGCCGGGTGATCATCCGCCCGATCTCGGAGAGCATCAGGTTCTCGCCGCCGAGGATGTAGCTCTCGCCGCTCCGCCCGTGCGCCAGCGCGAGCAGATGGCCCTCGGCCACGTCATCCACATGCACGATGTTCATTCCGGTCTCGACATAGGCCGGCATGTGGCCGCGGGCCGCGTCGAGCACCATGCGGCCGGTCGGGGTCGGCTTGATGTCGCCCGGCCCGACCGGAGCGGCCGGGTTGACGATCACGATATCCAGCCCCTCGGCGACGAGATGCTTCACCGCCAGCTCTGCCTCGTATTTCGAGCGTTTGTAGGGGCCGACATGATCCTCCGCCGCATGCGGCGTCATCTCGTCGGCCGGGCTGCCATCCGCGGTCAGACCGAGCGCCGCGACGCTGCTGGTATAGACCATGCGGCCCGCCCCGGCCGCGCGCGCCGCGCGGAACAGCGCGATGGTGCCGTCGATGTTCACCGCCCGCATCGCCGCGGGATCGGGCACGTAGAGGCGATAATCCGCGGCCACATGAAACACGTGCGCGCAGCCCTCGACCGCCCGGGCAAGCGATGCGGGGTCGGTGAGATCGCCGACCACCCGTTCGCCTGGCACCTGCGCAAGGTTGCTCATGTCGCTCGACGCGCGATGCAGCAGCCGCAGCCGGAACCCCTGCCGCGAGAGCGTCCTTGCCACGGCGGCGCCGACAAAGCCGGTGGCGCCGGTCACCAGAACCGGCGCGTCTGCGGCGGGGCGGGCGGCCGTTCCGGACGGGGGAAGAGAATCGTTGCTCATGCCTGCCATAAAAAAAGCCTGCCGTGGGCATACTTGATCGGCCGCGCCGAGGCAAAGTGCCGCCCGCACCGGCAGGCGATACCGCGATCCGCCATAATCTGCTAAGGGGGCGGAATCCGGCGGTCCACGTATCGCCGCCACCTGACGATCATTGTCCCGCCGGGAGTGCGAGAAACCAGTGCTGCGATCACCGTCTGCCCAGTCTTCCACGCGGACTTCCACGCGGAGCCCGCGCGCGTGATCCGCCGGCTTGGTATCTGGCCCACGGTCTTCGGCCTTGTCGGGCTGCTGCTGTTCACCGGCACCATCGCCTGGTTCGGCTGGGACGATGTCGCGCATGCGCTCGAACGGGTGAGCCTGTCCGGGTTCATCGCCTATCTCGGGGTGCAGATGGTGATCATCGCCGGGCTGGCCCTGGCCTGGCGGCTACTGCTGCGCCGCCGCCACGGCGGCAGCTTCCTGCTGCTCTACTGGGGCCGGATGGTGCGCGATTCGGCCGGCGAGTTCCTGCCCTTCTCGCATGTCGGCGGCTTCGTGATCGGCGGCCGGGCGATCGCGCTCGGCGGCGTGGCCTTCGCCGATGCCGCCGCCTCGACCCTTGCGGACGTCACGCTGGAATTCCTCGCCGAACTCGTTTTCGTCGCCATCGGCGTGGTCCTGCTGATCGCGCTGGTGCCGCACAGCCCGCTGGTCCTGCCGATGAGCATCGGGCTCGGCGTCGCCTTCGCTGCCGGGGCGACATTCCTGCTGATGCAGAAGGGCATGAGCCGTCTGTTCCGCGGCCTCGCGATGCGGATTGCCGGCCAGTCCGCCGATTCCGCCGCGATCGGGATCGGGCGGCTGCAATCGGCGCTGGATGCGATCTATGCCCGCCGCCGCCGGCTCGTCGCCGCCTCGTCGATGCACCTGCTCTGCTGGTTCGGCACCGGCATCGCGTCCTTCGTCGCCTTCCGCGCGCTGGGGCAGAGCATCTCCCTCCGCGATGCCCTGGTGATCGAGGCGCTGCTGCACGCGATCCTCTCGACCGGCTTCTTCATCCCCGGCCGCCTCGGCGTGCAGGAGGCCGCCTACACGCTGCTCGGCGCCGTGTTCGGCATTCCGCCGGATATCGCGCTTTCGGTCTCGCTGTTGCGGCGCGCGCGCGACCTCGTCATCGCGGTGCCCGTGCTGCTCGCCTGGCAAGGGATCGAAGCGCGCCGACTGCAACCCGTCTCCGGCGAGCTGCGCTGACCGGCGGGCTTGTTCGCGCCCGCGCTGCCTCCCATGTCCTGAACCGCATCCACCAGGAGGATACCGGCCCATGCATCTGATCGGCTTCATCATTCTCGGCCTGATCGCCGGCTGGATCGCGAGCCATATCGTCGACAATGCCGGCAAGGGGCCGGTTCTCGACATGGTGCTCGGCATTGTCGGCGCGCTGGTCGGCGGGCAGATCTTCATGACGCTCGGCTTCGCCCGGGCGGCGGCTTTCTCTACAGCCTGTTCGTCTCCGTGGTCGGCGCGGTGATCGTGCTGGTGGCCTATCACGCGTTGCTGGGCCGCCGCCGACTGTAATTTTCCTGTTCAATACAATCTGAAGTTGTTATATCGTCCGCGCCATGGTGGCGCGGGACGAAAACATGGCATGCGGATTCCGGAGAATTCGCCCATGGATTCCGATTTTAATTCGCCCACGATTCCGACGTTTATTCGCCCGGGGATTCCGAGATTTATTCGCCCGGGTAGCGGTCTCTGTGGCTGTTGATTTCGTTGCTCTCCTGTTCTCGTTGGGTCAAGCGGTTTTTGGGGTTTGCTTGCGGATCTTGCGCAGGCTTTCGCCGGTGAGTTCGATGCGGTGGGCATTGTGGAGCAGACGGTCGAGAATGGCGTCGGCGTAGGTCGGATCGCCGATCAGCTCATGCCAATGCGCCGGGGGGATCTGGCTGGTGATGATGGTGGCGCGGCGGCCGTAGCGATCCTCGACGATCTCGAGCAGGTCGTGACGGGCGCCGGCGTCGAGTGGAGCAAGGCCGAAGTCGTCGAGGATCAGTAGATTGACGGCACCGAGGGTGCGGATCATCCGGCCGTGACGCCCTTCGGCGCGGGCGACCGCGAGTTCTGCGAAGAGTTTGGGGGCGCGCTGATAGAGCACGGTCCTGTCATCGCGACATGCCTTGTGACCGAGGGCACAGGCCAGCCACGATTTTCCGACCCCTGTCGGCCCGCTCAGGACGAGATTGTCGTGCGCGTCGATCCACTCACCCTGGATCAGCTTCTGGAACAGAGCCCGATCGAGGCCGCGGGCACTCCGGTAATCGACATCCTCGATTGCAGCGTCATGGCGCAGCCTGGCATGGCGCAGCCTTGTGCTCAACCGCTTGTCACGTCGGACGGTGATCTCGCGGTCGAGCAGAAGACCGAGCCATTCGGCGTGACTGAGGCTGGGGGTTTCGGGATTGGCGTGCAGCTCGGTGAACGCGCGGGCCATGCCTGCAAGACCGAGCTGGTGGATCTGATCGAGGGTCGGATGGTTCAGCATGAGGCTTCTCCTTGTCATCAGTGGAAATATCCGCCGCCCCGGATGTTGGGGTGGCGGATCGGGGTGGGATCGGGACTGGCGGTGCCGGCGGCTCGCTCCAGCCGGTTATCGAGGATGGATTTGACCGAGCCGTAGGTCAGGGTGCCGATGGTGAGCGCGCGCTCGGCCGCGGCATCGAGCCGGTCGGCGCCAACACTGCGGGCCAGGCGAAGGATGCCGATGCAGGCGCGGAACCCCTGCTCCGGATGAGGCCGGCGTTCGAGGATCAGGGTGCAGAGTGTCGCGACCGAGGGACCAAGCCGTGCGGCTTCCTGATGGATCCGTGCGATGGTCCAGTCGCCATAACGCCGGTGGCTCGAGGGCATGTGCTCGGCGATCGTCGTGTGTTTGCCGTTACCCGGCCTGCGTGCGTGCACGGCGATCCGTTCGCCACGGAGAAAGATCTCGACCGTGCGCACGGTGAACCGGGCCTCGACCTCGGCGCGGGCGTGCCGGTAGGGGACGGAGTAAAAATGCTTCTCGATCTCGACGTGATAATCGATGCCGACCCGCCGGCGCCGCCATTGCGCCAGCACATAGGGTTCGGCCGGCAGTTCCTTCAGCGCGGGACGATCGAGTGTTTCCAGCAGATGCCGTCTTGTCGCCCCCAGGCGACGGACGACCCGCTCCTCGTTCAGCCAGCGGCAGAATTCAGCGATCGCGGCATTCAGTTCGGCGAGGCCGTAAAATGCCCGGTTGCGCAGCTTGCCCAGCAGCCACCGCTCCGCCAGCAAAACCGCCACCTCGACCTTCGCCTTGTCACGCGGCCGCCGCGGCCGCGCCGGGAGAATGGCCGTGCCGTAATGGCGCGCCATATCGGTGTAGGTCCGGTTGACCTGTGGATCGTAGAGGCAGGCGCGGATGATCGCGACCCTGGCGTTGTCGGGCACCAGCAGCGCCGGCACGCCGCCAATTGCTGCCAGAGTGCGATTATGCGCCTCGATCCAGTCCGGCAGGGTCTGGGTCCAGGTCGCCTCAGCATAGGTGAAGCTCGATGCGCCGAGAACGGCGACGAAGATCTGGGCCGCACGCGTCTCGCCGGTGAGCCGGTCGATCACCACCGGCACCGTGTCGCCGGCATAATCGACGAACAGCTTCTCGCCCGATGCGTGGGTCTGGCGCATCGTCACCGGTAGCCGGGCTTCCCAGCTCCGGTAGAGCTCGCAGAACCGGCTGTAGCGATACCCATCCGGGTGCTCGGCAATATACTCGTCCCACAGGATCGACAGCGTCACGTGCTTGCGCTGCAACTCGCGGCGGATACGCCCCAGTCCGGCTCATCCACACGTCGATGCCCCGGCCGCTTGCCCACCGCGCCGTCGAACAAGCGCCTTTCCAATGCCGCTTCGGACAGCGCCAGAGCCCCTGGCCCATCGAGCCCGGCCGCCTCCAGTCGCCGCAGCGTCAAGCGCACCGTCGATGCCGCAACCCCGACCCGGATCCCCACCTGGCGGGTCGAAAGCCCCGCCATCCTCAATCTGACAATCTCGCGCACATCGCGCATCGCAATCCGCTCCACTGGCATTCATCCGCTCCCTCGATCAGCCAAAGGGAGGGAACCTGAACCAGCCAGCAGAGACCTCAAGCCAACCCGGCCAACCCCGCCCGCCTGGGCGAATAAAAGTCGGAACAGGTGGGCGAATTAATCTCGGAATAGGTGGGCGAATAATTCCCGGAATC
>NZ_CAJQZK010000112.1:0-7826 GCF_907164655.1 Acidocella sp. C78
CGATTTTAATTCGCCCACGATTCGACGTTTATTCGCCCGGGGATTCCGAGATTTATTCGCCCGGGTAGCGGTCTCTGTGGCTGTTGATTTCGTTGCTCTCCTGTTCTCGTTGGGTCAAGCGGTTTTTGGGGTTTGCTTGCGGATCTTGCGCAGGCTTTCGCCGGTGAGTTCGATGCGGTGGGCATTGTGGAGCAGACGGTCGAGAATGGCGTCGGCGTAGGTCGGATCGGCCGATCAGCTCATGCCAATGCGCCGGGGGGATCTGGCTGGTGATGATGGTGGCGCGGCGGGCCGTAGCGATCCTCGACGATCTCGAGCAGGTCGTGACGGGCGCCGGCGTCGAGTGGAGCAAGGCCGAAGTCGTCGAGGATCAGTAGATTGACGGCACCGAGGGTGCGGATCATCCGGCCGTGACGCCCTTCGGCGCGGGCGACCGCGAGTTCTGCGAAGAGTTTGGGGGCGCGCTGATAGAGCACGGTCCTGTCATCGCGACATGCCTTGTGACCGAGGGCACAGGCCAGCCACGATTTTCCGACCCTGTCGGCCCGCTCAGGACGAGATTGTCGTGCGCGTCGATCCACTCACCCTGGATCAGCTTCTGGAACAGAGCCCGATCGAGGCCGCGGGCACTCCGGTAATCGACATCCTCGATTGCAGCGTCATGGCGCAGCCTGGCATGGCGCAGCCTTGTGCTCAACCGCTTGTCACGTCGGACGGTGATCTCGCGGTCGAGCAGAAGACCGAGCCATTCGGCGTGACTGAGGCTGGGGGTTTCGGGATTGGCGTGCAGCTCGGTGAACGCGCGGGCCATGCCTGCAAGACCGAGCTGGTGGATCTGATCGAGGGTCGGATGGTTCAGCATGAGGCTTCTCCTTGTCATCAGTGGAAATATCCGCCGCCCCGGATGTTGGGGTGGCGGATCGGGGTGGGATCGGGACTGGCGGTGCCGGCGGCTCGCTCCAGCCGGTTATCGAGGATGGATTTGACCGAGCCGTAGGTCAGGGTGCCGATGGTGAGCGCGCGCTCGGCCGCGGCATCGAGCCGGTCGGCGCCAACACTGCGGGCCAGGCGAAGGATGCCGATGCAGGCGCGGAACCCCTGCTCCGGATGAGGCCGGCGTTCGAGGATCAGGGTGCAGAGTGTCGCGACCGAGGGACCAAGCCGTGCGGCTTCCTGATGGATCCGTGCGATGGTCCAGTCGCCATAACGCCGGTGGCTCGAGGGCATGTGCTCGGCGATCGTCGTGTGTTTGCCGTTACCCGGCCTGCGTGCGTGCACGGCGATCCGTTCGCCACGGAGAAAGATCTCGACCGTGCGCACGGTGAACCGGGCCTCGACCTCGGCGCGGGCGTGCCGGTAGGGGACGGAGTAAAAATGCTTCTCGATCTCGACGTGATAATCGATGCCGACCCGCCGGCGCCGCCATTGCGCCAGCACATAGGGTTCGGCCGGCAGTTCCTTCAGCGCGGGACGATCGAGTGTTTCCAGCAGATGCCGTCTTGTCGCCCCAGGCGACGGACGACCCGCTCCTCGTTCAGCCAGCGGCAGAATTCAGCGATCGCGGCATTCAGTTCGGCGAGGCCGTAAAATGCCCGGTTGCGCAGCTTGCCCAGCAGCCACCGCTCCGCCAGCAAAACCGCCACCTCGACCTTCGCCTTGTCACGCGGCCGCCGCGGCCGCGCCGGGAGAATGGCCGTGCCGTAATGGCGCGCCATATCGGTGTAGGTCCGGTTGACCTGTGGATCGTAGAGGCAGGCGCGGATGATCGCGACCCTGGCGTTGTCGGGCACCAGCAGCGCCGGCACGCCGCCAATTGCTGCCAGAGTGCGATTATGCGCCTCGATCCAGTCCGGCAGGGTCTGGGTCCAGGTCGCCTCAGCATAGGTGAAGCTCGATGCGCCGAGAACGGCGACGAAGATCTGGGCCGCACGCGTCTCGCCGGTGAGCCGGTCGATCACCACCGGCACCGTGTCGCCGGCATAATCGACGAACAGCTTCTCGCCCGATGCGTGGGTCTGGCGCATCGTCACCGGTAGCCGGGCTTCCCAGCTCCGGTAGAGCTCGCAGAACCGGCTGTAGCGATACCCATCCGGGTGCTCGGCAATATACTCGTCCCACAGGATCGACAGCGTCACGTGCTTGCGCTGCAACTCGCGGCGGATACGCCCCAGTCCGGCTCATCCACACGTCGATGCCCCGGCCGCTTGCCCACCGCGCCGTCGAACAAGCGCCTTTCCAATGCCGCTTCGGACAGCGCCAGAGCCCCTGGCCCATCGAGCCCGGCCGCCTCCAGTCGCCGCAGCGTCAAGCGCACCGTCGATGCCGCAACCCCGACCCGGATCCCCACCTGGCGGGTCGAAAGCCCCGCCATCCTCAATCTGACAATCTCGCGCACATCGCGCATCGCAATCCGCTCCACTGGCATTCATCCGCTCCCTCGATCAGCCAAAGGGAGGGAACCTGAACCAGCCAGCAGAGACCTCAAGCCAACCCGGCCAACCCCGCCCGCCTGGGCGAATAAAAGTCGGAACAGGTGGGCGAATTAATCTCGGAATAGGTGGGCGAATAATTCCCGGAATCCGGGCGAGTTAATCTCGGAATCCCGGGCGAATTGAGCCCGGAATCAGCACGGGATGAGGACAAGCTTCGGATTGTGGCGGAGGCTGAGGCGCCGGGTGCGGTGTTTGCGCTGGTTGCGCGGCGGCACGCGATTTCGAGAGGGCAATTGTGGAAGTGGCGCGGTCAGGTTCGGCGTGGTGAGTTGGTGCCGGTGCCGATGGTACCGGAATTCATTCCGGTGCGGGTAATGGCGAGTGCGGCACTGTCGATGCCGCGGGCGGCAGGCAAGTCAGCTTCGGTGAACGACGCGAGCGTTGATCCGATGTCGCAGAGGCGAGCCACGCGATGCGATGCGAGCCGGATCGAGATCGTGCTGCCGGACGGGACGTGTGTTCGGGTTGATGATGGAGTTGGGGTTGCCGCCTTGCGTCGGGTGCTGACGGCGGTGCGGCGGTGATCCCGGTCTCGGCCGGTGTGCGGGTCTGGCTGGCGTCGGGGCATACGGATATGCGCCGCGGGATGAAGGGGCTCGCGTTGCAAGTGCAAGAAGGTCTGGGACGGGAGCCGTTCTGCGGGGATGTTTTTTTCTTTCGCGGACGCGGCGGGTCGCTGGTCAAGGCGATCTGGCACGACGGCGTGGGGATGTCGCTGTATTCGAAACGCCTTGATCGAGGGCGGTTTATCTGGCCGCAGACTGCGGACGGCGTTGTGTCCCTCACCGCTGGTCAGATCGGTTATCTTCTGGAGGGGATCGACTGGCGAAATCCACAACAAACCTGGCGGCCGCAAGCGGCCGGGTAGGCGCGAAGATTCTGGGGAAAATCCTGGTCCAGAGCGGATTTCTGTAGCGAAACCCTGGAAATTCGTGATTCTATACGGGGCATGGATCTCGATCCTTCGACCCTGCCGAATGATATCGCTGCGCTGAAGGCGATCATTCTGGGCGACCGTGCTCGGCGGTCCGATACCGCAGCGTATATCGCGCATCTGAAGCTGCAGATCGAGAAGCTCAAGCGTGCGCTCTACGGCCCCAAGGCGGAACGCACGGCGCGGCTGCTTGATCAGATGGAACTGGAACTCGAAGATCTCGAGACCACCGCGACCGAGGACGAACTCCGCGCCGAGCAGGTGGCCGCGAAGGCCAAAACCACGACTGTCGCCGGCTTCACTCGCAACCGCCCATCACGCCAACCCTTCCCCGAACACCTGCCACGCGAGCGGGTTGTGCTGCCAGGTCCGACCCAGTGCGCCTGCTGCGGTGGATCGCGGCTCGCCAAGCTCGGGGAGACGGTGACCGAGACACTGGAATCCATCCCCCGCCAATACAAGGTGATCCAGCATGTGCGGGAGAAATTCACCTGCCGCGATTGTGAGAAGATCAGCCAGGAACCAGCACCCTTCCACACCATTCCACGCGCTTTTGCCGGTCCCGGCCTGCTCGCGATGATCGCCTACGATAAATTCGGCCAGCATCAGCCGCTGAACCGTCAATCTGAACGGTTCGCACTGGAAGGCATCCACCTCAGCGTCTCGACCCTGGCCGATCTGATTGGTGCTACCTGCGTGGCGCTGGAGCCGGTTGTTGATTTCCGCTGAGATCTGACCCGGGAAGGCCGGATTTTTCCACTGAGATTTGACCCATGTTTGACTGTTTCCCCGTCTGGAAGAGGCGGGGGCGAACGGAGTGTTGGACATGGCGTTTTTGAGCATTATCCGCCGGTGGCATAAGCGTGAGCATGTGCCGATCCGAGAGATTTCCCGGCGCACAGGCGTGTCGCGGAACACGATCCGCAAATATCTTCGGTCTGATGTGATTGAGCCGAAGTTTCAGGTTCCGGACCGGCCGAGCAAGCTTGATCCTTATGCCGAGAAGCTTTTGGCGTGGCTGCGCCGTGAAGCTGGCCGGCCGCGCAAGCAGCGGCGGACGGTCAAGCAGCTATACGGTGATCTCGTCAGCCTGGGCTATGACGGTTCCTACAATCGTGTGGCGGCCTTTGCCCGGGCTTGGAAGGGGGAGTGCCAACGGCTGCAGCAGACCGCCGGCCGGGGAACCTTCGTGCCCTTGGCCTTTGCGCCTGGCGAGGCGTTCCAGTTGACTGGAGCGAAGATTTTGCGATCATCGGTGGCGTCCCGCGTCAAGTTGCAGGTGGCGCACACCAAACTGTCGCATAGCCGGGCGTTCATTGTTCGGGCCTATCTGCTGCAGACACATGAGATGTTGTTCGACGCGCATAACCACGCCTTCCAAGCTCTCGGCGGCGTACCGCGGCGCGGGATTTACGACAACATGCGCACCGCCGTTGACAAGGTCGGCCGTGGCAAGGAGCGCAGCGTCAACGCCCGCTTCCTGGCGATGACCAGCCATTATCTCTTCGAGGCCGAGTTCTGTAATCGGGCCGCCGGTTGGGAGAAGGGGCAGGTTGAGAAGAACGTCCAGGATGCACGCCACCGCCTGTGGCAGTCCATGCCTCCGTTCGAAAGCTTGGACGCCCTGAACGACTGGCTGGAGCGGCGCTGCCGGGAGCTGTGGGAGCAGACCGCGCATGGCAACGAGCCGGGAACCATTGCCGATGTCTGGGCCAGCGAGGTTGAGAGCCTCATGCCTGTGGGCCGTCCGTTCGATGGGTTCGTGGAACACACCAAGCGGGTCTCCTCGACCTGCCTGATCCACTTGGAGCGTAACCGCTACAGCGTGCCGGCCTCTTTTGCCAACCGGCCGGTCAGCCTGCGGGTCTATCCCGACAGGCTGGTGGTGGCGGCGGAGGGGCAAATCATCTGCGAGCATCCGCGCATCATCGACCGGACGCACAACGGCCCAGGGCGCACTGTGTATGACTGGCGGCATTATCTGGCGGTGATCCAGCGCAAGCCGGGCGCCTTGCGCAACGGTGCGCCGTTCTGGAATTGCCCGATGCCTTCAAGCGGCTGCAGCAACATCTCCTGCGCCGTCCTGGCGGTGACCGGGAGATGGTGGAGATCCTGGCCCTGGTGCTGCACCATGACGAGCAGGCGGTGTTGGTGGCGGTGGAACTGGCGCTGGAGGACGGCGTGCCGTCCAAGACGCATATCATCAACCGGCTCCACCGGCTGATCGACGGCAAACAGGCTCCGCTTCCGGTCATCACCGCGCCACAGGCACTGACATTGGCCAATGAACCAAGGCTGACGTCGAGCGCTACGATAGCTTGCCGCCAATCTGAGGAGGCCCGCCATGCGTCATGATCCCGCCACCGGCGCGCTCGTCATCATGCTGCGCAGCCTCAAAATGCACGGCATGGCACAGGCCGTCGATGAACTGGCCCAGCAGGGTGCCCGGCCTTCGAAGCCGCCATCCCGGTACTCTCCAGTTGCTCAAGGCCGAGACCGCTGAGCGCGAGGTCCGCTCCATGGCCTATCAGTTCAAGGCCGCCCGCTTCCGGCCTATCGCGACCTGGCCGGCTTCGACTTCGCCAGCAGCGAGGTCAATGAGGCCCTGGTCCGCCAGTTGCATCGTTGCGACTTCATCGAACCCGCCGACAATGTCGTGCTCGTCGGCGGCCCGGGCACGGGCAAAACCCACATCGCCACCGCGCTCGGCGTGCAGGCCGTCGAGCATCACAAAAAGCGCGTCCGCTTCTTCTCCACCGTCGAGCTGGTCAATGCTCTGGAGCAGGAAAAAGCTCAGGGAAAGGCTGGGCAAATCGCCGGCCGTCTGATCCATGCCGACCTCGTCATCCTCGATGAGCTTGGCTATCTGCCCTTCAGCGCCTCAGGCGGAGCTTTGCTGTTCCATCTGCTCAGCAAGCTCTACGAGCGCACCAGCGTCGTCATCACCACCAACCTGAGCTTCAGCGAATGGTCCGCCGTCTTCGGCGACGCCAAGATGACCACCGCGCTCCTCGATCGCCTCACCCACCACTGCCATATCCTCGAGACCGGAAATGACAGCTTCAGGTTCAAAAATAGCTCCGTGCAGAAATCCCAAAAACGAAAGGAGAAAAATCCAGCCTTGACCCCATCATGAAACTCAAATCATAAACTATGGGCGGGTCAAATCTCGATGGAATTCCCGGGTCAGATCTCAGCGGAAATCAACAGCCGGTGTTCAAGCACATCGAGACGATGGTGTTCGCGGGTGCGCGCCTGCATGGCGACGACACCACCGTGCCGGTGATGGCACGAGGGCAGACCGATACGGCGCGCGTGTGGGTTTATGTGCGTGATGATCGGCCGTTCGGCGGATCGGGTTCCCCCAGCGCGGTGTTCTACTATTCACGTGACCGCGCCGGCGTTCATCCGCAAACCCATCTCGCCGGATACCGCGGCATATTCCAGGCCGATGCCTATGGCGGCTACAACAAGCTCTACGAGTTGAACCGATCTCCTGGACCGATCATCGAGGCGGCGTGCTGGTCGCACGCCCGACGAAAATTCTTCGAGCTGGCCGATATCGCGCGGAACGCGAAGCGCAAGGCCCAGGGTAAGACCCCCGCCTTCGTGCGCCGATGCCTTGGCCGCGGTGCAGCGCATCGACGCGCTGTTCGAGATCGAGCGGGAGATCAACGGTCAGTCACCCGCTGAACGCCTGGCGGTGCGCCAGCAACTCGGCGCCCCGCTCGTCGCTGAACTCGAGATCTGGATGCGCGCCGAGCGCGCCAAACTCTCACGCCACAACGATGTGGCGAAGGCGATCGACTATATGCTGAACCGTTGGTCATCATTTACCCGGTTCCTGACCGACGGGCGGATTTGTCTCAGCAATAACGCGGCCGAACGTGCCCTACGCACCCTTGCTCTGGGCAGAAAATCCTGGCTATTCGCCGGCTCCGATCGCGGTGGTCAAAGGGCCGCCATGTTGTACAGCCTGATCACGACGGCAAAGATGAACAACGTCGACCCACAGGCATGGCTCGCCGACATCCTCGCGCGCATCGCCAGTCATCCAGTCGCCAGCATCGAGAAATTGATGCCATGGAACTGGACACCGCAATCCTGGGCCCTGGCCGCCTGATCGTGCAGACCAATAAAATCCACCACGTCTTCACGATTGACCGTGTCGCCAGGGACCTCGGCGAGGATGAGGAGTGGCTCGCGGACATCGCCAATGAGATGGAACCCGAAGACGGCCTGATCTGGGTTTACAACCTCAGCGACGGCGGCGTCATAGCCTTCACCGACTTTGGTATCGAAATCTGCGCGAGCTCATCCTGATCCACCGAGATAGAGCCAAATAGACTCGTCCGCGCTCTGACCGATGGGTACTGATCGCGTCGCTCGGCACGCGTGAT
>NZ_CAJQZK010000113.1:0-44642 GCF_907164655.1 Acidocella sp. C78
GCTCGGCCGCGGCATCGAGCCGGTCGGCGCCAACACTGCGGGCCAGGCGAAGGATGCCGATGCAGGCGCGGAACCCCTGCTCCGGATGAGGCCGGCGTTCGAGGATCAGGGTGCAGAGTGTCGCGACCGAGGGACCAAGCCGTGCGGCTTCCTGATGGATCCGTGCGATGGTCCAGTCGCCATAACGCCGGTGGCTCGAGGGCATGTGCTCGGCGATCGTCGTGTGTTTGCCGTTACCCGGCCTGCGTGCGTGCACGGCGATCCGTTCGCCACGGAGAAAGATCTCGACCGTGCGCACGGTGAACCGGGCCTCGACCTCGGCGCGGGCGTGCCGGTAGGGGACGGAGTAAAAATGCTTCTCGATCTCGACGTGATAATCGATGCCGACCCGCCGGCGCGCCATTGCGCCAGCACATAGGGTTCGGCCGGCAGTTCCTTCAGCGCGGGACGATCGAGTGTTTCCAGCAGATGCCGTCTTGTCGCCCCAGGCGACGGACGACCGCTCCTCGTTCAGCCAGCGGCAGAATTCAGCGATCGCGGCATTCAGTTCGGCGAGGCCGTAAAATGCCCGGTTGCGCAGCTTGCCCAGCAGCCACCGCTCCGCCAGCAAAACCGCCACCTCGACCTTCGCCTTGTCACGCGGCCGCGGCCGCGCCGGGAGAATGGCCGTGCCGTAATGGCGCGCCATATCGGTGTAGGTCCGGTTGACCTGTGGATCGTAGAGGCAGGCGCGGATGATCGCGACCCTGGCGTTGTCGGGCACCAGCAGCGCCGGCACGCCGCCAATTGCTGCCAGAGTGCGATTATGCGCCTCGATCCAGTCCGGCAGGGTCTGGGTCCAGGTCGCCTCAGCATAGGTGAAGCTCGATGCGCCGCGAGAACGGCGACGAAGATCTGGGCCGCACGCGTCTCGCCGGTGAGCCGGTCGATCACCACCGGCACCGTGTCGCCGGCATAATCGACGAACAGCTTCTCGCCCGATGCGTGGGTCTGGCGCATCGTCACCGGTAGCCGGGCTTCCCAGCTCCGGTAGAGCTCGCAGAACCGGCTGTAGCGATACCCATCCGGGTGCTCGGCAATATACTCGTCCCACAGGATCGACAGCGTCACGTGCTTGCGCTGCAACTCGCGGCGGATACGCCCCCAGTCCGGCTCATCCACACGTCGATGCCCCGGCCGCTTGCCCACCGCGCCGTCGAACAAGCGCCTCCAATGCCGCTTCGGACAGCGCCAGAGCCCCTGGCCCATCGAGCCCGGCCGCCTCCAGTCGCCGCAGCGTCAAGCGCACCGTCGATGCCGCAACCCCGACCCGGATCCCCACCTGGCGGGTCGAAAGCCCCGCCATCCTCAATCTGACAATCTCGCGCACATCGCGCATCGCAATCCGCTCCACTGGCATTCATCCGCTCCCTCGATCAGCCAAAGGGAGGGAACCTGAACCAGCCAGCAGAGACCTCAAGCCAACCCGGCCAACCCCGCCCGCCTGGGCGAATAAAAGTCGGAACAGGTGGGCGAATTAATCTCGGAATAGGTGGGCGAATAATTCCCGGAATCCCGGGCGAGTTAATCTCGGAATCCCGGGCGAATTGAGCCCGGAATCAGCACGGGATGAGGACAAGCTTCGGATTGTGGCGGAGGCTGAGGCGCCGGGTGCGGTGTTTGCGCTGGTTGCGCGGCGGCACGCGATTTCGAGAGGGCAATTGTGGAAGTGGCGCGGTCAGGTTCGGCGTGGTGAGTTGGTGCCGGTGCCGATGGTACCGGAATTCATTCCGGTGCGGGTAATGGCGAGTGCGGCACTGTCGATGCGCGGGCGGCAGGCAAGTCAGCTTCGGTGAACGACGCGAGCGTTGATCCGATGTCGCAGAGGCGAGCCACGCGATGCGATGCGAGCCGGATCGAGATCGTGCTGCCGGACGGGACGTGTGTTCGGGTTGATGATGGAGTTGGGGTTGCCGCCTTGCGTCGGGTGCTGACGGCGGTGCGGCGGTGATCCCGGTCTCGGCCGGTGTGCGGGTCTGGCTGGCGTCGGGGCATACGGATATGCGCCGCGGGATGAAGGGGCTCGCGTTGCAAGTGCAAGAAGGTCTGGGACGGGAGCCGTTCTGCGGGGATGTTTTTTTCTTTCGCGGACGCGGCGGGTCGCTGGTCAAGGCGATCTGGCACGACGGCGTGGGGATGTCGCTGTATTCGAAACGCCTTGATCGAGGGCGGTTTATCTGGCCGCAGACTGCGGACGGCGTTGTGTCCCTCACCGCTGGTCAGATCGGTTATCTTCTGGAGGGGATCGACTGGCGAAATCCACAACAAACCTGGCGGCCGCAAGCGGCCGGGTAGGCGCGAAGATTCTGGGGAAAATCCTGGTCCAGAGCGGATTTCTGTAGCGAAACCCTGGAAATTCGTGATTCTATACGGGGCATGGATCTCGATCCTTCGACCCTGCCGAATGATATCGCTGCGCTGAAGGCGATCATTCTGGGCGACCGTGCTCGGCGGTCCGATACCGCAGCGTATATCGCGCATCTGAAGCTGCAGATCGAGAAGCTCAAGCGTGCGCTCTACGGCCCCAAGGCGGAACGCACGGCGCGGCTGCTTGATCAGATGGAACTGGAACTCGAAGATCTCGAGACCACCGCGACCGAGGACGAACTCCGCGCCGAGCAGGTGGCCGCGAAGGCCAAAACCACGACTGTCGCCGGCTTCACTCGCAACCGCCCATCACGCCAACCCTTCCCCGAACACCTGCCACGCGAGCGGGTTGTGCTGCCAGGTCCGACCCAGTGCGCCTGCTGCGGTGGATCGCGGCTCGCCAAGCTCGGGGAGACGGTGACCGAGACACTGGAATCCATCCCCCGCCAATACAAGGTGATCCAGCATGTGCGGGAGAAATTCACCTGCCGCGATTGTGAGAAGATCAGCCAGGAACCAGCACCCTTCCACACCATTCCACGCGCTTTTGCCGGTCCCGGCCTGCTCGCGATGATCGCCTACGATAAATTCGGCCAGCATCAGCCGCTGAACCGTCAATCTGAACGGTTCGCACTGGAAGGCATCCACCTCAGCGTCTCGACCCTGGCCGATCTGATTGGTGCTACCTGCGTGGCGCTGGAGCCGGTTGTTGATTTCCGCTGAGATCTGACCCGGGAAGGCCGGATTTTTCCACTGAGATTTGACCCATGTTTGACTGTTTCCCCGTCTGGAAGAGGCGGGGGCGAACGGAGTGTTGGACATGGCGTTTTTGAGCATTATCCGCCGGTGGCATAAGCGTGAGCATGTGCCGATCCGAGAGATTTCCCGGCGCACAGGCGTGTCGCGGAACACGATCCGCAAATATCTTCGGTCTGATGTGATTGAGCCGAAGTTTCAGGTTCCGGACCGGCCGAGCAAGCTTGATCCTTATGCCGAGAAGCTTTTGGCGTGGCTGCGCCGTGAAGCTGGCCGGCCGCGCAAGCAGCGGCGGACGGTCAAGCAGCTATACGGTGATCTCGTCAGCCTGGGCTATGACGGTTCCTACAATCGTGTGGCGGCCTTTGCCCGGGCTTGGAAGGGGGAGTGCCAACGGCTGCAGCAGACCGCCGGCCGGGGAACCTTCGTGCCCTTGGCCTTTGCGCCTGGCGAGGCGTTCCAGTTTGACTGGAGCGAAGATTTTGCGATCATCGGTGGCGTCCGCGTCAAGTTGCAGGTGGCGCACACCAAACTGTCGCATAGCCGGGCGTTCATTGTTCGGGCCTATCTGCTGCAGACACATGAGATGTTGTTCGACGCGCATAACCACGCCTTCCAAGCTCTCGGCGGCGTACCGCGGCGCGGGATTTACGACAACATGCGCACCGCCGTTGACAAGGTCGGCCGTGGCAAGGAGCGCAGCGTCAACGCCCGCTTCCTGGCGATGACCAGCCATTATCTCTTCGAGGCCGAGTTCTGTAATCGGGCCGCCGGTTGGGAGAAGGGGCAGGTTGAGAAGAACGTCCAGGATGCACGCCACCGCCTGTGGCAGTCCATGCCTCCGTTCGAAAGCTTGGACGCCCTGAACGACTGGCTGGAGCGGCGCTGCCGGGAGCTGTGGGAGCAGACCGCGCATGGCAACGAGCCGGGAACCATTGCCGATGTCTGGGCCAGCGAGGTTGAGAGCCTCATGCCTGTGGGCCGTCCGTTCGATGGGTTCGTGGAACACACCAAGCGGGTCTCCTCGACCTGCCTGATCCACTTGGAGCGTAACCGCTACAGCGTGCCGGCCTCTTTTGCCAACCGGCCGGTCAGCCTGCGGGTCTATCCCGACAGGCTGGTGGTGGCGGCGGAGGGGCAAATCATCTGCGAGCATCCGCGCATCATCGACCGGACGCACAACGGCCCAGGGCGCACTGTGTATGACTGGCGGCATTATCTGGCGGTGATCCAGCGCAAGCCGGGCGCCTTGCGCAACGGTGCGCCGTTCCTGGAATTGCCCGATGCCTTCAAGCGGCTGCAGCAACATCTCCTGCGCCGTCCTGGCGGTGACCGGGAGATGGTGGAGATCCTGGCCCTGGTGCTGCACCATGACGAGCAGGCGGTGTTGGTGGCGGTGGAACTGGCGCTGGAGGACGGCGTGCCGTCCAAGACGCATATCATCAACCGGCTCCACCGGCTGATCGACGGCAAACAGGCTCCGCTTCCGGTCATCACCGCGCCACAGGCACTGACATTGGCCAATGAACCCAAGGCTGACGTCGAGCGCTACGATAGCTTGCGCCAATCTGAGGAGGCCCGCCATGCGTCATGATCCCGCCACCGGCGCGCTCGTCATCATGCTGCGCAGCCTCAAAATGCACGGCATGGCACAGGCCGTCGATGAACTGGCCCAGCAGGGTGCCCCGGCCTTCGAAGCCGCCATCCCGGTACTCTCCCAGTTGCTCAAGGCCGAGACCGCTGAGCGCGAGGTCCGCTCCATGGCCTATCAGTTCAAGGCCGCCCGCTTCCCGGCCTATCGCGACCTGGCCGGCTTCGACTTCGCCAGCAGCGAGGTCAATGAGGCCCTGGTCCGCCAGTTGCATCGTTGCGACTTCATCGAACCCGCCGACAATGTCGTGCTCGTCGGCGGCCCGGGCACGGGCAAAACCCACATCGCCACCGCGCTCGGCGTGCAGGCCGTCGAGCATCACAAAAAGCGCGTCCGCTTCTTCTCCACCGTCGAGCTGGTCAATGCTCTGGAGCAGGAAAAAGCTCAGGGAAAGGCTGGGCAAATCGCCGGCCGTCTGATCCATGCCGACCTCGTCATCCTCGATGAGCTTGGCTATCTGCCCTTCAGCGCCTCAGGCGGAGCTTTGCTGTTCCATCTGCTCAGCAAGCTCTACGAGCGCACCAGCGTCGTCATCACCACCAACCTGAGCTTCAGCGAATGGTCCGCCGTCTTCGGCGACGCCAAGATGACCACCGCGCTCCTCGATCGCCTCACCCACCACTGCCATATCCTCGAGACCGGAAATGACAGCTTCAGGTTCAAAAATAGCTCCGTGCAGAAATCCCAAAAACGAAAGGAGAAAAATCCAGCCTTGACCCCATCATGAAACTCAAATCATAAACTATGGGCGGGTCAAATCTCGATGGAATTCCCGGGTCAGATCTCAGCGGAAATCAACAGCCGGTGTTCAAGCACATCGAGACGATGGTGTTCGCGGGTGCGCGCCTGCATGGCGACGACACCACCGTGCCGGTGATGGCACGAGGGCAGACCGATACGGCGCGCGTGTGGGTTTATGTGCGTGATGATCGGCCGTTCGGCGGATCGGGTTCCCCCAGCGCGGTGTTCTACTATTCACGTGACCGCGCCGGCGTTCATCCGCAAACCCATCTCGCCGGATACCGCGGCATATTCCAGGCCGATGCCTATGGCGGCTACAACAAGCTCTACGAGTTGAACCGATCTCCTGGACCGATCATCGAGGCGGCGTGCTGGTCGCACGCCCGACGAAAATTCTTCGAGCTGGCCGATATCGCGCGGAACGCGAAGCGCAAGGCCCAGGGTAAGACCCCCGCCTTCGTGGCGCCGATGGCCTTGGCCGCGGTGCAGCGCATCGACGCGCTGTTCGAGATCGAGCGGGAGATCAACGGTCAGTCACCCGCTGAACGCCTGGCGGTGCGCCAGCAACTCGGCGCCCCGCTCGTCGCTGAACTCGAGATCTGGATGCGCGCCGAGCGCGCCAAACTCTCACGCCACAACGATGTGGCGAAGGCGATCGACTATATGCTGAACCGTTGGTCATCATTTACCCGGTTCCTGACCGACGGGCGGATTTGTCTCAGCAATAACGCGGCCGAACGTGCCCTACGCACCCTTGCTCTGGGCAGAAAATCCTGGCTATTCGCCGGCTCCGATCGCGGTGGTCAAAGGGCCGCCATGTTGTACAGCCTGATCACGACGGCAAAGATGAACAACGTCGACCCACAGGCATGGCTCGCCGACATCCTCGCGCGCATCGCCAGTCATCCAGTCGCCAGCATCGAGAAATTGATGCCATGGAACTGGACACCGCAATCCTGGGCCCTGGCCGCCTGATCGTGCAGACCAATAAAATCCACCACGTCTTCACGATTGACCGTGTCGCCAGGGACCTCGGCGAGGATGAGGAGTGGCTCGCGGACATCGCCAATGAGATGGAACCCGAAGACGGCCTGATCTGGGTTTACAACCTCAGCGACGGCGGCGTCATAGCCTTCACCGACTTTGGTATCGAAAATCTGCGCGAGCTCATCCTGATCCACCGAGATAGAGCCAAATAGACTCGTCCGCGGCTCTGACCGGATGGGTACTGATCGCGTCGCTCGGCACGCGTGATCCGGGTGCCGCCAAAATTCGCGCTGCAAGATTGTTTTTTGTGGTTGCAGGATTCCTGAAGACAATGAGTCTCAGGATGAGAGACCGCGAGCACATTGATGGCAATGAGGACTACACCGCAGCATGTCAACGGCGGATCAAAACCAGGCCGGCGTGGCGGCGTAAAAACCAGCCACTGGATTGTGACGTGACGGATATGAGAACGGCCCCTGCAGGGGCCGTTCTCATATCCGCAGCCTGAACCGCCCCGGGTTTACCGGAGGCCATTTGGGTTAAGCTAAGCGGCGATCTTCATCTGGTCGAGTGTGGCGAAATATCGTTGTTCGGCTTCGGCGGGCGGGATGTTGCCGATCGGCTCGAGAAGGCGCCTGTGGTTAAACCAGTCGACCCATTCGAGCGTTGCGAACTCGACGGCTTCCAACGATTTCCACGGCCCGCGACGACGGATGACCTCGGTCTTGTAAAGGCCGTTGATGCTCTCGGCGAGAGCGTTGTCGTAGCTATCGCCGACACTGCCGACGGACGGTTCGATGCCGGCCTCCATCAGGCGCTCGGTGTATTTGATCGAGACATACTGGCTGCCCCGATGGCTATGATGGACGAGACCGCCGCTACGTACCGGGCGTCTGTCGTGAAGAGCCTGTTCCAGGGCATCGAGGACGAAACCGGCATGCGCGGTGCGGCTTACCCGCCAGCCAACGATACGCCGGGCGAATGTATCGATGACAAACGCCACATACACAAAGCCCTGCCAGGTCGCGACATAAGTGAAGTCGGAGACCCAGAGCATATTCGGCGCCGGCGCCTGGAACTGGCGGTTGACGCGGTCCTGTGGGCAGGGTGTCGCCCTGTCGCTGATCGTCGTCCTGACCGGCTTGCCGCGGATCACGCCCTGCAGGCCGATGATCCGCATCAACCGCTCCACCGTGCAGCGGGCAACAGCGCATCCTTCCCGCTGCAACTGCCGCCAGACCTTGCGAGCACCGTAGACCTCGAAATTCTCCGCGAACACGCGCCGGATATCCGCCTCGAGCGCCTCATCCCGCCGGGCCCGTTCTGACCGCCTCTCGGGGTTGGCCCGCTTCGCGACATGCTCGTAGTAGGTCGATGGGGCGATCGGCAGGACCCTGCAGATCGGCTCGACCCCATAAGCCCCGCGGTGATCATCGATGAACGAGATCATGGTTTGAACCGGCGGTCGAGCTCCGCCTGGGCAAAATATGCCGACGCCTTGCGCAGGATCTCATTCGCCTGGCGAAGCTCGCGGTTCTCGCGTTCCAGTGCCTTCAGCTTCGCCGACACTTCCGACGGAACACCAGGCGAGCGGCCGCTGTCGCGATCCACCTTCTGCACCCATTCACGCAGCGTATGCGGTGAGCAGCCAAACTTCGCGGCTATCGACACCATCGCCGCCCACCGCGAGGGATGTTCGCCCTCGTGCTCCAGCACCATCCGCACCGCCCGCTCGCGGACTTCAGGAGAAAACTTGTTCGTCGTCGGACTCGTCATGGCTCCATCCTATTTGGGAGTTGGAGCCTCCGGTAAACCCAGGGCGGTTCACATCAGCGCGACGGGGCCAAGCCCCATCTCGCGCGCCCGGCCGCGGATCATGAACCGGAACGACCAGGATTTCGCACCCGAAGGGGCGATCTGGAGGTAGAGATTGTTGCCATCGCCATGCAGGCCGGGGGTGGTCAGCCTGGCGACCTTGAGCGGCGACAGCTTGTTGACGACTCGGGCCATGGCCGAATCTTACCCACAAAGTTACCCACGTGGAAACTATGGATTCGGGCAAATTGGGGTGGATGAGCGTGGACGGAAATCTGGTTTAATGCACTGATATCAAAGACTTTAGGGGATGGTGCCGGACAGTGCTGGATGCAGGGGTGGCGGGCCACGCCCGATAGCGATGATAACTACGTTTACGCCATAGCCCTATGAACTTCACCTGCTATGGAGCCCTCTCAGAGCCCAAGCGCTGCAACAATCTGTCCCTTCACCGTCGCCGCATCAAAGCCGCCGACCTCGGATGTCGTCAGTAGTCCGACCGGAACCTCGCCCTCTCCGATCGGCAGAACGCCAGCTTGACGATACCACTCCTCCTTCGCCTTCCAGCGACGAACATAATCAGGTCGATCGAGCATGCCGAGGTGTTCGATCAGTAGGCGGCGACCAGTCTCACCGTCGTCGATTGTGAAATCGGGATAGCGCACGGAGCCGTCGGGGGCAGTGAACGGCTGCTCATATCCGTAGGACAGTTTCAAGCCATCGAGCAGGTTGGCGATGATCACTTCCGATTTGGACCGCACAAGTTCGCCACGCGTGGTGCGATGAATCAAACCCTCTTCCAGGAAAGTGCCACCGTGCGCCACCAACTTGGGCTCTGTGAACAGGTTCGTAAGCCGCCGAGCTGTCTCGGAGCGCTCCGCATCCGACAGCTTCATTAAGTCTCGCAAATCGCCTTGGTGTAATAGAACGACCTCGCGCTGTTGTCGGGTCAGCGCGGTATAGAGCAGTTCGCGCGAAAGCGGCCGGCAGGGATTCGGTATGACTACGAACGTGGTTCCGAATTCGCTGCCCTGCGCCTTGTGGATTGTCAGCGCATAAGCGAGTTCCAGGCGCTCATTGCCGTCCTCACCGAAGTCCGATCCACCGAAACCGAACTTGAAGCCGAGCTGGGTTGCGAACTCAACCTCTAGCTTCCAGGGCAGTTTCTTCGGCTTCCAATTCCTCCCCTTATATTGGCCAACGACGAGTCCGATTTCGCCGTTCGCTAGATATGCCTTATCCATCGCTGGAAAGACGTCGAAGCGGCGACCATTTGACAGATTGATGACCTTATCGCCGTAAAGGATAGCCTGACTTCCCATCGGCTTGGTTATCTTGCGATACCAATGAGGCTCGGCTTCAGCCCAACTTCGAACCGAGGTACGGAAGAGCCGCTTGATCCAGCGATTCAACCCATCAACGCCCGTCTCCCCGGCGCGAATAGGTGCAAGGATTTGCCAAGCCTCGACACCCGCCCCACCCCCATGTCGTAGCCCCTCTCCATCTTCGCGAGACGGATTGAAATATGCCCGCCCATTCCACTCTGAGCCGCCCAGGCTGACCTCAAACGCGGTTTCATCGCTGGACGATGCGTCCACAGCGGCCCGTACATAAGCCGTGAGCTCGGCCAGCAGTTTGGCTTGTAGTTCGGCGTCACTTTCCCACGCTATTGCTCGTACACCGCGCGCAGAGCCCGCCATCAAACGGTCCCATACTTCGTCAGCGCCCGCGTCGGGCGCCTCGCCACTGAACCAGCGTGAAAGCAGCACATCGTCTCGCGTAGCTTTTGGATCGCCTGAACCTTCAGCCTGACGGCGGACGATGGTGAGTTCAGCCAGGCCACGAACAGGCTTGGTGTCTTGCTCCCGGAGAAGCCGGATCACATCCACGAACGGGCGCCCCGCGCCGATGGGCGGAAGCTGGCGGGGGTCGCCGACAAGGATAAGTCGCTGGACGCTTGACGGGTCAATCGCATCGAGGGTCGCCGCTAGTTGATCCTCGGTGAGCATAGAGGCTTCGTCGATTACAACCGTGGCGAAACCGTTCTCTCGGCTCGGTGCGTTCGTAACAAGGTATGCCCCTGTCTGGGTATCATAGCGGTCCAAACCGAGCAGAAACTGGGCAAGCGTGAACGCCTTTACGTCGCCGGCTTTTTTCTGCATCTGCACCCGTGCTTTGCCCGTGGGAGCCAGAAGCAGCACGCCACCCTTGCGAACCTGGTCAAGCGACAGAAGCGCGAGCAGGAGCGTGGTCTTACCTGTGCCGGCGGGACCGATCAGTACCGAAGCGCGGGCGCGGTATAGCTCTTCGAGTGCTGACGCCTTTTCAGCGCGTGCCGCCTCTTCTGACACGTCCCCGTTCTTGGACCCGCCGCCCAAGGCTGTGTCGATGAGCTCGCGCCAGTCGTACTCGCCGGCGTGCCGAGCCCCGCCCAGGCGGCGTCGGATGCGAGCGCTGATTAACGCGCGCGTAGCTGTGTACCGATCAAGCTGCCAAGCCGAGAGTCCATCTGCGGTTTCGACACTTTCCAAATGGGGCACGAAACTTTCTTTGAATGCGGCGATCCAATCCCCGCTGATGGCGCAAGGCGGCGATACCTCGGCACTGCGCACACGCTCCACTAACCAGTCCTGCGGAAGAAGCGTGTGGCCCTCACCAGCAGAATTTTCGAGAGCCTGAATCATGAGCGCCCGGCCTCTGCGCGGGTCGATGGCTTCCGCGCATGCGGACGGATCGGGGATAGGAATGGCGGCGAGAACCTGCGGATCGGGGAACAGACCCCGGTCAATGACGGGCAGCGGAATGCTGTCCAGGCGACCTCGGTCTGCCTCAAAACAGAGGTAGGGGTTGGCGAGGATTGCGGCGTCGTTGAGGTCTATTCCGGCCTTCGCGCGCTCCTCTTGTACCCACCATCGCTGCGCCTGATCGGCGGAGAGCTCGAAACGAGCGAGGAGCTTTAGGAGTGCGCGACGATCCGGCTGCAAGCTGTCCCATAACTTCGCTGCGACAGGGCCGACCGAATTGGCAAGGTCTGGGGGTAGTTGCTTTGGGTCGTGAAGTATAGACTCAACGACTGGCCATGGGTCGCGAATATCCTTTCCGCCGTCAGCGTGCAACAGCCCGCCGACTGAGTGTGCGAGCAGCGTGCCGTTCGGGAGGCCCATGGCACTCAACGTCGACCCGAGGCCCGGATATGCTCCACGCAACCGCCAGAGTCGGTTCAGCTCTGCGTCGATCCACCGCCGCGCAGCGGTCCAATCGCCGGGGAGCAGCGTCTCATAGCGCCCGACAACGGTGGCCGCGGAAAGCAGTGCAGATACGGCTTGGTCGTGACTTACGTGCTCCGTGCCCATCGAAAAGGCGTCAAAACTTTCCTCTGGAGCGTGCAACACGAACGGTTTGAGATCGAAGTCGATATCGCTTTCAGCCAGCGCCAACAACTCGCGATACGGCAATAAGAAACCATCGCCGATCTCGGACTTAATTGAGTGGTTGACGTTGCGCTCCCACACCATCGAGCGCAGGGCGTTCTTGGCCGCGTTCTCGTAGGCATATTCTGTGGCGCCGCCGACTCCAACCACCCGCCCGATCCCGACGATGACGCGGCGTGGGTCCTCGGCAAGGGGAGTCTTCTTGGCATAGAAAAATACGAGCGAAACTTGCGGTTCGATCGCGCTGAAGAAGGTGTCCAGCATGACAAGCTGATTGCGCCGTTCCTGAACCCAGATGCTCTCGAAGCCGAGCTCCGGTTCCAACTCGGGGCGGAAGCCGAGCGCCAGGCGGTTGGCTATGTCAGGTATGCCGTCATCGCCCTTCATCATCCACGCGAACGGAACACCCGACGCCGATCGGGGCGCGTGAACATATGTCGTCCGGCGGAAATGCGTGTAAAGCGCGTGATGCTCGTAGGGGTGTGGAAAGCGGCGTTCATATGAGAATTCCGCCATGAAGGCGCCGCGTTCGGCAGCGCAGGCGGGGAGTCGGCCACCCTCAACTTCAAACAATTCTCCGGGGACAGATGACTCCCATGCGTCATCTCGAGTGTCGCCGATACGCGGCAGCGCGATACAATGAGTGTTGCCGAGGGGGTTCGCGCAGATACGACCAGACCATCCCGAATCGTGCCACGGCACGCGAATCGAGACGTGTTGTGTTGGTAACTTGCGCGCGCCCTGCATCATGACCAGCCCCCTTGGCTTCGCTCTCTGTCGTCAATCGTAATCTTATAGCCCGTTTCTATCGCTGATCTATGCCACTGGTATATCCCGGCGACGCGGGCGCCTAGGACCGTTTCTGGCGGCTAAAGCCTTGTCGCAGAATCAAATATGAAAACTACCCTTGCATATATGCTAATTATCTTCTACATAGACTCCAACGCGCTGGGGTGGCCTGGCGGTCGGCAGGAGCAAGACCATGGAAGCAATCGCCTCGGCGCCGATGGGTATCGGCCAGGACATCGCCCAGTTTCGCGCTGAGATTAGCGCAACCCAAAGCCAGCTCGCGTCCAAATCCGGCGTCGATCAGAGCCGGGTTTCACGCATTGAGAAGGGTGAGACCGGAACGCCAAGCGAACTCGGCAAAATTCTGGATGCGCTGGCGGCGCTCGGATCAAAGGGCGCGGCGGATTATGGCGCGTATCTCGCCAAGGACTGGCAGTACGTGGAGCGCCCCGACTTCTCTAATCCGCAAAGGAACATCCTGGAGCTAGCCGAGGAAGGCCTTCGTCAAATTGCGGACTTCCTGGAGGAGGAAGAGCGTCCTTGGCCCCTGAAGCGCCAGTTGGAACGCCAGCGTGCGGCGATCGAAACGTCGGCCGTGTATCTGGGTAAGAACGCCCACCAGATCGCATTCATCGGCGAAGTCGGCGTCGGGAAATCGACCGCTATCAGCTTTCTGTATGGCCTGCTCGATCCGTCTTCGCCCCCAAGCGACCTGCGCGAGCGCGTGGTGCTTGAGACGGGCGGTGGCCATACGACCCTGTGCGAAGTCAACATCCGTCGCGGGCCGGGCTTCGGCATCGTTGTCCAGGCGCAGTCCGACGAAGAAATGCGGAACCTCGTTGGCGACTTCTGCGCCGCGACGTGGCTGCGCCGCTCCGGTGGCGACAGCCAGAAGAACGACAGCGTCAATGTCAGCGAGGAGGTGCAGCGCGCGCTTCGCAACATGTCCGGTCTGACGGTCAGGCGCGAGCGAGACGCCAAGGGCAGGACGAACTCCCGCGACCAAGCGGCCGAACTGGCGAGCCAATGCGCCACCGAGGAAGAATTCCGCGCCCGCGTCATCGAGCGGATGAAGCTCGAGCTGCGGACGCGGCGTGAAATATGGATCGAGGACGGCGGCGCAAAAGCGGCCATGCAGCAACTGCGCAAGCTATTCCGCGACATCAATAACGGTCGCCTGGGTGACGTGCCGCTACCGGCATCGATCGACCTTCTGATCCCAGGCTTTGACTCGGAGGTGCCCGGCCTGGCGCTATCCGCGGTCGATACAAAGGGCCTAGATGAAGTCGCGGTGCGAGCCGACCTCGACGCCCGCCTGAAAGACCCCCGGACGCATGTTGTGTTGTGCTCGACCTTCAACCAGGCGCCCAGCACCTCAGTGCAACTTCTGCTCGATCATCTTCGCAATGCTCACGGTGTGCGCGTGGACGCGGGCAAGGTGTCGGTGCTGGCCTTGCCGCGCGATGACGAGGCGATGGCCGTCAAGGACGACAGCGGCGAGCCGCCGATCGACGACGAGGACGGCTATCATCTGAAGCGTGACCAGATCCTCCGCACCCTGGCCAGCGGCGACGGAGCCCTGAACGGTGTGCCGATATTGTTCTTCAATGCCAAGAAGGACGACGCGGCGAAGGTGCGGGGCCAACTCATCGACCAGATCGTCCGCCTCCGCAAATCCTACGAGGACCGGCTGCTCGACGAATGCGCCGCCGCCGACGAAGTGGTTCGGCACCACGAGACCCAGGCTTTCACATCGGCGGTGCAGGCGGTCGCCGATCAACTTAGTAACTTTCTAGGGGCACATGCTCCCTTGCCCCCCCGTGTCCGGCAGCCATCGGCGGAACTGATCGAGGCCTTGGGCGCAATTCGGTATGCATCGACCATTTGGGCGATGACGCGCCGAAACGGCGAATATTACAATTTCAGCGTCAGCCATCAGGTCGGCGCGGGCGGTGCGAAGGATGCGCTTCTCCGGTCCAAGACCTGGTTTGAAAAGCTCCAGGGCGTGCTCGACACCTTGAAGCAGGACGACGATCTCGTTCTGGCGCAAAAGACCATCCAGCAGGTCGAGGTTAGCGCTGAGGGCTGGCGGCGTGCCTTCGCCGAGGCGGCGCGCACGGCGGCCGTCGAGGTTTATCGCGGTCCATTGGAAGCCGATGTCGGGCTGTGGTCTCACTGTGCGGCGCAATGGGGCGCAGGGCCGGGCTTCAAGGTCCGCGTGGAGCGGATCGTCCGTGACTGGTTCGAGAAGCAAACCGAGCTGAACCAGAAGCTGGAAGGCGTCATGGCTGCTTTGTGGGAAGAAGCGGTTGTCAGGCCCCTGGAACGCCTGTCGGACGAAAGCGCCGGGGATCTACCCGAGGATATTCGTCCCGCCAATGTTGTGCCCTTCGCGCGTCGGGTGCCGGCATGAACATCAACGGCTTCATCTGGAGCATCGCCGATGACGTGCTCCACCATGTCTACGACCGGACCAAATATCGCGACATCATCCTGCCGATGACGGTCATCCGTCGGCTTGACGCGGTGCTTGAACCCACCCGCGCTGCCGTTCTGGCCCGCAAGGCGGAGCTGGACGCGGCGGGCATTCCGGAGGCCGCGCAAGGCCCCGCGCTTGATCGTGCGGCCGGTCAGGCGTTCCACAACCGCTCCCCCTTTACCCTCCGCCAGCTTTTGGCCCGGCCAAATGAAGAAACGCAGAAGGCGGACTTCGAGGCGTATCTCGATGGATTTTCTGAAAACGTCAGAGAAGTCATCACGCGCTTCAAGTTTCGTGAAGAGCTGGGACGACTTGTCGAACATAAGCGGCTCCACGCGCTGATCGAGAAATTCTGTGACGAGCGGATCAATCTAGCGCCGACCCCGGTTCGCGACGAACAGGGGCGGGTGAGCCTGCCCGGTCTCGACAACCACACCATGGGCACGATTTTCGAGGAGCTGCTCCGGCGCTTCAACGAAGATTACAACCAGGGCGCCGGTGAACAGTTCACGCCACGCGACATCGTGGAGATGATGGCCGAACTGGTGTTCCGTCCGATCAAGGACCGCATCGGCAACGGCACCTATCTTCTCTACGATGACGCTTGCGGCACCGGCGGCATGTTGACGGTTGGCGAAGCCAAATTGCGCGACCTTGCCCGCAGGGAGGGAAAGAAGACCGAAATCCACCTCTATGGTCAGGAACTCAACCCCGAGACCTACGCCATTTGCAAGGCCGACCTGTTGCTCAAGGGCGAGGGCGAAGAAGCCCGAAACATTGCCTTCGGCTCTACCTTGTCCGCCGACGCGCATGGGCGAAACGGGCTGAAGTTCGACTTCATGATGGCCAATCCGCCATTCGGAACAACCTGGAAGATCGACCTGGCCGAGATGGGCGGCAAGGCCGCCGCCAACGATCCGCGCTTCGTGGTCCAGCATGAGGGCCTGGCCGGCGACGAGGATCGGCTGCGCCTGTTGCCGCGCGTGTCGGATGGCCAGCTGCTCTTCCTGGTCAACAAGCTGTCCAAGATGAAGGACACGCCGCTCGGCTCGCGCATTGCCGACGTTCACAACGGATCGGCCCTGTTCACCGGCGAAGCGGGCTCGGGCGAGAGCAATGTTCGCCGCTGGATCATCGAGAACGACTGGCTGGAAGCCATTGTCGCCCTGCCGCTCAACATTTTCTACAACACCGACATCGCCACCTATGTCTGGGTGCTGAGCAACCGCAAGGCGGAAGCCCGCAAGGGCAAGGTTCAGCTTATCGACGCGACCAAGTGGTTCAGGCCTCTCCGCCGCAATCTGGGCAAGCGCAATTGCGAGATGACGCCTGAGCATATCCAGGCCGTGCTCGATGCCTATGAGACGATGGAGACGAGCGACACCTCCGTCGTGCTGCCCAATTCGTCCTTCGGCTACTGGAAGATCATCGTCGAACGTCCACTGCGGCTGCGCTCGCGCTTCACGCGCGAAGCGGTCGAGGCGTTGCGATTCCAGAGTGGGCACCGCGCCTTGCGAGAGGCGTTGCACGCCGAGTTCGGTGACGCCTTGTTCGACGATTTCGCCGGCGTCGCCGAGCGGCTGAAAGCGCATCTCGATCCGCCCGAGGCGGAGGTCGAGGACTTGACCGAGGGCGATGAGGAGGCCGGCGCGGACGGCGACGAAACCCCCGCCGAGGCTGAGGACGCCACGCCGAAACTGCCGCGCAAGACGGTGAAGAAGTTGCTCGACGCGGCCACCTGGGCGCGCGACCGGCGCCTGCATCGCGCCGCCGAGCGGTTGATGGCGGTGATCGGCGATGCCGAGCATGACGATTACGCGCTGTTCGAGGCGAAGGTCGCGGCGGCGATCAAGGCCGAAATGCTCGCCTTGAAACCCGCCGAGGCGCGGCTGATCGCGCGGGCGATGAGCTGGCGCGCGGCGGATGCCAAGCCGATCGTCAAATCGGTGTCGAAGAAGACCGCCGATCCGCGCGGCGGGCTGTTTGCGGTTACCGTCAAAGGCAAGGCGACAGTGGTCGCCTATGAACCTGACAAGTCGCTGTCGGATACCGAGATCGTGGCGTTCGGCGAGTCCGGCGGGATCGAAGCGTTCTTCGAGCGCGAGGTGCTGCCCCATGCGCCAGACGCCTGGATCGACCGGGAAAAGACCAAGATCGGCTATGAAATTTCGTTCGCGCGGCATTTCTACAAGCCCAAGCCGCCGCGTCCGCTGGCGGCGATCAAGGCCGAGATCGACGCGCTGGAGCGCCAGACCCAGGCGTTGCTCGACGCTGTGCTGATCGAGGCCGACGCATGAGCGCGAAGCTGAAGCCCTATCCTGAATACAGCGATAGCGGCATCGATTGGCTGCCCCGCGTGCCGATGCATTGGGAAGTTGTGCGTTCCAAGCGCGTCTTTCGTGAGGTCGATGATCGGGGGAGCGACGGTACCGAAACGCACCTTGCTATGAGTCAAAAATTCGGGCTGGTCCCGAGCGCAGACCTCGCTACGAAACATACGCGGTCCGCCTCCTACGCAGGGGCAAAACGCTGCCTCCCCGGCGACATCGTATTGAACCGGCTTAAGGCGCATCTTGGTGTATTCGCTCGGGCGAACCATCAGGGTGTCGTCAGCCCAGACTATACTGTGCTGCGATCAGACGGTGACATCGAACCACGGTATTTTGAGTATACATACCGCTCTACAGCTTTCCGTGGTGAGTTGAGGAAGTCCGTTAAGGGGATAGTAGAAGGCTTTTGGCGTCTCTATTCTGCCGATCTTGGCAAGCTGATGGTTCCTTCGCCCCCGCCCGAGGAGCAGCGGCGGATCGCCGATTTCCTCGACGCCTACACCGCCCAGGTCCACCGCCTCATCGTCGCCAAGCGCCGCACCATCGCCGCTCTCGTCGAACGGAAACAGGCGATTATAGAGGGGTTGCTCGGCGCTGGCGTTGTCCAGAACTCTGCTACCGTCCAGCATCCAGTCATCGGTGCTATTCCTTCTCATTGGCGCGTCGGTCGATTGAAAGACTGGTGCCAGGTCAATGCGCGGACGCTGCCCGAAAGCACGCCAGGGGATTACACATTCGACTATTTCGACATATCCGCCGTTGGCACCGGCATCCTGTCAGGCGAGCCACAAGAAATAGCGTTCGATGCCGCGCCTTCGCGGGCACGCAGGCGCTTGGCCCCAAACGATATCCTGATCTCGACCGTTCGGACCTACCTCAAGGCTATCTATTTTTTCCGTGACTGGCCACGCGATGCCGTTGCATCGACTGGATTTGCTGTCCTGACACCGAAACCTGGCATCATTCCTGAACTGTTGGCATATGCGTTGATGACACCGCGTTTCATTGACAGTGTCATTTCACGATCAGTAGGTGTCGCATACCCCGCCATCGCTGAGACGCGGCTTTCGGCGCTCCACCTTGCGCTCCCGCCCGATGAGTCCGAGCAGCAGTTGATCCTCAATGCGATTACTCACCAGTCGGTAATTAAGACGACATTTTGCTAGTCGTATGTTTGCGGGGATGATATAATTCTGGCATGAAACGGGACGGTCGCAGATTTGATCATCGCACCCTGGAAACCATCCGGCTGATGGCTGTAGAGCGGGTGCGCGAGGGCGAAGCGGCCTCTTTGGTGATTGCCTCATACGGGTTCAGCCGCACAACAATCTATAAATGGCTCAGCGCGGCATCGAAGCCTGGGGTCGGGGTGAAAGCCTTGCGGTCACGGCCGGCAACCGGCCGGCCGCGGCGTCTGACGCCGCGCCAGGAGCAGCAGGTGTTGCGTTGGATCAATGGCCGCGATCCGCGCCAATACGGCCTGGATTTCGGGCTGTGGACCCGGCACGTTGTGGCCGAACTGATCGAGCGCAAGTTTGGTATCAAACTCGGTGTGACGGCTGTGGGCGAACTGCTGTCGAAACTGGGCCTGACGCCGCAAAAGCCGTTGCAGCGTGCCTATCAGCGCGATCCGGAGGCGATCGAGGCATGGCGACGTGAGCGGTTTCCTGAAATCGCCAGGCAGGCCAAGTCCTGTGGCGGCGAGGTCTTTTTCTGGGACGAGTCCGGCTTTCGGGCCGACGCCGTGCATGGCAAGACCTGGGGCGTGAAGGGACAGACGCCGATCGTCGAGCGTCCGGGCCAACGGCAATCGATCAGCGCCGCCTCGGCGGTGACAGCCCGCGGCGGGTTCTGGTATTGCACTTATGAAGGCGGCCTGAATGCTGAGTTGTTCGTAGCGCTGCTACGCCGGATGATGCGGCACCGCACGAGGCCGGTGCACCTGGTCCTCGACGGGCTGCCTGCCCACAAAACAGCGCTGGTGAAAGCCTACGTGGCGTCGACCAATGGAATGCTGACGTTGCATTTTCTGCCAGGCTACGCCCCTGACCTGAACCCAGATGAACTGGTCTGGAGCCACATGAAGCGGACGGGCGTCGCCCGGACTCCGCTACGCCAAGGCGAAAAGCTTCAGGACAAAATCGAAGCCCAACTCGCCGCCATCAAGCGCAAACCACGTCTCGTGCAATCATTCTTCAAAGCACCAACTGTCGCCTATATTACCGACTGCTGAGTAAGACCGATACCAAGCTAGTGGATGAAGCCATCGCCAAGGAGCGCAGCCAGATCGACCTCATCCTCGAATACCGCGACAACCTGATCGCCGCCGTCGTCACCGGACAGCTCGATGTGCGCGAAGCCGCCGTCCGCATCGTCGAGGGCGACGGACTTGCCGAGGAAACAGCGACCAACGAAGAAGACATGGAGGATGCGCTCGATGCGGTCGACTGACGTAAGCGAGGGCGGACTGGAGGCGCTGATCGTCGCCGCGCTCACGGGCGCCGCGTCCGCGCGGGCATCCTCGACACCGGGGCTATCGGAGGAGGCCGCGCCCTTCACAGGCCCCGACGATTATATCGAGGGCCGCCGGGACGACTACGACCGCGCATACGCGCTGGACCTCGTCCAGCTCGCGGCTTTCATTCACGCCACCCAGCCCGACCTTGCCGGCCCGTTATCGATCGACGCCGACACGCCGGTGCGGCGCGCCTTCCTCGCCCGCGTCCGCGACGAGATCACCAATCGCGGCGTCATCGATGTGCTGCGCTCCGGCGTCCGCCATGGTCCGCACGAGGTGAAGTTGTACTTTTCCTTGCCCTCGCCAGGCAACACGGCGGCGGCCGCGCGCTTCGACGCCAATCGCTTCTCCGTCACGCGGCAGCTCGGCTATTCGCTGGATGCCGCCCGCCGCGCGCTCGACCTGGGTCTGTTCATCAACGGCGTGCCTCTCGCCACCTTCGAGCTGAAAAACAGCCTAACCGGCCAGACCGTCGCCCATGCCGAGGCACAATACAAAACCGACCGTGACCCTAGGGAGCTCATCTTCCGTTCCGGCCGCTGCGCCGTTCACTTCGCGGTCGACGACCGTGAGGTACGCATGTGCAGCCAGCTTGCCGGGCAGAAAAGCTGGTTCCTGCCGTTTAATCGCGGATGGAACGACGGCGCCGGCAACCCGCCCAATCCCGGCGGCATCAAGACCGATTACCTCTGGCGTCAGGTGCTGGCCAAACGCAGCCTGGCCGACATCATCGAAAACTTCGCAGGCATCATCGAAGAACGCGACGCGCGCGGCCGGATCACCGCACGCAAGCCGATCTTCCCTCGCTATCACCAGCTCGACGTTGTGCGGTCGCTGTGCGCCGACGCCGCCGAACGGGGCGCGGGCAAGCGCTACCTGATCCAGCATTCGGCGGGCTCGGGCAAATCCAATTCCATCGCCTGGACGGTGCACAAGCTGGTCGGGTTGGAGCGTGCGGGTGCATCGGTTTTCGATACCGTCATCGTGGTGACAGACCGCCAGGTGCTCGACAAAAACCTGAGGGACACCATCGGCGGCTTTGCGCAGACCGCGCGCCTGATGGGCCATGCCGAGCGCTCCGGCGACCTGCGCGGCTTCATTGAAAGCGGTAAGAAGATCGTCGTCACGACGGTGCAGAAGTTTCCCTTCATCCTGGACGATATCGGCAGCGCACATCGCGGTCGCCGCTTCGCGATCGTGATCGACGAAGCGCATTCAAGCCAGGGCGGACGTGCGGCCGGGGCGCTGAACACGGCGCTCGGCGGAAGTGCTGCGGATGACGAGATGACGACCGAGGATCGCATCCTCGCCATCATCGAGGGCCGCCGGATGCTGGATAACGCCAGCTACTTTGCCTTCACCGCGACGCCAAAGAACAAGACCCTGGAGCTGTTCGGCGAGCGCTATGAGGAAGACGGGGTGGTGAAGCATCGGCCATTCCACCTCTATTCCATGAAGCAGGCGATCGAGGAGGGATTCATCCTCGACGTGCTGGCCCATTACACGCCGGTTTCCAGCTACTATCGCCTCGCCAAGACCGCGGCCGATGACCCTGAAGTCGATGTGTCCCGGACGCTGAAAACGCTGCGCCACTATGTCGAAGGCCATGACCATGCAATCGCCACCAAGGCGGGCATCGTGGTCGATCATTTCCTCGATCAGGTGATAGCCCGGCGCAAGGTCGGCGGCGAAGCCCGCGCGATCATGGCCGCTGACGGCATCGAGCGAGCAATCGATTATTGGCGCGCAATCAACGCAGCCCTCGTTAAACGGGGCTCACCTTACAAGGCTATCATAGCGTTTTCAGGCACCGTCGACGACGCGGGCGAGCAGCGCACGGAGGCGTCGTTCAACGGATTTCCGAGCAGCGAACTGGAGGACAAATTCGACGCCGACCCCTACCGATTCCTCGTCGTCGCGGACAAATATCTGACCGGATTTGATCAGCCCAAACTGTTCGCGATGTATATCGACAAGACGCTTGCCGGCGTTAAAGCGGTGCAGGCCTTGTCACGTCTCAACCGTGCCCGGCCGGGAAAGACCGAGCCGATCGTGCTGGATTTCCGCAACGACCCCGCCATCATCGAAGCTGCGTTTTCTGATTTTTACCGCACGACAATCCTGTCCGGCGAGACTGATCCCAACAAGCTGCATGACCTGAAACGCGCGCTCGACGAGGCGGGTGTCTACACAGAGACCAACGTCGAGAACGTCGTCTCGCTGTTCCTGCAAGCGGCGCCCCGCGACCAGATCGACCCCATCCTGGATGCATGTTCGGCGCAGTACGAAGCACTCCCGGAAGACGATCAGATCGCGTTCAAGGGTGCGGCCAAGGCGTTCGTTCGGACCTATGCGTTCCTCGGCGCGATCCTGCGATATGCGGTGCCGGAGTGGGAGAAGTTGTCGACTTTCCTCACCTTGCTAATCCCGAAGTTGCCCAGTCCCGCAAGTGACGAAACGCCCGTCGACGTGCTGGAAACCATCGACATGGACAGCTATCGGGTTGAGGTCGAGGCGGCCATGGAGATCGCCCTGGCTGATGCGAATGCAGAGATCGAGCCGGTTCCAACAGGTGCGGCGGGAAGTCGTCCAGAGCAAGATGTTGACCAACTGAGCAGCGTCATCCGTGACTTCAACGAACGCTTTGGCGCCACGGAGTTTCGCGATCAGGATCGTGTCACCCGGTTTCTGTTCGAGGAGTTGCCGGGGAAAATTGGCGCAAACGACCGTGTTCAAAATGCACTGCGGAACAGCGACAATCAGAACGCCCGGATCGAACACGACCGCGCCGTCGATGATGAATTGCTCGGCAGCTTGGCCGATCACACCGACCTCTATGCGCTCTACAATACGGACAAGGCTTTCAAGGCCTGGCTGCAAGAAAGACTATTCGACGCCGCAAAGCGGGCGCAGACGCCGGTGCCGCCGCCGGCATGATGTTTGTGTTTTCCGGGACCGGCGACAAGCGTTTCATCGCAGATTAGGCAGGATCGGGTAGGCGCTGCTGTCTGTCGATCCGGCGGTATCTTTGATTGGTATATGGACGGAGGCTCAGCGGTGATTTGCGGGCTTGAATATGATGGGGAGTATGAGGGCAAGATAAAGCGAGTTGCCTCGCTACCGGAACTTCGTTCCTAAGTGTTTGTCTGCACATTGTTTTTTAGCGGCTCTCCGCCGAGGGCGCGAGGTGCGCCGGCGCCGGGGAAGTCGATTTCTGCAATGTTTTCAATGGCATTTTGGGTGGCACCCGCAATGTGGGGCGTGCGCCGTTCCGCCGCTTCTACGCTATGGCAAGTATTTCTACGCCACGGCCTTACGCCGCCATTTTCGACCTTGTGTCGGCAGTTTTATCTTCCAATCGTCGCATCATGGCGACCGACGAAGACCATTTCCGCATCCGTCCCGGCCGGGTCCGCGACCGGGCTGGCGGGCGCACCACGCGCGCCGTCCGGCCGCGCCCCAAGACGTTCCTTGCCGAGGTGCATCAGGCTATCCGCCGCGCCGGCGGCGACCCCAATCGGCTGGGCTCGGCCGGGAAGGGAAGCGGCCGGTTCAACGCGCGAGGCCGGGGCGCTACGGCCGCCGCCGTGCTGAAGGGGCGGAGCGCCTGGAGCCAGGACGCCAGCGGCGGGCGAACCCGCGCCCGGCGCGTGACGGTGAAGGCGCGGATCGTGAAGCTCAACCCGCAGCGCGGCGCGGCGCGCGGACGGTCGTTCGTCAGCGCGAAGGCGGTGGACGCCCACCTGCGCTATTTGGAGCGCGATGGCGTCAACCGCGACGGCGAGAAGGGACAGGTTTATTCCGCTGAGCGCGACGCCGAGGACGGCAGCACCTTCCTCGACCGGAGCCGCGACGACCGCCATCAGTTCCGCTTCATCGTCTCCGCCGAGGACGGCGTAGAGCTGGCCGACTTGCGAGAGACCACCCGCGACCTGATGAAGACGATGGAGGCTGACCTCGGCACAAGGCTCGACTGGATCGCGGTCGATCACCATAACACCGGTCACCCGCACACCCACATCCTGCTGCGCGGTGTCACCGACGACGGGAAGATACTCAACATCGCCGGCGACTACATCGCCCACGGCATCCGCGAACGGGCCAGCGAGATCGTCACGCTGGAGCTGGGCCGGCAGACCGAGCAGGAGGTCAGCCGCCAGCTTGAGCGCGAGGTGGACGCCGAGCGCTTCACCCGGCTCGACCGGATGCTGATCGCCGAGCAGGAGGCCAGCCACGGGTTCGCCGATCTGCGCCCCGACCAAGACATGCTGGAGACCGCGCGCCGGAACCGGGCGCTGCTGATCGCCCGCGCCCGCAGGCTGGAAAGCATGGGACTGGCGACCGAGGTGGAGGTTGGCCGCTGGTCCATCTCGGCACAGGCCGAGCCGACCTTGCGCGAACTGGGCGAGCGCGGCGACATCATCAAGACCATGCACCGGGCGCTGGCCGACTACGGCCTCGCCGACGAACGCGCCCCCGCGCAATATGTGGCGCACGGCAAGCAGATCACCGAACCGATCGTGGGCCGCGTGCTCTCCAAAGGCCTGGCCGGCGACGAGATGGGCGACCGGTTGCACCTCGTCATCGATGGCGTGGACGGGCGCACCCACTATGTCGAGATGGCGGACGCCGGCCGCCTCGACGAGATAAGACGCGGCCACATCGTCGCGCTCGATCCGACGCCGACCAAGGCCGAGCCCCGGCCGGCGGATGTCAACATCCAGATCATGGCGGAGGCCAATGGCGGCATCTACCAGCCAAGCCTGCATCTGGAGGCAACGCGTGACATCATCGAGCAGCGCCACGGCGACCCCGACGCCTTCATTCGCTCCCATGTGCGCCGGCTGGAAGCCTTGCGCCGCGCCGGGCACGTCGAGCGCATCGACGCCGACCATTGGAAAATTCCCGGCGACATCGCCGAGCGAGGCATGGCCTATGACGCCCCCGGCCGACCCAAGGATTTCGGCATCCGCACATTGTCCACGCTCGACCTCGACCGGCAGGTTGGCAGCGACGGGGCGACCTGGCTCGACCGTGAGTTGGTGGCGAAAGACCATCTGGCCCTTGCCGGGACGGGCTTCGGCCAGGAGGTGAATGCCGCGCTCGACCGGCGCGCCGCGCGTCTCGTCGAAATGGGCCATGCCAGCGTGAAGGACGGCCTTATTTCCATTCCTCGGCGCACGGTCGCTGCGCTGGAGCGCCAGGAGTTCGATCGAGTCGGCAAAGATATGGCCGCCGAGCGTGGACTGACCTACAGCCCGTCTGGGCCCGGCGAGTACGTCTCCGGCCGGCTGGCGGGCGTCGCCAATCTCGCCAGCGGGCGCTTCGCCATGATTGAGGACGGACTGGGCTTCCAGCTCGTGCCCTGGCAGCCCGTGCTGGAAAAGCGCCTCGACCAGCACATCAGCGGTGTCCGCCGCGACGATGGCGGGATCGAGTGGAGCTTTAGCCGCAAGCGGCAGATCGGACTGGGGCTTTGATCCGCCTTGATCAATACGGCATTATGCCGTATATGTTGGAGCCGAAGGAGTCGCCCATGCCCAAGCCCCAAATCGAAGCCGAGACTGCCCGACTGGAAGCGCGCGTCCCCGTGCAGGTCTACGACCAGATGCAGCGCGCCGCCCGTCTACGTGGGATGACCCTGACCGGCTATCTCATCTCCACCGCCGGCGAGGACGCCCGCCGCGTCGTCGAGGACGCCGACATCATGCGCCTGGCGCGTGAGGACCAAATCCGCTTCGCCGAGGCGCTGATCAATCCGCCCCAGCCGAACGCGCGACTGGCTCGTGCGGCGAAGCGCCATGCCGAGCTGATCGAGCGCCGGTGAACGTCCGCTTCGCCATCGAGCCGCTGGCGAAGGCGCACAAGCGGGATGACTTCACCTGCGGCAACGACCGTATCGACAGCTATTTCCGCGAGACCGTCTCCCAGGACGTGAAGCGTAAATACGCCACCTGTTTCGTCGCCAGGGAGATCGCGACGGACCGGGTGGCGGGCTTCTACACGCTGTCGTCCAGCAACGTGCCGTTGACCGAGGTTCCCGAGCCGCTGGCGAAGAAACTGCCGCGCTACCCGACCGTCCCGGCAGTGCTGATCGGCTGGCTTGGCCGCCATAGCGACTATGCCGGACAAGGGCTGGGAGAAGCCCTGCTGTTTGACGCCATCAAGACCGTGGCGACCGCGCCGATCGGCGCCCACGCCATCTTCGCCGACGCGATCGACGACCAGGCGGCGGCCTTCTACGTGGCATTCGGCTTCGCACCCTTGGTGCAACGGCCGCGCACCCTCTATCTTCCGGTGGCGACGGCGTTGAGCCTGATGTCGCCATGATGACCGCCTTCGCCCCTACGCGGTTTCCGCTCCACGCCGCCGCGCGCAAGTCTTTTTGCGCCAAGGTACGCGGGGGCTTCCAGCGTAAGAAAAGGCTATTCTTTCAGGCGTCAGGTTCGGCGATTCTGGTGCAATGGCCAGACTTCGCAAAGAACGCCCCCCGACTGCATCGGAACAACTTGAAGCGTTGCTCGGCCGACCCTGGCCGTTTCCGGGCCGGCCGCCGAAGCATGACCTCTCGACCTGGATCGTCACCGACGACTGGCCCGCGCATATCCCGGTCACGGAAGCAGAGGTGGATGTGTTCGAGGCGTGGTTCGGCGAACTCTTCGATGAGTTGTTCGGGCCGCGCCGATGAGGTGAGAAGGAGACATACGCCATGACCGTGCCGCTGCGGGCCGCCCTTTACTTGCGCGTCTCGACAGCGCGGCAGGCCGAGCATGATGTCTCCATCCCCGATCAGAAGCGCCAGGGCGAAGCCTATTGCGTCTCGCGCGGCTACCAGCTCGTCGAGACCTATGTGGAGCCCGGCGCGTCGGCCACCAATGATCGGCGCCCCGAGTTCCAACGGATGATCGAGGCGGGCACGTCGAAGCCCGCGCCGTTCGACGTGGTGATCGTCCATTCGTTCAGCCGCTTTTTCCGCGATCACTTCGAGCTGGAATTCTACGTCCGGAAGCTCGCGAAGAATGGGGTTAAGCTCGTCTCCATCACCCAGGAGATGGGGGACGATCCCATGCACGTCATGATGCGCCAGATCATGGCGCTGTTCGACGAATACCAGTCGAAGGAAAACGCGAAGCACGTCATCCGCGCCTTGAAGGAGAACGCCCGGCAGGGCTTCTGGAACGGCTCGCTGCCGCCCATCGGCTACCGTGTCGTCGCGGCCGAGCAACGCGGCGCGAAGGTCAAGAAGAAGCTGGAGATAGACCCGCTCCACGCCGAAACGGTGCGCCTGATCTACCGGCTGGCGCTCCACGGCGACGGCGCCAAGGGCCAGATGGGCGTGAAGAACATCGTCAGCCACCTGAACCGCAACCGCATCTTCACGCGCGACGGAGGCCGTTGGGGCATCGGCCAAGTCCACCGCATCCTGACCCGCCGCACCTATATGGGCGAGCATGAGTTCAACAAACGGTCGAAGTCCAAGGAATTGAAGCCGGTCAGCGAGATCGTGGTCGTGCCCGTCCCGCCGCTCATCGACCGCGAGACCTTCGACGCGGTGCAGGCGCTGCTCAAGGCCCGACATCCCACGGTGACGCCATCCGCCGTCATCAGCGGCCCGACGATGCTCACCGGCCTGATCCACTGCGCCAAGTGCGGCGGCGCCATGACCATCCGCACCGGCAAGGGCGGGCGCTATCGTTATTACGCCTGTTCGATGAAAGCCCGGCAGGGGCCAACAGCCTGCGAAGGTATGGCCGTGCCGATGGACAAGCTGGACGATCTTGTCGCCAGCCATCTCGAAGACCGTCTCCTCCAGCCCGAAAGGCTGGAAACGATCCTCGCCACCGTGCTCGACCGCCGGCAGGAGAGATCGGAGCGCCAGCGTGAGCACATTGGGGAACTGAACCGGCGTGCGGCGGAAGCCGAAGCCCGCCTCAAGCGCCTCTACGACGCCATAGAGGCGGGTGTCGCCGACTTGAACGATCCGGCGCTCAAGGACCGCATCGACGGCCTGAAGGCCATCCGCGACCAGGCGAAGGCCGACGCCGAACGCGCCCAGGCCATGCTTGAGAACTCCGGCAGCAAGGCCATTACCCCGCAGATGGTGCGCACCTTGGCCGAAACCGCGCGGCGGCATATCCGCCTTGAAGGTGGCGGCTATCGCCGCGACCATCTTCGTGCGCTCGCCCAGCGCGTGGAAGTCGCAGATGGCGAGGTCCGGATCATGGGATCGAAGTCCCGGCTGCTAAAGGTGCTAACCGGAAAAAATGGCGTAAATTCAGTGCCCACTCAGGGACTGAAGTGGCGGAGGGAGTGGGATTCGAACCCACGGTACGTTTTCACGCACACACGCTTTCCAAGCGTGCGCCTTCGACCGCTCGGCCATCCCTCCGGCGCAACGGCTTCATAGCCAACAACCGCGCCGGGCTCAAGCGGGGGGTGGCGTTATTCCTCTGCTGTGTCGAGGCCGAGCAGGGCAGGGGCTTCGGTGGGGTCGAGCTCGTCGATGTCGCGCAGTTTGCGGCCGACGGCGCGGATGCGCACCTGGGTGCTGTCGATCCCTTTCGAGAGCTGTTCGGCGCGCTTCGCCAGCGCTTCGATGCTTTCGCCGAGTTTGCCCCATTCGAGCTTCACCGCCGAGAGGATGCGGCCGATTTCGCCGGCGCGGCGCTCGAGCTGGACGGTGAAATGACCGACCCGGATCGTGTGCAGCAAGGCCGGCAGCAGGCTTGGGCTCTGGATCAGCACCCGGTGCTCGCGCTGCACCTGCTCGACCAGGCCGGGAATCCGGGCGACCTCGGCGAACAGGCCTTCGCTCGGCAGGTAGAGAATCGCGATGTCGGTGGTGCGCGGCGGGCGGATGTATTTCTGCGCGATCTTCTTCGCCTCGTCGCGGATGCGGGTGCTCAGCGCCCGCAGCGCCTGGGTTTCGCCATCGCGGTCGCCCGCCTCGGCGGCGAGCAGCAGGCGGTCGTAATCCTCGGTCGGGAATTTCGCGTCGATCGGCAGCCAGACCGGCTGATCCCCTTCGCGCACCGGCATCCGGAGCGCGAATTCCACCGCCTCGGCGCCGTTCGGATCGGCGCGGAAATTGGCCTCGAACGTGCCGGGCGGCAGCGTGTCGTCGAGCGTCTGGCGGATCTGCGCCTCGCCCCAGCCGCCGCGTGATTTGACGTTGGCGAACAGCCGCTTGAGATCGCCCACCTGGGTGGCGACCGACTGCACCTGGCCGATCGCCTGTTGCACCTGGGCGAACTGTTCGGCCACGCGCTGGAAGCTCTCGCCGATCTTCTGCTCCAGCGCCGATTGCAGCTTTTCGTCCACCGCGGCGCGCATCGCGTCGAGCTTGGCCTCGTTGCCGGTGCGGATTTCGTCGAGCTTCTGCTCGACACGGCCGCGCAGCGCCTCCTGCCCCTCGCGCAGGGCAAGCGAAACGCCGGCGAGATCGCGGTTCATCCGGTCGGCGAGCAGGGTCTGGCTCTCGGTCAGCCGGGCGATCGCGGCCATCGTTTCGCTGAGCCCTTGGGCGCGGCCAGCCTGCGCCGCCGATTCGGCCTCGGCCAGCTTGCCGGCGAGCAGGAGGGAAAGCTCGCTCATGGCGCCGTGCAGGCGCGCGAGCTGCTCGCCCTGCGCCCGCGCGCCCTCCTGCACCCGGTCGAACGCCTCGCGCAGCCCGGCGCGGGACTGTTCGGCCACCTCGGCGCGCAGGGCGGCGATCTGGCGGGATTGCAGGAGCGCGAGGACGACGAGGATCGCGGCGCCCAGGGCGGCGATGGTGGCGGCGATGGCGGCGGCGAGCACTGGGCTCAGGCGTCCATCTTCAGCGCCGCGAGGAAGGCGGTCTGCGGGATTTCGACCTTGCCGAACTGGCGCATCCGCTTCTTGCCCTCCTTCTGCTTCTCCAGCAGCTTGCGCTTGCGGCTGATGTCGCCGCCATAGCACTTGGCGGTGACGTCCTTCGACAGCGCGCCCAGCGTTTCACGGGCGATTACCCGACCGCCAATCGCCGCCTGGATGGCGATCTTGAAGAGCTGCCGGGGGATCAGGTCCTTCAGCTTGGCGCAGATCGCGCGGCCGCGGGTGTCGGCGACCGAGCGATGGGCGATGAAGGCCAGCGCATCCACCGGCTCCTGGTTGACCAGGATGGAGATCTTCACGAGGTCCCCCTCGACATAGTCGTCCATCTGGTAGTCGAAGCTGGCGTAGCCGCGGCTGACCGATTTCAGCCGGTCGTAGAAATCGAACACCACCTCGTTGAGCGGCAGCCGGTAGACCGCCATTGCCCGGTTGCCGACATAGGTGAGGTCGACCTGCTGGCCGCGGCGCTCGTTGCAGAGGGTGAGCACGGCGCCGAGATAGTCGTCCGGCACCATGATGGTGGCGCGGATCCACGGCTCCTCGATATGGTCGATGATCGAGCCGTCCGGCATGTCCGCCGGGTTGTGAAGCTCCATCATCTCGCCGCTCGTCTTGTAGAGCCGGTAGACCACCGAGGGCGCGGTCGCGATCAGGTCGAGATCGAATTCGCGCGACAGGCGCTCCTGGATGATTTCCAGATGCAGCAGGCCGAGAAAGCCGCAGCGGAAGCCGAAGCCGAGCGCCGCCGAGGTCTCGGCCTCGTAATGGAAGCTCGCATCGTTCAGCCGCAGCTTGGCGAGGCTGTCGCGCAGCTTCTCGAAATCGTCGGCATCGACCGGATACAGTCCGCACCAGACCACCGGGATCGATGGCTTGAAGCCGGGCAGGGGTTCGGTGGCGGGGGCGCGGTCGTCGGTGATCGTGTCGCCCACGTTGCAATCGGCCACGGTCTTGATGGCGGCGGTGATGTAGCCGATCTCGCCGGGGCCGAGATCGGCCTGCGGGGTGAGCTTGGGCGAGAAGGTGCCGACCTGGTCGATGGTGTGGACGGCGCCGGTCGACATCATGCGCACGCGCTGGCCCTTGCGCAGCCGCCCGTCGCGCACGCGCACCAGAATGATCACGCCGAGATACGGGTCATACCAGCTATCGACCAGCATGGCCTTGAGCGGGGCGGTATCGTCGCCCTTCGGCGGCGGCAGGCGGGTGACGAGCGCTTCCAGCACCGCTTCGATATTGATGCCGGTCTTGGCGGAGATTTCCACCGCGTCAGATGCGTCGAGCCCGATCACGTCCTCGATCTGCTGCTTCACCCGCTCGGGCTCGGCGGCCGGCAGGTCGATCTTGTTCAGTACCGGGACGATCTCGTGATTGGCGTCGATCGCCTGATACACATTCGCCAGCGTCTGCGCCTCCACGCCCTGCGAGGCGTCGACCACCAGCAGCGAGCCCTCGCAGGCGGCGAGCGAGCGGCTCACCTCATAGGCGAAGTCGACATGGCCCGGCGTGTCCATCAGGTTCAGGACATAGGTCTTGCCGTCCTTCGCCTTGTAGTTGAGGCGCACGGTCTGCGCCTTGATGGTGATCCCGCGCTCTTTCTCGATATCCATGTTGTCGAGCACCTGCTCGGTCATCTCGCGGGCGGAGAGCGCGCCGGTGGTCTGGATCAGCCGGTCGGCCAGGGTCGATTTGCCGTGGTCGATATGGGCGATGATCGAGAAGTTGCGGATCAGTTCGGTGGGGGTCGAGGTCATGCGCGCTCTTTAATCGAGATCGGGGCTTCTGTCAGCTTCATTGCGCGGGATCGCCAGCGCCCGTCCGGCCGGCGCTCACCCGTATATCTCGGTCGCGTCGCGCCATTGAAAAGAGCGGTCGGTTGCGCCACACACGCTTGCGGTCACGGAACGGTGACGCGGCGGGACGTGACATCGGGGCTGTGCCTTCCCATGTCCCGGGCAGGATCGGCGTCCTGCCGATACGCCCGCTCCGGCACCGGACCGTCGTCCATCACGACCTGCGTTGAGGAGATCTGCATGAACCCCCTGAAACAACTCGCTGAAGCCGGGCAGGCGCCCTGGCTCGATTTCGTGCAGCGCGGCCTGATCGAGGGGGGCGAGCTTGCCGCCATGATCGAGCGCGACGGGATCATGGGGGTGACGTCGAACCCGGCGATCTTCGAGAAGGCGATCGCGCACGCGCCGGAATATGGCGCGGCATTCGAGCGCTTCGTCGCCGCGCATGACGGCACGCCGATGGAGATCTACGAGCATCTGGCGATCGCCGACATCCAGGCGGCGGCGGACGCGCTGGCGCCGGTTCACCGCGCCACCGGCGGGCGCGACGGGTTCATCAGCCTCGAGGTGTCGCCCTATCTCGCCAACGACACGCAGGGGACGATCGACGAGGCGCGGCGGCTCTGGGCGGCGGTGGACCGGCCGAACCTCATGATCAAGGTGCCGGCCACCTCGGCCGGAATCCCCGCGATCCACGCGCTGATCGCCGAGGGGCTGTCGGTCAATGTCACGCTGCTGTTTGCCGTGCCGCGCTATGAGGCGGTGGCGCAGTCCTACATCGCCGGGCTTGAGGATTATGCGGCGAAGGGCGGCGATGTCTCGAAGGTGGCCAGCGTGGCGAGCTTCTTCGTCAGCCGGATCGACAACGTGATCGACCGTGAGTTGCAGGCCAGGATCGATGCCGGCGGGCCGGCCGGCACGATCCAGCCGCTGCTCGGCCAGGCGGCGATCGCCAATGCGAAGGTCGCCTATCAGAGTTTCCGCCGGATCTTCGCCGGCGAGGCCTGGGCCGCGCTGGCGGCCAGGGGGGCGCAGGTGCAGCGCCTGCTCTGGGCCTCGACCAGCGTGAAGAATCCCGCCTATCCCGACACGCTCTATGTCGAGCGGCTGATCGGCCGCGACACGGTGAACACCATGCCGCCGGCGACGATGGACGCGTTCCGCGATCACGGCACGGTGGTGCGTGACGCGGTGGAACATGAGGTCGAGGCGGCGCACGCAGCACTCACCGCGATCGAGGCGCAGGGGATTTCGCTGGCGAGCGTTACCCAGGACCTGGTCGAGGACGGCGTGCGGCAGTTCGCCGAGGCGTTCGACAAGCTGCTCGGCGCGGTCGCGGCGAAGCGCGAGGCGCTGGTCGCGGTCAATGCGGCGCGCATCGAGGCACCGGAGGACATCGCCCGCGCGGTGGACGAGGCCGCCGCCGGCTGGCGGGACGATGGCACGATCCGCCGGTTATGGGCGGGCGATGCCGGCGTGTGGAGCGGTGCGGACGAGGCCGACTGGCTCGGCTGGCTCGGCATCGTCGGGCAGGAGCACGCGCATGTCGGCACGCTGGTCCGTTTCGCCAACACGATCCGCGAGGCCGGCTTCACCCATGTGGCACTGCTCGGCATGGGCGGATCGAGCCTCGGCCCCGAGGTGCTCGCCATCAGTTTCGGCCACCAGCCCGGCTCGCCGCGCTTTCACATGCTCGACAGCACCGACCCCGCCCAGCTCCGCGCGCTGGAGGCGAAGCTCGATCTCGCTAAGACGATGTTCATCGTCTCGTCGAAATCCGGCAGCACGCTTGAGCCGAACATCATGCTCGCGCATTTCCGCGCCCGCATGATCGAGACGGTGGGCGAGGCCGGCTGGGCGCGGCATTTCACCGCTGTCACCGATCCGGGCTCCTCGCTCGAACAGGTCGCGAAACAGGCGCATTTCGCGCATCTCTTCCATGGCGTGAAATCGATCGGGGGGCGCTACTCGGTGCTGTCGAAATTCGGCCTGGTGCCGGCGGCGGCGATGGGGATCGATGTGTCCGACCTGCTGGCGCGGACGGCTCGCATGGTCGCCTCCTGCGCCGCGAGCGTGCCGGCGGACCGCAATCCCGGTGTGCGGCTCGGGCTGCTACTCGGCACCGCGGCAACGAGGTTCGGCCGTGACAAGGTCACGATCGTGACCACGAAGCGCATCGCCGGCCTCGGCGCCTGGCTCGAACAGCTGATCGCCGAATCGACCGGCAAGCATGGCCATGGGCTGATCCCGGTCGATGGCGAGGCGCTGGGCGCGCCGGATGTCTATGGCGATGACCGCGTCTTCGCCCAACTCGTCCTCAAGGGCGAGGAGGATGCGGCGCAGGATGCGAAGCTCGCCGCACTGGCCAAGGCCGGGCACCCGGTGGTGCGGATCGTGCTCGACGACGTGGCGCAGATCGGCCAGGAATTCTTCCGCTGGGAAATGGCGACCGCGGTGGCCGGCGCCATCATCGGCATCAATCCGTTCGACCAGCCGGATGTCGAGGCGAGCAAGGTCAAGACCCGCGCGCTGACCGACGCGTACGAGGCGGGCACGCCGGTCGCATCTCCCGAGCCGGTGTTCCGCGCGAACGGCATCGCCATCTATGCCGATGCGGCCAATGAAGCTGCGCTCGGCCGGCACAACACGCTGGCGGCCTGGCTGAAGCAGCATTTCCACCGCGCCCATGCCGGGGACTATATCGGCCTGCTCGCCTATATCGAACATACGCGGGCGCACGAGGCGGCGCTGGCGTCCATTCGCTTGCGGTTGCGCGACGCACGCAAGGTTGCGACCTGCGTCGGCTTCGGGCCGCGCTTCCTCCACTCCACCGGCCAGGCCTACAAGGGTGGGCCGAATACCGGCGTCTTCCTGCAGATCACCGCTGACGATGCGGCGGATCTTCCCGTGCCCGGCCATCGCTACAGTTTCGGCCAGGTGAAGGGGGCGCAGGCGGAAGGCGATCTCGGCGTCCTCGTCGAACGCGAGCGCCGGGCCATCCGCGTTCACCTCACCGAGGTGGAGGCGGGTCTGGCCGAACTGGCGAAGGCCATCGACCACGCCTTCGCCTGACCCTGGTGTCCTGTCCCTGAAATTCGTGGGGGAATTTCAGGGATGGGCAGGCCGCCGGGATACTGAGTTTTCCAGTGTCGGCCTTGAACCTGAAATCCATCGGGTTTCAGCGTCGCGACACTAGAGCACTTTCCGATCCATCCGGATCGGATGTAGTGCTCTATGGTATTGATAAATAGAGCATATTTATCCGATCAGATGACTCCATCTGATCGGATGATGCTCTAGCGGGCGCGCAGCTCCGCGCCCGACCGGAGACCTTTGACGAGCGCCTGGCCCGGCGGCCCCGCATCGCGGGACCGTCAGCGGTCCGGCGCGGCAACAGGAACGGAGACAGAGCCATGAAGATCGGTGTGATCGGCCTTGGCCGGATGGGCGGCAACATTGCCCGCCGTCTGATGCGCGGCGGCCATGACTGCGTGGTGTTCGACACATCCGCGGATGCCGTCGAGACGCTGGCGGCGGCGGGGGCGACGGGGGCGCGCGATCTCGCCGGTCTCGTCAAATCGTTGGAGCCGCCCCGCGCCATCTGGGTGATGTTGCCGGCCGGGCGGATCACCAGCGAGACGATCGACGCGCTGGGCGAGATGCTCGGGCGGGACGACGTCGTCATCGATGGCGGCAACAGCTTCTATCGCGACGACATCGCACATGCCGCGCGGCTGGGGCGCAACGGCATCCACTTCGTCGATGTCGGCACCTCGGGCGGCGTGTGGGGGCTGGAGCGCGGCTATTGCATGATGATCGGCGGCGAGGACGAGATCGTCCGCCGGCTCGACCCGGTGTTCCGCACGCTCGCGCCCGGGCTTGGCGGGATCGAGCGCACGCCGGCCCGCGCCGCGCGCGATCCGCGGGCCGAGCTTGGCTACATCCATGCCGGGCCGAACGGCGCCGGGCATTTCGTGAAGATGGTGCATAACGGCATCGAATACGGATTGATGCAGGCCTATGCGGAAGGTTTCGCGATCCTGCGCAACCGCGACGCCGAGGCGCTGCCCGAAGCCGAGCGCTATGATCTCGATGTCGCCGACATCGCCGAGGTGTGGCGGCGCGGCAGCGTGATCTCATCCTGGCTGCTCGACCTGACGGCCGCGGCGCTGGCGCGCGACGGGGCGCTTTCGGACTATAGCGGCTATGTCGAGGATTCCGGCGAGGGGCGCTGGACAATCAACGCCGCGATCGAGGAGGCGGTGCCGGCGGATGTGCTGACCGCCGCCCTCTTCGCCCGCTTCCGCTCGCGGCTCGACCATACATTCGGCGAGAAGATCCTCTCGGCCATGCGCCAGGGATTCGGCGGCCATATCGAGCAGGGGCAGCCCGGCGCGCCGCGGGGAGGGAACGAATGAACCCCCTCGCGCAACATCCCTCCCGTCCCGATGCGGGGGCGGCAGGCGTCGTCTCGGCCGCGCCGGCCGGACCGTGCAGCGTCGTGATTTTCGGCGCCGCCGGCGACCTGACCAAGCGGCTGCTGGTGCCGGCCCTTTTCAACCTCGCCAATACCGGGCTGGTGCCCGAACATTTCGGCCTGCTGGGCGCCGATATCGCCGATCTCGATGCTCGCGGCTGGACCGCCTCGCTGCGCGCGATGCTGGAAAGCTTCGTCGGTGATCCCGAGGCCGAAGACCAGATCGGGCGGGTCGACGATGCCGCATGGGAGCGCCTGACGGCCCATGCCGATTACGTTCAGGGCGATTTCACCCGGGACGAATTCTACGAAACCCTGAAATCCCGTCTCGAGGCGATCGAAACATCGCAAGGCACCGGCGGCAACCGGCTGTTCTACCTCGCCGTGGCCGACCGGTTCTTCGCGCCGATCGTCGAGCATCTCGGCAAGGCCGGCCTGCTGGCCGAGGGGGAGTCGGGCGAGGGCCCCTGGCGGCGGATCGTGATCGAAAAACCGTTCGGCCACGACCTCGCCTCGGCGAAGGCGCTGAACCGGCGGCTGCTGGACGTGGTCGCGGAGCGGCAGATCTACCGGATCGATCATTTCCTCGGCAAGGAAACGGTGCAGAACATCATGGCGCTGCGGTTCGGCAACGGGCTCTTCGACCCGCTCTGGAACCGCGACCGCATCGATCACGTCCAGATCACCGTCGCCGAGACGGTCGGCGTCGAGGGACGGGCGAAATTCTACGAGCAGGCCGGAGCACTTCGCGACATGGTGCCCAACCATGTGTTCCAGCTCGTCGCCATGGTCGCGATGGAACCGCCGGTCGGCGTGCGGGCCGAGGCGATCCGCGACAAGAAGCTGGAACTCTTCTCCGCCATCCGCACGGTGCGCCCGGAGGACGCCGTGCGCGGGCAGTATGACACCGGCGAGGTTTCCGGACGACGGGCGCGCGCCTATCGCGAGGAGCCCGGCGTCGCGGCGGATTCGAACACCGAAACCTATGTCGCGCTGCGGCTGGCCATCGACAACTGGCGCTGGGCCGGCGTGCCGTTCTATCTCCGCACCGGCAAGCATCTTTCCGAACGGATGACGGAAATCGCCATCCGCTTCCGCAAGCAGCCGCTGGCGCCGTTCAAGGGCGCGTCGATCGACGATCTGCCGCCCAACTGGCTGGTGCTGCGCATCCAGCCCGATGAGGGCATCGCCATCGAGTTCGAGGTGAAGCGGCCCGGCCAGACCATGCAACTGGCTCCGGCGCAGATGCAGTTCCGCTATCGCGACCGGTTCGATCCGGAGCCGAATGTCGGCTACGAAACCCTGCTGTATGACTGCATGACCGGCGACCAGACGCTGTTTCAGCGGGCCGACATGGTCGAGGAAACCTGGCGCGTGGTCGGCGAGGTGCTCGATGACTGGAGCGGCAGGCCGGCGGCGGGTTTCCGAATTACCGCAGTTTCAGCGCCGGGCCGGAGGAGGCGGAAAGATTGCTGTCCGACGATGATCCGACGCGGCGGTGGCGCCCGGTCGCGCTCGATCCGGCGGAGGACGGGTCGTGAGCCGGGCGATCGATCTCGTGATCGCCGATGTCGATGGCACGCTGGTCACCGACGACAAGCGGCTGACGCCGGCAACCACGCAGGTCGTGGCCGCGTTGCGGGAGGCTGGCATCCGCTTCGCGATCACCAGCGGGCGGCCGCCGCGCGGCATGCGGATGCTGAGCAAACCGCTCGGCATCGACACGCCGCTGGCCGGCTTCAACGGCGGCGTGATGATGGCGCCCGATTTCAGCCAGGTCGTTGCCGCGCACGATCTCGATGACGGGGTGATCGGCCGGGCGGTCGGGCTGCTCGACGATCACGGGCTCGATGCCTGGGTCTATACGCATGACCGCTGGCTGGTGCGCGACGGCGCCGCGCCGCATGTCGCGCGCGAGCGGCGAACGGTGGCGTTCGCCCCCGAGATCGTCGGGCGGTTCGACCTTGCCGCCCTGCATGGCGTGGTTAAGATCGTCGGCGTGACCGACGACGAAGCGCGGATGACATCCTGCCGCGATGCCGCGCGCAAGGCGTTTGGCGAGGGCGTGACGGCAGATTGCTCGCAGCCCTATTATCTCGATATCACCAGCACGCGGGCGAACAAGGGCGCGGTCGTCGATGCGCTGGCCGAGCATCTGGGCATTCCGCACGCGCGGATCGCGACCATCGGCGACATGCCCAACGATGTTGCGATGTTCGCCCGCAGCGGCTGCGCGATCGCGATGGGCAATGCGGAGCACGATGTGAGGCGCAAGGCCCATCACGTGACTGTATCGAATGACGAGGACGGCTTTGCCGAAGCGATGAAGCGCTTCGTGCTGGAGGGGAGACGCGGATGAAACCCGTGCGTGGCGAACTTGTTGTGGTGCCGGATGCAGAGGCCTTCGCGGAGCAGGGGGCGCGGCTTTTCGCGGAAGCCGCCGCGGCGGCGGCGAGCGCTTCCTCGCCTGCCTTGCCGGCGGATCGACCCCGCGGGCACTGTATGAGCGGCTGGCCGGGGCGCCCTGGCGCGACACGATCGACTGGGCGCGCGTCGATCTCGTGCTCGGCGACGAGCGGTTCGTCGCGCCGGAGGACGAGAAGAGCAATGTCCGGATGATCCGCGAGGCGTTGATCGCGCATCTGCCTGTAGCGCCCCGCCTGCACCCGGTGCCGTTCGCGGGCCTGACCGTCGATCAGGCCGCCGCCGCCTATCAGCGGGACCTCATCGCCCTTCACGGCGCGGCGCGCCTCGATCCGGCGAGGCCGGTCTTCGATCTGTGCCTGCTCGGCATGGGCGATGACGGCCACACCGCCTCCCTGCTGCCCGGGCAGGAGGAGTTGCTCGGGGAACGCCAGCGCTGGGTTGTGCCGGTGACGACGGGGCGGCCGGAACCGCGCGTCACCCTCACCTACCCGATCCTGGAGAGCGCGCGGCTGGTGGTGTTTCTTGTCTCCGGCGCCGGCAAGCGCGAGATGCTTGACCGCGTTCTTGGCGGCACGGATCGCGATGTTCCGGCGTCCCGCCTGAACCCGGGGGGCGGCTGGTCTGGCTCGCCGATCGTGCGGCCGCCGGGCGCTGGGCAGGCTGAGGCGACGCATGGGCATTGATCCTGAAATCGGCAAGCGCGCGGCGGCGCGTGAAGCGGCTGGCCTTGTCGCCTCCGGCATGCGGGTGGGGCTCGGCACCGGGACGACGGCCGCGCAGTTCATCGACCAGCTTGCCGCGCGCGTCCGCGCCGAGGCGCTCGATATCGAATGCGTCGCGACGTCGGAGCGGACGGCCGCGCAGGCGGCGGCGCTCGGCCTGCGCCTCGCCCCGCTCGATGGCGTGCTCGATCTGGCGGTGGATGGCGCCGACGAAATCGAGTTCGGCACGCTGCGGCTGATCAAGGGCGCCGGTGGCGCGCTGCTGCGCGAGAAACTGGTGGCGCAATCGGCGCGGCGCTTCATCGTCATCGCCGACCGGAGCAAGCTGGTCTCGCGGCTCGGCGGGCGCGCGCGTCTGCCGGTCGAGATCGTCCGGCACGGGGCGGAGCGCACCTGCGCGCGGCTCGCCGAGCTGGGTCTTGCCCCGGTGCTGCGCGCGGCACCGGGAGGACTCTTCGTCTCCGATGGCGGCCATCACATCGCCGATTGCACCCTGCCGGCCGACATCGCGCCGCAGACGATCGACACCGCATTGCGCACGATCGCCGGCATCGTCGAGACCGGGTTTTTCCTCTCCGGCTGTGCTGCGGCGATCATCGGTGATGAGCACGGCGCCGCCCGCGCCTTCGACGGCGATCCGGTTTCGGCCGCCGGGCTTGCGCCGGTAGCCGCCATGCTGCGCTGCCTCGAACTGCCGAAGCCGGCTGCGCCGCCGCGCCTCGCGGTGATGGGGGTTTCGGCATCCGGCAAATCCACCATTGGCCTTCTTCTGGCCGATGCCCTCGGCGTGCCGTTTTGCGATGGCGACGATCTGCACCCGCCGGCGAACCGCGCCAAGATGCACGCGGGCCAGCCGCTCGACGACGAGGACCGGATGCCCTGGCTACACCGCATCGCCATGCGCCTTGGCGAATGGCGGGCGAACGCCACGGGCGGCGTGATCGTCAGCTCTCTGCTGACGCGCCGTTATCGAGATCTGGTGCGCGCGGGCGCGGGGCCGTTCACGCTCGTCCATCTCGATGGGTCGCGGGCGCTGCTGGCTGCACGGATCGCGGCGCGGCGCGGCCATTTCATGCCGGCCTCGCTGCTCGACAGCCAGCTCGCCACGCTGGAACCGCCGATGGCGGACGAAGATGCGATCGTGGTGCGGATCGATGAGCCACCCGTTTCCATCGTGCGGCGGGTCGTTGCGGAACTCGCGCGGCGACAGGGAGGCTGACATCCGGTTTCGGGATGTCCGCGGCCGCGGCGGCGCGGTGGCGGGCGCACAGGCAACGGGAGCTATCATGAGCCAGAGAATTGAGGATTACGCGATCATCGGCGACCGGCAGACGGCGGCGTTGGTGGGCAAGGACGGATCGATCGATTTCCTCTGCCTGCCACGTTTCGATTCCGATCCGTGTTTCGCGGCTCTGCTCGGCACGCGCGAGAATGGCCGCTGGCGGATCGCCCCTGACGCGCCGGTGCGGCGGGTGGAGCGGCGCTACCGGCCGGAGACGCTGGTGCTGGAAACCGACCTTCACACCGATGACGGCGCCGTCAGGATCACCGACTGCATGGTGCCGCATCCGCACGATACGACGCGGCTGGCCCGCATCGTCACCGGCCTGTCCGGGCGGGTCGATCTGCGCCTCGATCTCGTCTTCCGCTTCGGCTTCGGCGCGGTCGTGCCCTGGGTGCAGCGGCTGCCGGGCCATGAGGGGCTGGTCGCCATCGCCGGGCCGGATATGGTGGCGGTGTGGGGCGATGTGCCGATGACCGGGCGCAACCAGCACACCGAGGCGGCGTTCAGCGTCGCCGCCGGCGAGACGGTCGAATTCGGCCTCGAATGGCTGCCCTCGCACCGACGGGTGCCGCGGCGGTTCAATATCGCGGCGGGGGTGGAACAGGCGGCGGAGAGCTGGCGCGGCTGGGCGCGGCGGGTGCCGGTGGCCGGGCGGTGGGCGGAAATCGTCCGCCGGTCGCTGATCACGCTGCGGGCGCTGACCCATTGGGAAACCGGCGGCATCGTCGCCGCGGCGACGACTTCGCTGCCCGAGCAGCTCGGCGGCGGGCGTAACTGGGATTATCGGTTCTGCTGGCTGCGCGATGCGAGTTTCACGCTCCAGGCGCTGATGAATGCGGGCTATCGCGAGGAGGCGCATGCCTGGTCGCGCTGGCTCGACCGCGCGATCGCCGGCGGCGCGGACGACATCCAGATCATGTACGGCATCGCCGGGGAGCGGCGGCTGGAGGAGCGGACGATCGACTGGCTCGACGGCTACGAGGGCTCTCGCCCGGTGCGCGTCGGCAATGGAGCGGCAGGGCAGCGCCAGCTCGATGTGTTCGGCGAGGTGATGAACGCGCTCTACCAGGCGCATGTCGGCGGCGCGCAGCGCGATGAGAACAGCTGGAGCATCCGCCGCGTGCTGCTCGAAACCCTCGAGCGGATCTGGGCCGAGCCGGACGAGGGGATCTGGGAGGTGCGCGGCGGGCGGCAGCAATTCGTCCATTCCAAGGTGATGGCCTGGGTCGCCTTCGACCGGGCGATCCGCTCGGTCGAGGAATATGGCTATGACGGTCCGGTGGCGCGCTGGCGCGAGGTCCGTCAGCAGATCCACGACGAGGTCTGTGCGAAGGGGTTCGACAGCGGGATGAACAGCTTCGTGCAGGCCTATGGCTCGAAAACCCTCGATGCCAGCCTGTTGCTGATGACGATCGTGGGGTTTCTGCCGCCGGACGACCCGCGGATGCTCGGCACCATCGCCGCGATCGAGCGCACCCTGATGCAGGACGGCTTCGTCCGCCGCTACGATACGCAGACCGGCAAGGATGGTCTGGAGGGCAACGAGGGCGTGTTCCTCGCGTGCAGCTTCTGGCTGGTGGACAATTACGCGATGATGGGCCGGCAGGAAGCGGCCGAGGCCTTGTTCGAGAAACTCGTTGCCCTGCGCAACGATGTCGGGTTGTTCGCCGAGGAATACGACACGGTCAACCGCCGGCAGATCGGCAATTTCCCGCAGGCGTTCACCCATGTCGCGCTGGTCAACGCGGCGCTGCGGCTGAGTGGCGCGGCACAAGTGGCGGGATAAGGCCGCACGGCGGCGGCGCATCGTCATTGACCACGGCCGGCCGCCGGGACAGAATTACCAAATGTTCATCCCCGCGTGCGACGATTGGTCGTCCGGTCCGGGAGACTGCCATGCCACGCCTTGCCAACCGCCTCGCCGCGCTGTCCGCCCTGACCCTCGCAGCGGTGCCGCTCCTCGGCGGCAACGCCCGCGCAGGCGAGGAGCAGCTGCGGCTGACGCCGGGGAACATGCTGGCGCAGACTCATTCGACCGCGCTGCTCTTCACCATCACCGGCACATACCGGCAGCTCTCCGGCACGCTCGTGTTCGACCCTGCGGCGAATACCTGCCGGATCGACGTGACGTTCGCCACCGCCAGCCTCGCCTTGCCGAACGCCCTGGTGCGGGCGCAGGTGATGTCGCGCGGGTTTCTCGATCCCGATCAATATCCGCAGACCCGCTTCATCGGGCGTTGCAAAGCGGGCGGCACCCGGATCGACGGCAGGCTGACGATGCACGGGCAGACCCATCGCTTCAGCATGGCCCTGACGAAGCGTTTCTCCGGCGGCAAGCTGGTCGGATTTCATTCGATCGGCCGGCTCGACCGGGAGCACTGGGGGATCGACGGGCTGGATATGCTGGTCGGCCGCACCATCACCGTGATCGACGACATTTCGCTCGATGGCCGCAGGCCGCACCCGGCTGGCTGATCGGATTCCAGCCGGGCGGCCGGGGCGCGACGGAGCGGCGCGTCAGTGTGCCGCCGGGGTGCGCAGCTCGCGTCGGAGGATCTTGCCGACCGGGGATTTCGGCAGTTCCTCGTGCCGGAACTCGACGATTTTCGGCATCTTGTAGGAGGTGAGGTTGCGCCGGCAGTGTTCGAGCAGCGCGGCCTCGGTCAGCCGGTCCGATTTCGGCACGACGATGATCTTCACCCGCTCGCCGGAGGCATCGTCGGCCACGCCGATGGCGGCGGCCTCCAGCACGTCCGGATGCATCATCACCACCTCCTCGATCTCGGAGGGATAGACGTTGAAGCCCGAGACCAGGATCATTTCCTTCAGCCGGTCGACGAGGCGGATGAAGCCTTGCTCATCCATCACGCCGATATCCCCGGTCGCCAGCCAGCCCGCCGCGTCGATCATCAGCGCGGTTTCCGCCGGGCGCTGCCAGTAGCCGCGCATCACTTGCGGGCCGCGCACGCAGATCTCGCCCTCCTCGCCGATGCCGGCCCAGCTGCCATCGGCACGCCGCAGCCGCACCATGGTCGAGGGCAGTGGCAGGCCGACCGTGCCGTTGAATCCCATCCGTTCGGGATGCTGCATGTCGATCGGGTTCATGCAGACCACGGGCGAGCACTCGGTCAGCCCATACCCCTCGCTCACCGGCAGGCCGGTCGCCGCCTGCCAGCGCGCCGCGACTTCGGACTGGGTCGCCGCGCCGCCGGCGATGACGAGGCGCAGCCGCGAGACATCGAGGCGGCGGAAGCCCTCATGGTTAAGCAGGTTGTTGAACAGGGTGTTGATCCCGACCATCACCTCGAATTTCTCGTGGCGGATGCTGCGCAGCACCCTCCCGGTGTCGCGTGGGTTGGCGATCAGCACGTTGCGGCCGCCGAGCGCCATGAACATGAACAGGTTCACTGTCAGCGAGAACACATGGTAGAGCGGCAACAACGTGAGGATGTTGAGCCGCTCGCCGGCAAGCTCGCCACCGCTCCAGGCAGAGGTCTGAAGAACATTGGCGATGATGTTGCGGTGCGTCAGCATCGCGCCCTTGGCCACCCCGGTCGTCCCGCCGGTATATTGCAGGAAGGCGATGTCCTCCGGCCCGGTCGTGACCTCGGTGAGACCAGCCCTGCGCCCTTGCGCCAGCGCGGCGTTGAACCGCACGCCGCGCAGCCCGTGCCGAGGCACTGTCCTTGCCAGGTAGCGGAGCGAAACATCGAGCACGATCCCGTGGAGTCCGCCGATCAGATCTCCCATGGCGGCGAGGACGACGGTTTCGATCTCGGTGCCCTCGATGCCGCGTTCGGCGGTGGCGGCGAAATTCTCGAAGACCACGAGCAGGCGTGCGCCGCTGTCGCGCAGCTGGTGGTTCAGCTCGCGCGCGGTGTAGAGCGGATTGACGTTGACGACGGTGGCGCCGGCCAGCAGCGTGCCAAACACCGCGACCGGATATTGCAGCGAATTCGGCATCATCAGCGCGACACGGTCGCCTTTTCCAAGCCCGCGTGATTGCAGGAACCCGGCGAAGGCGCCGGCGCGCTCGCGGGTTTGCGCATAAGTCATCGGCGAGCCGGCGCTGACGAAGGCGGGCGTGAACCATAGTCCCGCACCCAGGCCTCCAGCATGTGGTTGAGCGAGGGAATGCCGTCGATCTGCTCGCCGATGTCGTGAGGCACGCCGTCGCGAT
>NZ_CAJQZK010000114.1:0-37307 GCF_907164655.1 Acidocella sp. C78
CAAGCCAGGTCGTGCGCGGCGCCGCGGCCTCGGGATCGACGATGAGGGCGGACCCGATCTTGACCACCAGCAGCCGCGCGCCGCCGGGATCGGGCAGCCGGGGCTCATTGCCGCCGCTCGCGGATCATCCGCAGGGTTTCGCGCAGCACCGCGTCCACGCCCTGATGCGCGACGGCGGAAATGACCATCACCTTGCTGCCCGACGCGCGTTCGAGCGCCGAGCGCCGACCGGCGATCTGGTGCGGCGTCATCGCATCCATCTTGTTCAGCACGATCAGCTCGGGCTTGTGCGCCAGCCCGCCGCCATAGGCTTCCAGCTCGCCGCGGATCGTCCGCCACGCATCCACCACGTCGCCGGCCGCCCCGTCGATCAGGTGGATCAGCGCGGCGCAGCGTTCGACATGGCCGAGAAAGCGGTCGCCCAGCCCGGCGCCGTCATGCGCGCCCTCGATCAGGCCGGGAATGTCGGCGAGGACGAATTCCTCGGTCATCGACAGCCGGACCACGCCGAGTTGCGGGTGCAGCGTGGTGAACGGATAATCGGCGATCTTGGGCCGCGCCGCCGAGGCGACCGAGAGAAAGGTCGATTTCCCGGCATTGGGCAGCCCGACCAGCCCGGCATCGGCAATCAGCTTCAGGCGCAGCCAGACCCAGCGCTCCTCGCCCGGCCAGCCGGCATCGGCGCGACGCGGCGCACGGTTGGTCGAGGTCTTGAACATCGCGTTGCCATACCCGCCATCGCCGCCGCGCAGCAGCACGATGCGCTTGCCCGGCGCATCCAGATCGGCGAGCAGGGTCTCGCGGTCGTCATCGAGAATCTGCGTGCCGACCGGCACCTTGATCACCACCGGCGGCGCGGCGGCGCCGGTGCGGTCCGACCCGGCGCCGTTACCGCCCTTACGGGCCCGGAAATGCTGGGTATAGCGGAAGTCGATCAGCGTATTGAGGTTCTCGACCGCCTCGAACACGATGTCGCCGCCACGGCCGCCATTGCCGCCATCCGGCCCACCGAACTCGATATATTTTTCGCGCCGGAACGCGACGACACCGTTGCCGCCATCTCCCGAACGCACATAAATCTTCGCCTGGTCGAGGAACTTCATGAGTGCAGATACGCAAAAGGCCGGCACCGGCCGGCCTTCGCGTCTTTCATACCGGAAACAGGTTACTCCGCGGCGATCGGCAGCTTCTCGACCGACACATGCACGCGGCCCTCGGCCCGGCGGGAGAACTTCACCCGCCCGTCGACGAGCGCGAAGATCGTGTGGTCGCGGCCGACGCCGACATTGGCGCCAGGCTTCACCTTGGTGCCGCGCTGGCGGATGATGATGTTGCCGGCGATCACCTGCTCGTCACCGAACTTCTTGACGCCGAGGCGGCGGCCTTCGGAATCGCGACCGTTGCGCGACGAGCCACCGGCTTTCTTGTGTGCCATGGGATATCCCTCCGATCAGGCGGCGTTGATGCCGGACACGCGCAGCACGGTCACTTTCTGGCGGTGGCCGTTCTTGCGGCGGCTGTTCTGCCGGCGGCGCTTCTTGAAGATGATGACCGTATCGAGCTTGTCCTGCGCGATCACCGTGGCGGTGACGGAGGCACCCTCGACAACCGGCTTGCCCAGGGTCACGCCCTGTTCACCGCCGATGGCGAGAACATCGGTGAAGGTCACGGTGCTGCCGGCCTCGGCCTCGAGTTTCTCGACCTTCAGCACCGCGTCCGGCACGACGCGATATTGTTTTCCGCCGGTGCGGATGACTGCAAACATCGATCTGGTCCAATTCTATCTGCAACGCCGCGCGGCGGACAAAGAAAAGAAGCGCGAAACCCTGCGGCTTCGCGCGATTGCGGGGTTATAGCGCGCTCCATCCCGCTGTCAATCGACTTGCCCGGCCAATCGGCATCGATATGCACCGCCACTGTTGCCTAGTCAGCGCCATCATGCGTATAACGCCGCCCGACCGCGGAGAGGTGCCAGAGTGGTCGATTGGGACGGTCTCGAAAACCGTTGTGCCTTCACGGGTACCGTGGGTTCGAATCCCACCCTCTCCGCCACCGCCACGAATTACCAGATATTATAGCGTATGAAAACCGGCTGATTCCCGCCGGTTTTTGGCGTTTTGCTGTTGCACCCTGACTCATCCCGTTGGCATGGTATCCCACACGTCGTGTGGTAAACTAGTGTGGGATAAGATTGGGCAAGCTTTCAGCCTCTTCCGTGAAGGCCGCAAAGGAGCCGGGGCGCTATGGCGACGGCGACGGCCTGTACCTTGTTATAAGCCCTCGGGGCGGGAAGTCCTGGGTTTGCCGGGTGCAGAAGGATGGCAAGCGCCGGGACGTTGGCCTGGGGAGTGCAAAGAAGGTGTCCCTGGCCTTGGCCCGCGAGCGCGCCACCAAGGTGAGGACGCAGGTCGAGGTGGGACTTGATCCCGTTGCCGAGCGGCGGAAAGAGGCAGGGATACCCACCTTCAAGGAAGCAGCTGCTCTGGTGTTTGCCGAGCACAAGGCGAGCTGGCGGAATCAAAAGCACCGGGCGCAGTGGCTATCCACCCTTGAGACATACGCGTTCCCGATGCTTGGCGACCTATCGGTTGCCGTGATTGACGGCCACCACGTCCGGGATGCCGTGATTTCCATTTGGCTCGAAAAGCCGGAGACGGCGCGGCGCGTGCGTCAGAGGATCAACACGGTCATCGATTGGGCGATCGGCAAGGGATACCGGACAACGCCCCTGCCGATTGCGGCAATGAATAAGTCGATGCCCAAGGTTAAGGCCAAGGGGGTGCATCATACGGCCATGCCCTATGCCGATGTTCCGGCGTTCGTTGCCAAACTCAATGAGCGGGATACGATGGGACGGCTTGCTCTTGAGACGCTGATCCTCACCGCAACCAGGTCCGGCGAGATTCGCGGCGCGACTTGGGGCGAAATTGATCTCGACAATGCCCTGTGGACAATCCCCGCCGAGCGGATGAAGGCCGGCAAGGAGCATGTCGTCCCACTGTCATCCGCTGCCCTGGACGTGATCCGGCGGGCGCTGGGCTACAGAGAGGCGCGGAGCGAGTTGGTGTTTCCCGGCCAGCGCGGCGGTAAGCCGCTGTCCGACATGACGCTGACCAAGATTTGCCGCGACATGGAGGTTCCCGCCGTGCCGCATGGTTTTCGTTCATCCTTCCGGGATTGGGTGGCCGAGGAAACGGATTTTGATGGCGACATAGCCGAAATGGCCCTTGCCCATGCCATCGGGAATAAGGTTGAGGCAGCTTATCGACGGGGCAATCTTCTGGAGAAGAGGAAGGCGCTCATGGAGGCGTGGGGGCAATATTGCGTCACAAGTCAGAAAAGAGAGGGCCGTGACTAAAATCAAGACTGAAAAGTTGAGCCACTTCGCGGCGCAGCGTTTAGTGCCCGAAGACATAGAAGAAGGTGAGCGCCAAATAACGGCTTTTGCCAAAAAACTCTATTGGCGGTTTTTTGTAATCGATGTGACGTGTAACATCCTATCTGCACTTGCCTTGGTAGCTCTTGGCATAGAGCTTTGGTGGCTTTCGTTGCAGCCGCACAACTATAAAGCGTTTGCTCCCTTTCTTTGGGAAATGACTTTTTTAGCTCTCTGCGTGTTTTTCTGGTTTGGACCAGGGGTATTCCAAAGACGCAAGCGCTTTTTCGTCAACCGACCCTACGATACGATTCTGCCACTCGCCATTGAAGAATTGCTCGCTGAGCTGGCATCAGGACAAATCAAGACCATCATGCCCGCAAAACAGGGCGCTGTCAGTATTTCGGCCTTGCAAAATACTGAAGGGATGCTTTTTGACACCACACTGAACCCCAATGATTTTAAAAACAGGTATGCACCCGTCCTGCTTTCCTCTGAAGTAAAATATTATCCTGGTGCAAAAATACCAAAAATATCTCCAATCCGTCCAATTTATGTTGTGACTATCCCTGCCAAAGAAGCCAATTCTACCGACGAACCTGAGACACAGGCCATAACTGTGGCTACCACTAATCTGTCCGAGCCTACCATTGAAAAAACTGGCCTGGAGAATCTGGATGCGACTGGTAACGCCAGTGAATACACTGCTGACAAAAAAGAAAATGTCATTAGGCATTGGCGATCCTTGGTCCCTCCGGAGCAGAGGACAGCTTTTTGCGAAACATTTGCTGCGGAGGGGGGCTGGAAGGGCGATGATGCCAAAAAGATAATCATCGCATTGCAAGCCGTTTTTTCGTATGACGGTAAAATGAAGCCGCGAGTGGGCAGAGAAACTCTTCCGCCCCTGATTGGTGCTGCTGTTGCGGCACTTCGACGCGCCATGGAAGATGGCCAAATCGAGACGCTTTGGTTATCCGACGCTCACAGGCCCGATCCAAGTTCATCGCTTGAAAAAATGCTTGGTGACACCAAAGACCACAAGTACACCCAAATTAGAATAAAAACATTCAAAATTTTAGGGATACGCGGAAGCTAATGGCGCCGATAACCGCATGATATAAAACCGTTACTGGTTACTGAAGAATTTTTTGATACCAGTAATCAGTAAGCTTTCGCGGATCAGGCACAACGTCTCGTAAAGGCTGGTGGCACGCCATAGCTCAGGATGCCACAAGATGAACCGAGATACTTTTCCCAGCGTTCTCCTGACGATTGAGGACGTGATGCGGCTGACAGGTTACAAAAGCCGCTCCAGCATTTACCGCCTTGTGCACCGGTCTGTTTGCCCGCCCCCAGTGGTCATAGGCGGCGGCCGAGTGCGGTGGCGCGCCGGTGAAATTGAGCGCTGGCTCCAGGAACTTCCTACCCGAATCTATCCGTAGCTGCCAGCGCGCGGCCCGGGCCTCTTGAACGGCCGGGTTGTCGCTCCCTCAGTTCTCTTCCCATCATTTCCTCACCCCCGAATTCGCGCCACGTGCGTGGAAAGGATACCCCCGTGCCTTTTTTCCAAGATGCCGCTGGCATCATGAATGGCTGGTGGTGTGCGTGCCATCTGACCGGACCGCACCTCAGCCAAATCCCCCCGTTCTCGCCCACATTTGATACCCGGCACCGAAATGTAGGAGCCTGCCCGACCCGCAGACAATGCCAGGCCATCACGACCATGCCAGCCGCACGATTGGCGGGAGGTTTTGGCCTCGATGCTTCGCATCGGACCAAGGAAAATAGAACACACCCCACGCACTGGCCTGCGGCGAACCGCCTGGGTTTTTCGCAGGTGCGATCCGGGTGCGCCGTACTTGCCCGTTGTGTATCCCGCGCCATTCCTGGGCAAACCGCGAATACGCGCCGGATGCGGGGGAAGGACGGGCCGTGAAACACGTTCAGCACTCCGTGCGCCTCCCTTTGGCACTCGATAAGGCGCTACGGCAGGCCGCTCAGAGCCGTCAAACGACCACTTACGCCCTGTTGCAGCAATGCGTGCGAGCCGGAATGGCCTCGCTCTCAGGCGAGCAAGCCACGCCGCAACTCACCACCGAGATCGCCCAGGAGATCGATGCAATCAGCGCCCGGCTGGCCCATGTCGAGCGGCTGACCGAGCGCACGTTGTTTGTGGCTTGCGCCGCTTACGTCTTTGCCCGCGCCGCCGCCGGTTCCCGTACCGATGAAACCACCCTCACCGCCGAAATCAACGCCGCCTTCGCGCGGCAGCTCAACCATGCAGGAGAAATATAATGTCGAACACAAAGAACCGCCGCGCTCATGCCGAAGCCTTGCGGGCCCGCGCGCGTGCCGATGGCCATGCCCAATTCCGCTTCGCCGCCGGGGCGCTCCTGGCCAGCGCCATGGCGGGGGCGCTTGCTGTGGGCGGAATCACCACCAGCGCCGAGCAAGCACAGGAGGCGGGCAAATATGCCATCGCCGATTTGAGCAGTTTTCTTTTGGCTGATGTGCCCGCTGATCCGCTGGTGGTCATCACCTGGCAGGGGCAGGCGGGGCGGACCGGCGTGAAGGAGTGGGCAGCCTTTCTGCCCTTGCGCGACGAGGCGATCGACTTTGCCGAACGCGCGGGCCTGGGCGGGCTTCTTGGTCTGGGTTTGGGCACTGCCGGTTTGTGGCTTACCGCAGACCGCCGCCGCCGCAAGCAAGAGGAGTTACTGGCCGACCGGGTCATCGCGGGCACTCGCGTTGTCAGCGAAGCGGACCTCGCACGCATGACCGCAACCGAGAGTAGCGGCTACGCCTTGCGGCTAGGCAGTGTTGCCATCCCATCGGGCCTTCAAAAACGTCATTTTGCTTTGGCGGGAACGACCGGGGCGGGCAAAACCACGGCCCTGCGCCAGCTCCTGGACACAATCGAGGCGCGAGGGGAGGCCGCGTTGGTGTACGACACGAGCGGCGACTTCATCGAGAACTATTATACCCCGGAACGGGGTGACGTAATTTTGAGCCCGTTCGACAAGCGCGGGGCGTTTTGGGACCTCTTTGCGGAATTGAAGCATCCCGCCGACGCTGCCCGGATTGCCCGTTACCTCATCAACGAAACGGGTGACCGCGACAAAGATGTCTGGTTGGAAGCCGCGCGCAATCTCGTGGCCAACATCCTGCGCACACTCTGGCAGGAGGGACGGTGCACGCTTCAGGCCTTGCTGGACGCCCTGCAATCTATGCCACGCGAGGAGTTGGAGCCATGGCTGGCCCATACCTCCTCGGCGCGCGCCTTTGAAAAAGACGCTGAGCGTGCCACGGCCAGCGTGCTGTTTATGTTGGCCAAGGCCGTCAATATGCTGATGTTCCTGCGGGCAGCGCCACGAGAGGGGGAGGCATCCTTTTCTTTTGCTGATTTCTTCGTCGGGATCGACCAGCATGAAGGCAGAAAACCCTGGATATTCGTGCCCAGGCAGGAGGATTACTTTGAGGCGGTCAAGCCCCTGATGGCGTTGTGGCTGGAATGCGCCTCCTCCGCCGTCCTGGGGCTCGCCCCCTCTTCTACGCGCAGCTTGTCATTCGTCCTGGACGAGCTGGCGGACCTTCCACGGGTCGATAATCTGGCCCGGCTGCTGCCCGAGGGGCGTAAGTTTGGGGCAAGCGTCATTCTTACTTTCCAGGCTATCGGCCGGATGTGGGAGCGATATGGCAGAGAAGGGGGGGAAGCTCTGCTCGGTTGCTGCAATACCAAACTCTTCCTGCAACTGGTTGACCAGGCCAGCCGGGAATGGGCGTCCGAGACCATCGGCAGCGTCGAGGTGGAAATTTCCACCATCTCTGAAACATTCGACCCCAAGACCGGCAGGCCGCAGCGGACATTGAGCGCCACGCGCCAGGTACGGGCCGCCGTGCTGGAGAGCGAGCTGCGTCTACCCAAGCATACCGCTTATCTGTTGCTGCCCGATGGCTTCCCGGTGGCGAAGATCAAGCTGACCGATGACCATATCCATGCGCGTGGCCCGGCCCGTCATCCCCGCTTTATACCGGCAGACATATCGGGAACGCTCTGGGGCTCCACGCAACCCAGGCGCGGGAATGGCGGTGCCGTGCCCGAGACCGTACCCGAGACCCCGACCGGGCCGGGGCCGGTGTGATGGTTGCCACCATATCGGCGCTGACCAGCGCGGCCCAGGCCGCCAACTACTATGAGGCCGACGATTACTACGCCGAGGGGGGTCTTGCCCCCTCGGAATGGCTCGGGGAAGGCGCGCAAGCACTGAAGCTGACCGGCGCCGTCGACCATGAGCAGTTTGCCCAATTGCTGGCGGGCCATGTCGCGGGCCAGGAGTTGGGCACGATGCGCGAAGGTCAGTGGGAACACCGGCCAGGCTGGGATGTCACATTCAGCGCGCCCAAATCCGTTTCGATCATGGCGGAGGTGGCGGGCGACCGCCGCCTCATCGCGGCGCACGAACGGGCGGTGAAAACCGCGCTGGAACTGGCGGAGCAGCATTTTTCCGCCACCCGCATCCGGGAGGATGGCAGCATCCGGCGGGAGGCGACCGGAAATCTGGTTATCGCCTCCTTCCGGCACGGCACCAGCCGGGCGCTTGATCCGCAGCTTCATACTCATAATGTCATCCTCAACATGACGATGGATGAGGCCGGGCAATGGCGCAGCCTGGAGCCGCGTGCGTTCTATCAGATGCAAAAGCAGATGGGGGCGATCTACCGCCAGGAGCTGGCAGCCGGGGTGCAACGCCTCGGATATGCGATTGAACGCGGCAAGGAATCGACCTTCGAGATTGCCGGCATCGGCGAGGCAACGCTGGTGGCGTTCAGCCAGCGCAGCGCGGCTATTGAGGCCCGGCTTGCCGAGCGGGGCAAAAGCCGGGCCGAGGCCAGCGCCGCCGAGAAGCAGATCGCCGCGTTGGATACACGGCTGGCCAAAGAGGCCGTGCCTCATGCCGAGCTGATTGGCGCGTGGCGTGAGGCCGCCGATGCTGCCGGGTGGGATGAACACGCGCGGCGGGGCTTGGTTGCCCAGGCCGGGGCGCGGGCTGAAGCCATCGCCCTTGGCGCTGACCAAACTTTTGCCCGCGAGCTGGCGGCTGACCGGGCCGTTACGCAGGGTGCGGCGATGTTGGGCGAGCGCCAATCCGTGTTTTCCACCACCGCCTTGCATGAGGCGGCGGGGCGGTTTGGCATGGGGCGCGTCGGGCATGATGACATCGCCGCCGCCATGACGCGCGCCGAGAAGATCGGCGCCCTGCAATCGCGCCAATGCCTCGACCGGCGGGGCGTGGCTTTCAAGGGCTTTACCACCGCCGCCAATATCGCCAACGAGACTACGATGTTGCGGCTGGAGGAGCAGTCCCGCCAGCAGGTGGCGCCGATCCTCTCTCCCGTCGCGGCCGCCCGTGCTGTTGCTGAGGCAGAGAGGCGCAGCGCCATGCGGGGGCATGGTTGGACCGATGAGCAAAAGGTGGCGGCGGGGCAAGTCCTCACCAACCGCAACCGCGTCATCGGTTTGCAAGGTGCGGCGGGCACCGCCAAGACTTCCACGGTCTTGGCTACCATTGCGCGGGAGGCCGAGGCGCGTGGCATTCAGGTGACAGCGCTCGCCCCCACGGCATCGGCGGCGCAGGTTTTGGGCGAGGCGCTGGATGCCCGTGCCGACACGCTGGCCCGGCATTTATTGGCGCCGGGCCGCCCCACGGTGAAAGAGCGGCTCTGGATCGTTGATGAGGCATCGCTGATCTCAACAGCCGATGCCGCCAAGCTGCTGGGTTTGGCTGAATCTCACCGGGCGCGGGTGCTGCTGGTGGGCGACACCGCGCAGCTTGGCTCCGTTGAGGCAGGTGCTGCCTTTACCCAGCTACAGGGTGCTGGCATGGAAACCGCCCGCCTCACCCATATCCTACGCCAGACCAACGAGCAGGCTAAAGCAGCGGTGGAGGCCAGCTTGGCGGGCGATGCGAGGAAGGCCCTGGCCGCGCTGGACGCGGGCGGTGGCCATGTCATCGAATGCGGCACCCGCGAGGCCCGCTTTGGCCAGATCGCCCAGGATTACGCCATGTTGGATGCCAAGGAGAGGCGCAAGGCCCTGGTGATCGAGCCATCCCGCGAGGGACGTGATACGCTGACCCAGGAAATCCGCCATGCCCTTGCCGAGCGTGGCCAGCTTCACGGCCCGGCGATTACCGCGCCAAGGCTTGTCTCCAAAGACATGACCCGCGCCGAGGCGAAGGACGCGCACAGCTACGCCATCGGCGACATGATCCGCTTTGCCAAGGATTATGCCGACAAAGGCGTTTCAAAGGCGCAGGCCTATCGCGTGGCGGGCATCGAAACTGCCAAAGCGGCGGTTACGCTCACCGATCAGAACGGCAGAGCCATTGACTGGCGGCTGCGCCAATGGGGGGCCTCGCATGTCCAAGCCTTTACCGCTGAGACAATCGAGCTGCGGGCGGGGGACAAGATGCAGTTCACCCGCAATGACCGCGCCTTGGGGCGGGTTAACGGCCAGCAAGCCGAGATTACCGCCATTGACCCCAGCACGCGTAGCGCCACCCTCCGGCTGGCCAGGGGCAAGGTTGAGACTTTGAAGCTCGATGACCCGCGTAACCAGCATATTGCGCATAGCTATGTTGCCACCGCCTTTGCCGCCCAGGGCCGCACCGCCGAGCGCACCTTCATCCATGCCGAGAGCGCCGCCACGCATCTGATCGACCAGAAAAGCTTCTACGTGGGCCTCTCGCGCGCCAAGGAAACCACCGCCCTCTATACCGATGACCGCGCCAAGCTGGTTGCCGCCATTCAGGAGCGCAGCGGCGTGAAGCAAACGGCGCTGGCTTCCATATTGTCCCCCATGGCCGCCCTGACGAACGCCGTCTCCCCTCAGAAAAGCAACGGCAAGCAGCAGGAAATAAAAGGCGGCATGTCGCTCTAACCTCCCGCTCGCCCTGATCCGGAGCCTACTTGGCGTTGTCATTCTGAATCCGGTCATGCAAACTCCCCTCCGGCGGCAAAAACCGCGAATTGGGAGACTTGAATGGCACGGGAAGAGCGGTTTTTGGAAGTTCTGGCGGAACTTGGGGGCAGTGCCGGTAACGGCAAGCTCCAGGCGGAGCTGGGCTGGCAGGACGCCACCTATGCGCGGGTGCAGGCGGCGCTGATCGAAGAGGGCAAGATCGTCAAAGGCCGGGGCCGGGGTGGCTCTGTGGCTCTGGCGGAGTCTGCCGCCGAGGAGGAGGAAGCATCGGCGCCCGTGGCGCAGCCCAAGCCCGCCGCCAAACCGGCCTCCCGCGCCAGCAACGGCGCCACCAGCTTCGAGCAGATTTTCAAGAACATCGACGATGTGCTTTGGAAAGAAGCCGGTTGCACCACCGAGCTGGACTATACCGAGCAGACCTCCTGGATGCTGTTTTTAAAATACCTGGACGATCTGGAGTTCACCCGCGCCACGGCGGCGGAGCTGCACGGCGCGGCCTATTCCCGCATCATCGCCGAGCCGCATAACTGGGCCTCCTGGGCCGCACCCAAGAAGCCGGACGGCTCCTTTGACCATGACCGCGCCCTCACCGGCTCGGACCTCATCGACTACGTGAACCGCGACCTCTTCCCCTACCTCCAAGGCTTCAAGGCCCGCGCCGCCGGGCCGGACACCATCGAGTACAAAATCGGCGAAATCTTCTCGGAAATCCGCAGCAAATTCCAGAGCGGTTATTCCCTGCGGGACGCGCTGGAGCTGATCGACGGGCTGCATTTCCGCTCCCAGGCCGAGAAGCACGAGCTGTCCCACCTCTACGAAGCCAAGATCAAGAACATGGGCAATGCGGGCCGCAATGGGGGCGAGTATTACACCCCGCGCCCGCTCATCCGCGCCATGATCGCGGTGACGAAGCCGCAAATCGGCGAGCGGATTTATGATGGTGCTGCCGGGTCTGCCGGGTTCTTGTGCGAGGCGTTCGAGTATCTGGCGCCCAAGGCCAAAACCACGGCGGAGCGCGAGATTCTGCAAAAACGCACCTTCTACGCCAAGGAGAAGAAGAGCCTCGCCTACGTCATCGCCATTATGAACATGATTTTGCATGGCATTGAGGCGCCCAACGTCATCCACACCAACACCCTGGCCGAGAATATCGCCGATATTCAGGATAAGGACCGTTTTGAGGTCATCCTCGCCAACCCGCCTTTTGGAGGCAAGGAGCGGCCGGAGGTGCAGCAGAACTTCCCCATCAAAACCGGGGAAACCGCCTTCCTGTTCCTCCAGCATTTCATCAAATCGCTGAAAGCCGGGGGGCGGGCCGCCATCGTCATCAAGAACACCTTCCTCTCCAACGCCGACAACGCCTCTCGCGCCCTGCGCCAGGAGCTACTGGAGAACTGCAATCTGCACACGGTGCTGGACTGCCCCAGTGGCACATTCCAGGGCGCGGGCGTGAAGACGGTGGTGCTGTTCTTCGAGAAGGGTGCCCCGACGCGGCGGGTTTGGTATTACCAGCTCGACCCCGGCCGCAGCATGGGCAAGAGCAGCGCCCTGAACGATGCCGACCTGGCCGAGTTTTTGCTCCTCCAGGCCAGCTTTGCGGACTCCGAGAAATCTTGGTCCGTGGATGCCGCCAGCATCGACCCGGCCAGTTTTGACCTGTCCGTAAAGAACCCCAACAAGGCCGACGAGGTGGCGCTGCGCGACCCGCAGCACATCATTGCCGACATTCTACGGCTGGATGCGGAGAGCGCGGAAATCCTTGAAGGCATCCGGGGGCTGTTTTGAGAGACGGGTGGACCTATCAGTCACTTGATGCGCTGGTTGAACTGGAATGGGTCGAGCTTGGCCGTGGGAAGGTCATTTCGAAATTAGACCTGGCTCAAACCCCTGGAACGTACCCCGTATACTCGTCGGCCAAGGAAGCGGACGGAAAGTTCGGAGAATATGGTCTTTACATGTTCGACGAAGAACTCATCACTTGGTCAGTGGACGGCGGCGGCCATCTATTTCATAGGCCTAAGCATCGCTTCTCGGTCACGAATGTCGGTGGTACACTCCGAATATTGCGGAGGGAGAAGCTAGATTATCGCTTCCTCTACTACATGCTCAGCTATGTCCAATCGACCATTCCATTTGATTGGGTCTTAAAGGCGCATCCTAGTGTTCTGCGGCGCTTATACACGCATTTGCCGGTTCCCGAACTCGGCGAACAGAAGCGCGTCGCCTCCATTCTCGATGAGGCCTTTGCGGGCATCGCAGCCGCAACCACCAACGCCGAGAAGAACCTCGCCAACGCTCGTTCCCTGGTTGATGTTGCTATCGAGGAGCAGTTAAGCCGCATCTCACAAGGTCAACACCAGAAAACGACTGTTGCCCAGCTCGCCGAGGACAGAAAGAATTCCATCCGCACGGGACCGTTTGGAAGCCAGCTATTGCACGGTGAGTTTGTTGATGAGGGCATCGCTGTTCTGGGCATTGATAACGTCGTTCAAAACCAATTCCGGTGGGATAAACGGCGCTATATTACGGCTGAAAAGTTCCAGGAGCTTACGCGGTACAGGGTTTTTCCGGGTGATGTTCTCATCTCCATCATGGGGACTTGCGGAAGGTGTGCCGTCGTCCCTGACGATATTCCGCTCGCAATCAACAGCAAGCACTTGTGCTGCATTTCGGTGGATCAATCGCTGTGTTTGCCCGAGTTCTTGAAGCTATATTTCTTGCATCACCCGATGGCGAAGAACTACCTCGAAGAGCGCGCTTCGGGGGCAATCATGGCTGGTCTCAATATGGGGATCATAAAGGATTTGCCTGTTCTTTTGCCATCCGTAAACGAACAAGCAGAGATCGTTATGACATGTGATAAGCTGTCCAGGGGCTTATCCGACCTCACAGTGCTTTATTCTCGTAAGCGTGCGCATCTGGCCGAACTCAAGCAGGCCATCCTCCGGCAAGCCTTCTCCGGCGAACTCACCGCACTGCCCGGCGCAGAAATGCAAGACGAAGCTGCATGAACGAGGCGGAAACCCGCGCTGAGCTGATCGACCCCGCGCTGAAACAAGCAGGCTGGGGCGTGGTGGAAGCCAGCCGGGTGCGCCGGGAGGAGATCACGCTGGGCCGCCTGCAAGGGGCGGGCAAACGCTCGGCCAGGGATATTGCCGATTACGTTCTCACCTACCGCAACCACAAGCTGGCGGTGATAGAAGCCAAGCGGCGGGATTTACCAGACACTGAGGGCGTCGGCCAGGCCAAGAAATACGCCGAAAAGCTTCAGGCCCGCTTCGCCTATTCCACCAATGGCGTCGGCATTTATGAGATCGACATGCACACCGGGGCGGAAGCCTACGTGCCCCGCTACCCCACGCCGGACGAACTCTGGGGCCGCGCCTTTGCCGCGCAGAACGCCTGGCGGGACCGCTTTGCCGCCATCCCGTTCGAGGACAAGAGCGGCACCTGGCAGGCCCGCTACTACCAGCACAACGCGGTGGAGAACACGCTGGAGGCCATCGCCAATGGCCGGAACAGAATCCTGCTCACCCTGGCCACCGGCACCGGCAAGACGTTCATCGCCTTCCAGCTCGCCTGGAAGCTGTTTCAGAGCCGCTGGAATATCAGCCGTGAACCTACCCGCCGCCCACGCATTCTGTTTCTGGCGGACCGTAACATTCTGGCGGACCAAGCCTATAACGCCTTCTCGGCCTTCCCCGAGGACGCGCTGGTCCGCATCGCCCCGGATGCCATCCGCAAAAAGGGCCGCGTGCCGAAGAATGGCAGTATATTCTTCACCATCTTCCAGACCTTTATGAGCGGCCGGGACGCAGACGGGAATTCCGCGCCGAATTTTGGCGACTATCCGCCGGATTTCTTCGATTTCATTATCATCGACGAATGCCACCGGGGCGGCGCGAACGATGAGGGGACATGGCGCGGTATTCTGGACCATTTCGCCCCAGCCGTGCAGCTTGGCCTCACCGCCACACCCAAGCGCAAGGATAACGTGGACACCTACGCCTATTTCGGCGAGCCGGTTTACACCTATTCGCTGAAAGAAGGCATCGATGATGGCTTCCTGACGCCCTTCAAGGTGCGGCAATTCGCCACCACGCTGGATGATTACGTCTACACGCCAGATGATGAGGTGGTGGATGGCACGGTCGAAGGCAAACGCTATACCGAGGGCGATTTCAACCGCATCATCGAGATAAAAACGCGAGAGGAATACCGCGTCCGCACCTTCATGGGCGAGATTGACCAGAGCCAGAAGACGCTGGTGTTCTGCGCCACACAGGATCACGCGGCGGCGGTCCGTGACCTCATCAACCAGGTGAAGACCAGCAAGGACCCGAATTACTGCGTGCGCGTTACGGCCAATGACGGGGCGCTGGGCGAGCAGTGGCTGCGGACGTTTCAGGATAACGAGAAGGCCATCCCCACCATTCTCACCACCAGCCAGAAGCTCTCGACGGGCGTGGATGCGCGGAACGTGCGGAACATCGTGCTGATGCGGCCGGTGAACTCCATGATCGAGTTCAAGCAGATCATCGGGCGCGGGACGCGGCTGTATGAGGGCAAGGACTATTTTACCATTCTGGACTTCGTGAAGGCCTATGAGCTGTTCAATGACCCGGAATGGGATGGCGAACCCATGGAGCCGGTCGCGGCCACGCCCCGCACCCTCACCATCGCCAAGGAGCCAGAGGCAGAAGTCAGGCAGGCTGAGGAGCCCGAACGCGGCCAACGCGTTAAAATCAAGCTGGCGGATGGCAAGGAGCGGACCATCCAGCATATCAGCACCACCAGCTTCTGGGGGCCGGATGGTAGGCCAATTTCCGCCAAGCAGTTCATGGAGAGCCTGTTCGGGCAGCTCCCGGAGCTGTTCAGGGACGAGGAAGAGCTGCGGACCATCTGGGGCCGCCCGGACACGCGCAAGGCACTGCTGAACACGCTGGCCGAACGGGGCTTTGGCGGCGAGCAGTTGGCCGAGATGGGCAAGGTGATTGACGCCCAGAAGAGCGACGTGTTCGATATTCTGGGCTATATCGCCTTCGCACTGCCACCGATCACTCGCGCCGAGCGGGTGGAAAAGCACCGGGACGAGATTTTACCCCGGTATGACGCCAAACTGCAGGCGTTCCTGGACTTCGTGATGGGCCAGTACGTGGCCCAGGGCGTGGAGGAGCTGGACCAGGACAAGCTAGCCCGGCTGCTGGAGCTACGCTACCAGACCCTGGCGGACGCCACCGCGGAGCTGGGGGCGGCGCCAGGCATCCGCGCGGCGTTTGTTGGGTTTCAGGAGCATCTGTTCAGCGAAGGCTCTCATTAAGATGGGAGACCAATTATGGAAACGGCCACACAGCGCGGCTAATGCGTTCAACCCCGCTCCCCATGCTCGCCCAAGGGCTGCGCGTGGGTCCGCGCCCCTACGGGGCCGCCCTACGGGCCGGGGTTTGAGCGCGCCGCTTTGCGCGGCTGATACGGATGTATCGCGAGGAAGGCTTCGCCTTCCGCTGCGCGGAATAGAGCGTTCGGCCTTCGGCCCGAATCGCTCGGAAGGCTGTTTTAGGAGGATCGTTATAGGAAGCAGGATTTGTTCTTGATTTGTTCTTGAGGCTATGCTATAGTGTAAATTTTTGGGGCAAATATTGTGAAAGCTAATAAGCACAGAGAGCTGTTATTTTGCCCGAGCAGGCACCGGACGATGTTCTGTGCTTAATGTATTAGCACGGCTGTTGCTGACGAGTACGGCCCTCGCGCCTGTAGGGCTTACCTACGCATGGGTTGCCTATTTTCAGCATGAACATATGACGGCTGCGATCATATGTGGCGCCAGCATCTTTCTCTTCATTGTTTGTCTGTTTGTTCTGTGGCGCGCAAAGTATGAACTCGCTGCCTCCACCTTTAAAGCGGAATCCATAGAAGCCGCTGATCACGAGAATACGGCCTTCTTACTCTTATACGTTATGCCTCTTTTTACATCTCAATTCGACACGCTCCAATGGCAGTTTTGGGTTCCGACCCTTGTGATTTTTGGAATAATTACGGCCACTGGATATAACTATCATTTTAATCCAATGTTGGGCTTACTGGGTTGGCATTTCTATAAGAGCCCGAATCTGAATGGTAGTGCGACTATCGGTGACGGGCGATTTTTCGTGTGAGCAGGCGGATATGGGCGAGGAAGAGCCATGCGGTGGCGCTGGTAACGGTGGCCTCGAAATCCCTTGCGAGACGTCGGCATCTGCCGAGCCAGGCGAAGGTTCTTTCTACCACCCAGCGCCGCGGCAGGAGTTCAAACCCGCTCGCGGCGTCGGAGCGCTTTACGATCTGTATGGTCCATTTGCCGATTTTGGCGAGGCGTCCATTGAGTTTAGGACCGGCATAACCGCCGTCAGCGAATATGTGCCGCAACCAGGGATACAGGGATTTGACGGATTTGAGCACGTCGGGCGCCCCGTCGCGGTCCTGAATACCGGCATGATGAACGACGGCACCGACGAGGTGGCCGATTGTATCTGTGATGATGTGGCGCTTGCGGCCCTTGATCTTCTTTCCGGCATCGAACCCGCGCGGCCCGCCGGCTTCGGTGGTCTTGACCGACTGACTGTCGATCACACCGGCTGTGGGCGAAGCCTCGCGTCCGGCCATTTCCCGCGCCTGCATGACTAGGACGTGATTGATGCGATCGAACGTGCCGTCACGACAGAAGCGGTAGAAATACCCCTGCACGGTGGTGAACGGAGCGAATTCCTTCGGGATCTGGCGCCACTGACAGCCGGTTGCCAGCATGTAGAAGATGGCCTCCACAATCCTTCGAAGCGCCACCCTTCGGGGTCGGCCTCGATGCTGCGGAGCGGGCATGAACGGCTCGATCATGGCCCATTCAGCGTCGGTGAGGTCGCTTGCGTAGCGCAATCCGGCCCGGCAATATCGTCGCCGAGCGATTTCAGTCCAGGTCATCGTGTCTCCGTCCGTCTTCGCAAACGAACTGAATCACAACTTACTGAAATCGCTCAACTATCTTTTTCGGTCCGGCTCTAAGGTCGAGTCGTCAGAGGGGGTAACTTTTATTCTTATTACGAAAAAGCACCTTCGCACGGCGGCACTCGAACTTAAGGTGGGTCAATTAACAGAATACCTTCTTCTCGACCTTGAGGGAAAATAGATGGCACAGCTATATGCAGCTTGTCGGCCGGCTGGAAGCTTGGTTGTTCGGCATATTCAAATGAACAGTCAGCTTCAAAACCAGCTCGCCGGAATATTTCAGGCTCAGAGTGCGGCGTTTTTTGACGGCATAAATACGGAAATTGATTTTACCGGAGACTGGAAGCCGGATGCCGACGAGATTTTAATAACTCGCGGTTTATCCGAAGCACAGGCCCTGTTTGCGGAAGCAAGTCAGAACGCTATCGCGCTTACCCCTTTAGACGTCAATAATTTTCAAAATGAGAGCATCAAAGCTCTCTTTACAATGATAGGAAGTGGACCAAACAGACGCCTATTGCTTCAGAGTTTTGGTCCCCAGCAAATACTTTCGAGTAAACTCTCCTTTCTTCATGATGGAAACGTGTTTCGGAAACTTACTGAACCAGCCTTTACTCTTGGCACTCAGCTTTTGGCCACGGTTGATACTGCGGGCGACGTCCGATTTAAAAGCTTTTCTCTATTGAGACGAGTGTTTGATTTAGGCAGTTTTTACAGGCAAGCTACTGATTTAGAGCTAAGCACATTCTGCGGCCATTCTAGTTTGGCTATAGCTGATGTAGCGGCATTTATCGCGGGAGCAGATGAAGGAATTAGAAAAGCTGTTCATACGGTGGTCAAAGTTGACGTGCTCGGCAATCATCCTGTCACCGATATTGAACATAAGGCCGCAGCAATAGGTCTTTCGTTAAACATCAATGGTGGACGCATAGAGGTTCCTCTGGATCGAAAGGGAGCTAAGGCTTTTTTTAGCTTTTTGCTCAACAAGGTTTATCGCGGTCCCATCAACAACCAACTATTTATAACGAACTCAAATCGTCCCCTTAATTAATGAATTCGTACAGAAATGAGGGAGATTTATGCTGTTTTCGTCTAGAAAAAATCAAGACCAGCAGATCACTCGTCTATATAAGAATGCGATGATCAACGTAATCGACAACACCTTCCGCAATATCGGCTTCGAGCCTATTGCGATGAAGATCAATGTCGAGCAAACTTTTCGTCAACTTTCGTTCTCAACCGATGCCAAGGCGATCTGACCCATGGCGCAAGACCAAGCTGCCTTCGAGGCATTGTTGAATCAGCTCATATCCCATTGGGAGAGTGAGGTAGTTGAGTTCAAGCGCGGGAAAGACGGGTTTTCGAGCAGCGATCTGGGCAAGTATCTCTCGGCACTGGCCAATGAAGCCAATTTGCGTGGGCAGGACCGCGCCTGGTTAGTGTTCGGTGTGGATGACAAGACCCGCGCCGTGGTTGGCACAACCTATAAGGAAACCCCAGAACATTTGCAGGCGGATAAACAGCAGATTCTGAATGGAACGGGAAGTTTTACTTTCCGCGATATTCATGTCCTGAATCACAAGGATGGCCGGGTCATCCTGTTCGAAATCCCGGCGGCCCCGCGCGGCATGCCAATTTCGTGGAACGGGCATTACTATGGCCGCGCTGGCGAAAGCCTCGCGGCACTCGGGCAAGACAAGCTCGACGATATTCGCGGGCAGACCCTGGCGACCGACTGGACGGCGCAGGTGGTAGAGAAAGCATCGATCGCAGATCTAGATCCAAACGCCCTGAAAATCGCCCGCGAACGGTTTATCGCCAAGCACGCCAACCGCATCACGCCAGAAGAAGTGGACAATTGGAGCGATGTCGCCTTGCTGGACCGGGCCAAGGTAACACAGAGCGGGAAAATAACGCGTACGGCCCTTTTGCTGCTTGGTCGGCCCGAATCCGCCTGGTACCTCTCCCCGCATCCGGCGGAAATTACCTGGAAGCTTGAAGGGGAAGAGCGCGCCTACGAGCATTTCGGACCGCCCTTCCTGCTGGCGTCGTCCCTGGTGTTTGCCCGCATCCGCAACATCCAGCTGCGTATTTTGCCAGAAAATGAGCTGCTCGCGCACGAGGTGGCGAAATACGACCAGAGGGTGGTGCTGGAGGCCCTGCATAACTGTATCGCTCACCAGGATTATACCCGCGCCGGGCGGATCGTGGTGATTGAACGACCAGACAGGTTGGTTTTGGAGAATCAAGGGGACTTCTTCGAGGGGCAGCCAGAAGATTACGTACTTACCGAGCGGGTGCCGCATCGCTATCGCAACCCGTTTCTCGCGCAGGCCATGACTGAGCTGAATATGATTGATCATATGGGCTATGGGATACAGGACATCTACCGTCGGCAACGTCAACGGTTTTTCCCGCTCCCCGATTATGATCTCAGTGAACCTCACGTGGTTCGCTTGACTATCCACGGACGGGTGGTTGATCCGGCCTATAGTCGTCTGCTTATGCAACAGACGGGCCTACCTCTATCTGATGTGTTGGCGTTGGACCGGGTGCAGAAACGGTTGCCGATCACAGAGGATGCCGCGAGCCACCTGCGCCGCACGCATCTGATCGAAGGGCGCAAACCCAATTACCATGTCTCAGCCGTCGTGGCGGAGGCGACGGCAAAAAAGGCCGATTACATCCGCATGCGGGCGCAAGACGATACCTTCTATGCTAAGCTTTTGACCGACTACTTAGAAAGGTTTGGGCAGGCGAGCAGGGGGGATATTACCCAACTATTGACCACTAAGCTCAGCGACGCGTTAGACGACAAACAAAAACATAGCAAAATCAGTAATTTGCTTACAAAGCTCCGTCGAAAAGGTATGATTGTAAATACCGGTTCTGATGCCGTACCCTGCTGGCGGTTAGCAGAGAGATCGACGGAGAAAAAATAGAAAGTTGCAGAGGGTTTTCTTTCAATGTTTAGTTAATTCAAATACTTAGTTCTCTCTGCACATGTAGATTTGCAGAGAGGCTTCAAAAGAGAACGCCATGAAGCTGAAATTCAAGGCCCAACCCTACCAGATCAATGCCGTCGATTCGATGATCGATTGCTTGCTGGGTGCCAATGCAGACGGGCTATGCGCAGTTCGTGGATGTAGTGGGGTGAGGGAAAGAGACCATAGTGGAAGAGGGACGGTAAAAACGTAAATTGCTATTTCGTGGTAATTTATGTGGGGTAAATCACAAATTCTAATTATAACATATTGAAATAAAACACAAAAACAAAACAGTTCTACAGACACCCTCTCCGCCAGTTTCGCTTTTCACGCGATCTCAATCAGTCTCAACCACCTGAAATTTCTTCACTTTCCTCCGTGACGGTGTCCTAATCTGAAGTTTTTACTTGGGAATGACCTGAACGTGGCGGATAGCCTCGCGTAGCGCTGATTTCTTGCGAGCGTTTTGTGTCCATAAATGGGGCTTGCGGTGCGACTCGATCTGTGATTCGCTCGGGTTATGTTCATCGATGTGGTTCCGAATGGCCGATCGGCGCCGGCCGTGCTGTTGCGGGAGAGTTTCCGCGAGGGGCGGAAGGTTCACAAGCGTACCATCGCCAATCTGAGCCAGATGCCGCCCGCGTTGATCGATGGCCTACGAGCGCTGCTCGCGGGTGGCGCGGTGGTTGGTGGTGCCGATCAGGCGCTGGAGATCCGGCGTTCGCTGCCGCATGGTCATGTGGCGGCGGCACTCGGGATGATGCGCAAGCTCGGGATACCCCGCCTGCTGGGCCGGAGGGCGTCGCGCGAGCGCAGTCTCGCCCTGGCGCTGATCGCCGGCCGGGTGATCGCGCCGGGATCGAAGCTCTCGACCCTGCGCGGCCTGAACCCGGAGACCGCAACATCGAGCCTCGGGCAGATGCTTGATCTCGGTGTCATTGAAGAGCGCGAGATCTATGCGGCGCTGGACTGGCTGGGCACGCAGCAGGGGCGGATCGAACGGGAGTTTGCAAGGCGCCATCTGCGCGACGGCACGCTGGTGCTCTACGACGTCAGTTCATCCTACCTCGAAGGCCGGCATTGCGAACTGGCACACCACGGATACAGCCGGGATCACCGGCCCGATCGGCCGCAGATCGTCTATGGTCTGCTGTGCGATCGCGAGGGGCGGCCGATCGCAGTGGAAGTGTTCGAAGGCAACACCGCCGATCCGGCGACGATCGCCGCCCAGGTGGAGAAACTCAAGCGCCGGTTCCATCTCGAGCGCGTCGTCCTGGTGGGTGATCGCGGAATGATCACCACGGCGCGGATCCGCGAGACGATCAAGCCGGCGGGGCTGGACTGGATCAGCTGCCTGCGCGCGGGGCAGATCCAGGATCTTGCCGAGGGACCGCTGCAGATGTCGCTGTTCGACGAGCGCGATATCGCCGCGATCACGTCGCCCGATTATCCGGGCGAGCGGCTGATCGCCTGTCGCAACGCCGCCCTGGCGACCGAACGACGGCGCAAGCGCGAGGCGCTGCTCGTGGCCACCGAGACGGAACTGGCGCGGATCCGGGATGCGACACGGCGCAAACGCGCTCCTCTTCATGGCGAGGCCGCGATCGGGCTGGCGGTGGGGGCGGTGATCAACCAGCGCAAGATGGCCAAGCATTTCGATCTCACCATCACCGCCAGCCGCTTCGATTTCCAGCGCAACGCCGCCAGCATCGCGCGCGAGGCGGCCCTCGACGGCATCTATGTCATCCGCACCAGTGTGAGCGCGGACGTCATGAGCGAGACCGAAGCCGTGTCAGCCTACAAGGATCTCTCACGGGTGGAACGGGCGTTCCGGTCCCTCAAATCGGTCGATCTCGCGATCCGCCCGGTGCATCACTGGCTCTCGCCGCGGGTGCGTGCCCACGTCTTCCTCTGCATGATGGCCTATTACGTCGAATGGCATCTGCGCGACGCCCTCAAGCCCCTGCTGTTCCAGGATCACGACCGGCCAGGCGCGGAAACTGAACGCTCATCGCCGGTTGCCCCCGCATCGATATCCCCGGCCGCCGATCGCAAGCGCGGGCGACGCCGCAACGACCAGAACCTGCCGATTTCGAGCTTCACCGACCTGATGGCGCATCTCGCCACACAGACCCTCAACACCGCCTCCCTACCCAAGGCGCCGAACGCCACCTTCACCGCTCTGGCAAACCCCACGTCGCTGCAAACCACCGCCTTCGCCCTGATCGGGATCGACCCCATGCGTGTCCAGTAAGCGGCAAAATCAGATCTCGAAGTTCACCGATAAATACAGGGAATTTGCTTTCGAATCAGTGAAAACTTCAGCCTAATCCGTCTCACGAGATACCCCTCAATCTCGGGGCGCCCTGGGGTCGGATGCGGGGTATGGGACAGGAGGCAGGGGTATGCTCACTGACATCGCCATCCGCAAGGCGCAGGCACAGGCGCGGGACAAGCCTTACAAGATGTTCGATTCCAATGGCTTGTTCCTGCTGGCTGTCCCGCGTCAGCACCAATGGCACAGATTTGAGGTTGTGATTTAAGCTGAAGTTTTTACTTGGGAATGACCTGAACGTGGCGGATAGCCTCGCGTAGCGCTGATTTCTTGCGAGCGTTTTGTGTCCATAAATGGGGCTTGCGGTGCGACTCGATCTGTGATTCGCTCGGGTTATGTTCATCGATGTGGTTCCGAATGGCCGATCGGCGCCGGCCGTGCTGTTGCGGGAGAGTTTCCGCGAGGGGCGGAAGGTTCACAAGCGTACCATCGCCAATCTGAGCCAGATGCCGCCCGCGTTGATCGATGGCCTACGAGCGCTGCTCGCGGGTGGCGCGGTGGTTGGTGGTGCCGATCAGGCGCTGGAGATCCGGCGTTCGCTGCCGCATGGTCATGTGGCGGCGGCACTCGGGATGATGCGCAAGCTCGGGATACCCCGCCTGCTGGGCCGGAGGGCGTCGCGCGAGCGCAGTCTCGCCCTGGCGCTGATCGCCGGCCGGGTGATCGCGCCGGGATCGAAGCTCTCGACCCTGCGCGGCCTGAACCCGGAGACCGCAACATCGAGCCTCGGGCAGATGCTTGATCTCGGTGTCATTGAAGAGCGCGAGATCTATGCGGCGCTGGACTGGCTGGGCACGCAGCAGGGGCGGATCGAACGGGAGTTTGCAAGGCGCCATCTGCGCGACGGCACGCTGGTGCTCTACGACGTCAGTTCATCCTACCTCGAAGGCCGGCATTGCGAACTGGCACACCACGGATACAGCCGGGATCACCGGCCCGATCGGCCGCAGATCGTCTATGGTCTGCTGTGCGATCGCGAGGGGCGGCCGATCGCAGTGGAAGTGTTCGAAGGCAACACCGCCGATCCGGCGACGATCGCCGCCCAGGTGGAGAAACTCAAGCGCCGGTTCCATCTCGAGCGCGTCGTCCTGGTGGGTGATCGCGGAATGATCACCACGGCGCGGATCCGCGAGACGATCAAGCCGGCGGGGCTGGACTGGATCAGCTGCCTGCGCGCGGGGCAGATCCAGGATCTTGCCGAGGGACCGCTGCAGATGTCGCTGTTCGACGAGCGCGATATCGCCGCGATCACGTCGCCCGATTATCCGGGCGAGCGGCTGATCGCCTGTCGCAACGCCGCCCTGGCGACCGAACGACGGCGCAAGCGCGAGGCGCTGCTCGTGGCCACCGAGACGGAACTGGCGCGGATCCGGGATGCGACACGGCGCAAACGCGCTCCTCTTCATGGCGAGGCCGCGATCGGGCTGGCGGTGGGGGCGGTGATCAACCAGCGCAAGATGGCCAAGCATTTCGATCTCACCATCACCGCCAGCCGCTTCGATTTCCAGCGCAACGCCGCCAGCATCGCGCGCGAGGCGGCCCTCGACGGCATCTATGTCATCCGCACCAGTGTGAGCGCGGACGTCATGAGCGAGACCGAAGCCGTGTCAGCCTACAAGGATCTCTCACGGGTGGAACGGGCGTTCCGGTCCCTCAAATCGGTCGATCTCGCGATCCGCCCGGTGCATCACTGGCTCTCGCCGCGGGTGCGTGCCCACGTCTTCCTCTGCATGATGGCCTATTACGTCGAATGGCATCTGCGCGACGCCCTCAAGCCCCTGCTGTTCCAGGATCACGACCGGCCAGGCGCGGAAACTGAACGCTCATCGCCGGTTGCCCCCGCATCGATATCCCCGGCCGCCGATCGCAAGCGCGGGCGACGCCGCAACGACCAGAACCTGCCGATTTCGAGCTTCACCGACCTGATGGCGCATCTCGCCACACAGACCCTCAACACCGCCTCCCTACCCAAGGCGCCGAACGCCACCTTCACCGCTCTGGCAAACCCCACGTCGCTGCAAACCACCGCCTTCGCCCTGATCGGGATCGACCCCATGCGTGTCCAGTAAGCGGCAAAATCAGATCTCGAAGTTCACCGATAAATACAGGGAATTTGCTTTCGAATCAGTGAAAACTTCAGTTTAAGGAGGGTTGGGGCTTCGTCGCCGTGACGAAGGAACGAAGATGAAGCCCCAACCCTCCTTGAAAAGATCGCCAGCCAAGTCCCCTGCGGAAGCGGTGGTGAAGGACATCCGGCGGCAGACCCGGCGGCATTTTTCGGCTGAGGACAAGATCCGCATCGTGCTTGATGGCCTGCGCGGCGAGGACAGCATCGCCGCGCTATGCCGCAAGGAAGGCATCGCGCAGAGCCTGTATTACACCTGGTCGAAGGAATTTATGGAAGCCGGCAAGCGCCGCCTGGCTGACGACACCGCCCGTGCCGCGACCACCGGCGAGGTGCAGGACCTGCGCCGCGAAGCCCGTGCCCTGAAGGAATGCGTTGCCGATCTGACGCTCGAAAACCGCCTGCTCAAAAAAAGCATGATCGCGGATGGGGACGACGACGCATGAGGTATCCCGCATCGGAGAAACTCGAAATCATCCGGATCGTCGAGCAAGCGCTACACCGTGCGATTTACCGATGAACGCCAATACTTTGTGTCGGAAGCCACGGTCTACCGCCTGCTCAGGGCGCATGACCTGATCACCAGCCCGGCCTATGTCGTGATCAAGGCCGCCGACGCATTCCACACAAAGACCACCCGGCCGAACGAGATGTGGCAGACCGATTTCACCTACTTCAAGATCATCGGCTGGGGCTGGATGTATCTGTCGACCGTGCTGGACGACTTCTCGCGCTATATCATCGCCTGGAAGCTGTGCACCAACATGCGCGCCGAAGATGTCACCGACACGCTGGACCTCGCGCTTGCGGCGTCCGGTTGCGACAGCGCCACCGTGCTGCACAAACCCCGGCTGCTCAGCGACAACGGCCCAAGCTACATCGCGGGCGAACTGGCCGAATACATCGAGACCAACAAGATGAGACACGTCCGAGGCGCCCCGATGCACCCCCAGCCCCAGGGCAAGATCGAGCGCTGGCACCAGACCCTGAAAAACCGCATCCTCTTGGAAAACTACTTCCTGCCCGGTGACCTCGAGGCCCAGATCAAGGCCTTCGTCGAAAACTACAACCACCGGCGCTATCACGAAAGCCTGAATAACGTGACGCCCGCAGACGCCTACTTCGGCAGGGCCCCGGCCATCATCAAGCAGCGCGAAAGGATTAAACGGAAGACCATCGAACATCGGCGCTTGCAACACCGCAAGCTTGCCACCTCGCATCAACCCCCAGACGAGGCCCCCTCTCCGCTAATCTACGCCGCAATCTGCGCCAAATGTTCTGACGACGGACGATATGCGCTTCTCGACGCAAGCGTAGGCCGCTTCTTCATCGTGGAAATGCGCGGCGGACAGAATCCCGTTCATGACCCATAACCCCTTGTGACTTCTAGCTTATTAGCCGGAGTGGGTACGTCAAGTATGATATCGTCAATTAATTTACAACCTACAAGAGATTATCTATTTTATTGAACACGCGAACTAAATTTAATATTAACTCCCTTTAATTCGATGCGCCGTTCGCACGAGGCGGGCAAACGATGAAGCGGTGATGAGTTTGCAAGATATCGAAACGATTGAAAGAATACGTAATGTTTTTCTATTGATATAAATTCGATGTATTTTCAATAATAATCAAAATAGTAAAATATTAATTTGTTTTACCGTCATAACCAGGATCGGCTTGGAAATAAAATCCATGAAGAATCAACTGATTCACGACGCATTCATGCGAACGGTAGCTCTTTTTCCGAAGCGTATTGCAGTAACTTGTGATGATGCCGCCTGGACCTATGCCGAACTGGAGCAGAAATCGCGAGAAATGGCGGAGGCGCTTTTGCGCCAAGGTATCGCCAGAGGAAATCGCGTCGCCATTCTTGCCGAACGGCGGGCCGAACTGATCTGGACGGTATTGGGCGCATTGCGAGCCGGGGCGGTGTTCGTGATCATGGATTGGAGCTATCCGGCGAAGAGGCTGGAAACCTTCATTTCAACGTGCCGTCCGCAGATGATCATTCCGGCCGGGGGAGATGGGGTCAGGGCGCTCGCCAATGACCTTGCGCATGAGACATCCGTGAAGATGTTCGAAATGCTAACAGAGGTGACTGACATTGATCGCCCGTACGAGGCCAGTGAGCAGCCAGCGATCAGCCCGGATACCGATCTTGCCTACATGCTCTTTACGTCGGGGAGCACGGGAACACCCAAGGGCATCGCGTGCAATCACGCCGCTCTCGTGCATTTCATTGGCTGGCACACCGAGCAGTTCGGGCTTGTCGCGGACGACAAGTTTTCCATGCTTTCGGGACTCTCCCACGACCCCGTGCTGCGTGACATTTTCACCCCGCTTTCAATCGGCGCAACCCTCGCCATCCCGCGCCAATGCGAAATCACCGAACCCGGCCGGCTGCGGTCGTGGTTAGAGAAAAACCAGGTGACCGTGGCGCATCTTACACCGCCGACGGGACAATTGCTGCTGGCCAGCGGGGCGGATGCCGTCACCCTTCCCGCACTGCGCAGGATGTTCTGGGGCGGGGACCAGCTATCGCCAAGACTGCTCGCGGCTGTCTCACGGTTCGCCCCGAATGCGGAACACGTGAACTTCTATGGATCTAGCGAGACCCCCCAGGCCGTCAGCTTCTACCGGTTCCGCCGCGACGAGGGGTGGACGAGTGTGCCGATCGGTGGAGGAGTTGAGGGGTTCAAGGTTCTTATCATCGGGCCGGATCGACAGCCGCGTTTCGACCGGGAACCAGGAGAAATCGCCATCCAGTCACGGTTTCTCAGCCTTGGCTACGTCCGCGATGGCGTGCTGATCGAACCGCAAGACCGTGGGGTCGACGCCGCGACCGGCGAAGCCGTGTATTACACCGGCGATCAGGGGCGCTACCTTAAGGATGGCAACGTATTGATGATGGGCCGTGGCGACGATCAGATCAAGATACGCGGCTTCAGGGTAGAGCTTTCGGAAGTCACCAGCGCGCTGCAAGCCTGTCCTGGAGTCGCGATGGCGGTAGCTCTGCCGCTGCGGGACGGGGACCGTGCCAGCATCGAGGCGTTTGTCGCGCATGACGGTGCGATTCGGCTGGATCAGGCCGCGATCACCGCACGCCTCGCGCTGACGCTTCCAACCTACATGATGCCGCGCAAGATCTGGCTGTTCGAGGGCAGGCTGCCCACGCTCCCGAACGGTAAGTTTGATCGCTCAGCCCTGATCGAGCACGCGCGAAGCGCCGGTTTTGCTGAGGCGGAAGCGCGACATCCCGCAACGTCCGCACAGGCGGAAGCGCTTCGTCGTCGCTGGCAGGAGATATTCGCCGGTGAGGAGGTCAGAGCCTCATCGACCTTCGCCGAACTTGGTGGAGACAGCCTCTCTTATGTCGAGGCGTTTCTGGCTGCGGAAGAGGTCGTTGGCGAACTTCCCGTCGACTGGCAGGAAAGGAGCATTGCGGAACTCTCGGCAAAAGGGAAGACAACCTCGCGCTGGTGGACTTCGGTGGATAGTTTCATGGCCATTCGCGCCGTGGCGATCGCACTCGTCGTCGCATATCATTTCAGACTGACGAAGCTGGGAGATGGGGAAACTGGCGCCTTGTTTCTGGTTTCGGGCTATCTTTTCGGACGGATGCAGTTGCGGGAGATTTTTTCGGGAGGAGCGGCACACCGTATCCTGACATCGATCAAGAACATTCTGCTACCGACCATCGGCTTCACCCTCCTCGCGACGATCGCCAGCTTCTGGCAAGGCCACCCTCCGCCGCCGAGTCTTTTCATGCTCGGCACCGACCTCGTAAATTATCCCGCGCTGATTGCCCGCCACGTTCCTGTTTTCAGGCATGTTATTCTGTTCTGGTACGTTCACGCGCTGATCCAGAACCTGTTCATCATCTACCTCGCCCTCCAGTTCGCCCCCGCCCGCTGGAAGACCGCTCGATCCCTGCGGCCCTTCACGCTTGCGCTTCTAGGCGTTGGCATGGTGGCTAAATTCGGATTGCCCGTGCTTATACAGCCCGGCTTTCTTACCCAGGGGGCGCCAGAATTGTCGCTCGCGCAGATCTCGCCGATCGGAAATTTCGCGACTTTCGCTCTCGGCATTCTCGTGGCCAACGCCGGCAGCCAAGGGCAAAAATTCAGCGCCACGATCACGGCTTTCATCTTCGCCCTGCTGGACGGTCCGACCTATGGCTGGCTGAATGCGATCCCGCTTTTTCTCGCAGTATTGCTGATCCTGTACGTTCCACGAATCAAGCTGCCTAAAGCCGCCTCGGGAGTGGTTCTCGCGCTGTCCGGCGCGTCACTCTTCATCTATCTCGGTCATGTGTATGTGGGCTTCTTTGTGGGCAAGCTATTTCACGCCTCGGCAACCGCGAAGTGGAGTCTAGCGCTACTTGGCGGCGTTGGAATGCATAGGATGTGGGAGCGGCGTTCGCTGAAAGGGCTCTTCCGCCGAGCCAGACAAACAAGGCCAGAGTTCGGTATCGAACCAGATCCCTTTGGCGGAAACTAACCCGGATTTCTCAGTGCGCCGCGACGGCGCGTAACACCCGTGGAGGGAGGCGCCACTCCAAAGCGGGCCGCCGCCGCCCGCGAGCGAGCGCTCGGCAGCGGGCGGCGCAGTTGTTTGCCCGTCATGGCCATATCCTGCCTCTTGGCCCCGATTTAAGAACGTTGCAAAATCGCATCGCCGGGACATGCCGGCTTTTTTCATCTCGACGGGCCACCCGCCAGGTTGGCTTCTCGCCGCGAAGGGGGCGGCTGCGTGCATGCTTACTGTCGACGAATGGACCATGCTCGGCACCTGGGCCGCACCCGCAATATCGGCGCTCGGCTTCCTGCTGATCCGCAACCAGTTGAGGGGCGATCGCGAAGCGCTGGAGACGCAGACAAGCTGGCAAATCTACAATGTCGGCGGGAACATCCTGCAAACATTCATCAGCCACCCCGAGTGCCGGCCCTATTTCTACGACGGCTTGCCTCTTCCTTCCGAGGAACCCCTGCGCAGCAAGGTCCTGGCCGTGAACGAACTGATCTGCGACCACATGGAAAACATCATCCTGCACCGCGATGCGATCGACGCGGAGACGTATCAGGTGTGGGTGGTGTACATGCAGGGGCTTTATAATCGCAGCCCCACAATGCGCGGGTTCCTGGCCGTGGACTGCGAGGGCTACCGCTATTCACGCCAATTGCTCGATCTGCTCGACGATGGAATGCGCAAACAGGTGGGCCAGCAGGCCTGGCTTGTCGAGCAGCGCGACGCGGCCGCGGCGGCCAGCGCATCATCCGGTCGGAAAGCGCCGTCCGATCGCATCAAGATGCTCTGATTTTCAACATGATCGAGCACAGCATCCGATCCGAATGGATTGGAACGTGCTCTACGCCGGCGGATAGCGCATGAGGGTAATCGGCTTGCCGACATAGCTGTCCTGCTCGATGGTCTGCCAGCCCAGTCTCTCGTAAAGCGCCGCCTGGTCGGCAGTGTACAGGTAGAACGGCATCTCCAGCGCGCCCGCATAGTCCATCACATGTTGGACGAGCGCGCCGCCAATGCCGCGGCGGCGCCACGACGGCAGAACAAGCACATTCGCCAGCCAGGGGCCGAGGGCCGGCCGCGTGGGCAGGTCGTGTGGCACGATGCTGGCGATGCCCACCAATTCGCCGTTCGCGCGGGCACCGAAGAATTTGGGAATGGTGACCGAGGCATCCAGCGAGCGGGCGATGTCGTTCTGATTCTGCGCCCATGTTGCATCCGACTCGTATCGTGCCCATTCCTGATAGATCCACTGTGCGGCCAGCTCTGATTCGCGGCCTTCGCGGAGTACGGAAATGTCATGGCTGCTCATGGTGGTCTCCGTCGCATTTCGCATTTACGTCCCTCAACGGTAGCTGTTTTTGGCCGGCGCAACAAAGATCGGGCCATGACCGGAGACAACCATGATGAAAACGCGGCCCGCCGCAAGGACCCGGCGTATGGCTCGGCGATCGGGACAAGCCAGTTCCAGGCATGTCCGGGAGGGTGACGCGAGAACCGTCGCTTGACCCATGACGAGCCGCGCCGGCGATGGCGCGCGAAGCCGGCGCCCCCCATTCTGCGCTCTGATGTCATTGCCGGGCCGCGAGGCGGCATGGCAGACTGAACGGACGCAGACTGGAGGTCCCGCCGTGGCCGAGCATCCCCGGATTCACCGCATCCTGTCCCCCGCCGACGGCACCGAGGTCGCCGCCCGCGCCCTTGTCGCGCCGGCCGAGATCGAGCGGACGCTGGAGCGGGCCGCCGCCGCGCAAAAGGCCTGGCGGCGCGTCGGTCTCGCCGAACGGATGGCGATCTGCGAGCGCTTCGTTGCGCATTTCACCGCCAATGGTGCTGCGATCGCCGCCGAGATCAGCGCGCAGATGGGCCGGCCGGTGAGCCAGACGCCGGGGGAGATCCGCGGCGTCGCCGAACGCGCGCGGATGATGATCGCGCTCGCCGGCGAGTCGCTCGCACCGGTCCGGCCCACGCCGGTCGCCGGCTTCGAGCGGTTCATCACCCGCGAGCCGCTCGGCGTCGTCTTCGTCATCGGCGCCTGGAACTATCCCTGTCTGATCACCGTCAACAGCGTCGTTCCCGCGCTGCTTGCCGGCAACGCGGTGGTGCTGAAACAGGCCTCGCAGACGCTGCTCTGCGCCGAGCGTTTCGCCGAATCCTTCGCCGCCGCCGGCCTGCCGGAGCATGTCTTCCAGGTGCTCCACCTCGCCAATGCCGACGCCGAGGCGGTGATCCGCGATCCGCGCGTCGATTTCATCGCCTTCACCGGCTCGGTGGCCACCGGCCATCGCGTCGTCCGCGCCGCCGCCGAGCGCTTCGCCGGCATCGGCCTCGAACTCGGCGGCAAGGACCCCGCCTATGTCCGGCGCGATGCCGATATCGTCCACGCCGCCGACAACCTGGTCGACGGCGCGTTCTTCAATTCCGGCCAGTCCTGCTGCGGGATCGAGCGGATCTATGTCGATGCCGCGATATATGACGATTTCATCGCCCGCTTCGTCGAGACCACCAACGCCTACCGGCTCGGCCATTCGCTCGACCCGGCGACCACGCTGGGCCCGATGGTCAACGCCGCCGGGGCCGATTTCGTACGCGGGCAGATCGCAGACGCAATCGCCGCCGGTGCCACCGCGCTGATCGACGAGGTGCGGTTCCCCGCAAGCCGGCCCGGCACGCCCTATCTCGCGCCCCAGGTGCTGGTGGATGTCGATCACCGGATGGACGTGATGCGCAGCGAGAGCTTCGGCCCGGTCGTCGGCATCATGAAGGTCGGCTCGGACGAGGAGGCGATCGGCCTGATGAACGACAGCCCCTATGGCCTCACCGCCTCGGTCTGGACACGGGACATGGAGGCCGCGGCGCGCATCGGCGGCGAGATCGAGACCGGCACCGTGTTCATGAACCGCTGCGACTATCTCGACCCGGCGCTGGCCTGGGTCGGGGTGAAGGATTCCGGCCGCGGCTGCACCCTCTCGCGGATCGGCTTCGAGCATCTCACCCGGCCGAAATCCTTCCACCTGAAAGCCGTGCCCTGACGCATCGTCCGGCCCGGGCAGGATCAGTCCAGCCGGACCATGACGTGGCGGACCACGGTATAATCCTCCAGCGCGTAGGCGGAGAGATCCTTGCCGTAGCCCGACCGCTTCAGCCCGCCATGCGGCATTTCGTTGGCGAGCATGAAGTGGCAATTCACCCAGGTCGCGCCATAGCGCAGCCCGGCGGCCAGGCGCATCGCCCGCCCGACATCGCGCGTCCAGACCGATGAGGCGAGGCCGTAATCGGAGTCGTTTGCCCAGACGATCGCCTGCTCGGGATCGGTGAAGCGCGTGACGGACACGACGGGGCCGAACACTTCGCGGCGCACGATCTCGTCGTCCTGCGCCGCACCGGCAATCACGGTGGGTTCGTAATAGAACCCCGCCCCCGCCGCATCGCGCCCGCCGGCGACGACCTCGACATGCGGCAGCGCCGCCGCGCGGGCGACGAAGCCGCCCACCCGCTCACGCTGGCGCGCCGAGATCACCGGGCCGATATCGTTCTCGGAATCATCCGCCCGGTCGTAACGGAGCTTCGCCACCGCCGAAGCGAGATCGGCCACGAACCGGTCATAGACCTTGGCTCCGGCATAGACCCGGCAGGCCGCCGTGCAGTCCTGTCCGGAATTGTAGTATCCGAAGTCCCGCACCGCGGCGACGGCGGCGTCGATATCGGCGTCGTCGAAGATGATCACCGGCGCCTTGCCGCCGAGTTCGAGATGGGTGCGCTTGATCGAGGTCGAGGCCGCCTGGATCACCCGCTCGCCGGTGCCGATCGAGCCGGTGAGCGAGATCATCGCCACCCCCGGCGTGTCGATCAGCGCCTGGCCGGTGCTCGGCCCGCGCCCCGAAATCACGTTGAGCACGCCCTCTGGCAGAATGCCGGCGGCGAGCCTTGCGAGCTTCAGCGCGGTCAGCGGCGTCAGTTCCGAGGGCTTGAGCACGACCGTGTTGCCGGCGGCGAGAGCGGGGGCGATCTTCCACGCCGCCATCATCAGCGGATAGTTCCACGGCGCGATCTGCGCGACCGGGCCGACCGGATCGCGCCGGATCATCGAGGTGTGACCGGCCAGATACTCCCCCGCCGCACTGCCGGACAGGCAGCGGGCGGCGCCGGCGAAGAAGCGGAAACAGTCGACGATGGCGGGCATCTCGTCGCGCAGCACGGCCGGGCGCGGCTTGCCGCAGTTCAGCGCCTCCAGCGCGGCGAAATCCTCCGCCTCCGCCTCGATCGCATCGGCGAGGCGCAGCAGCAGCGCCGCGCGCTCGCCCGGCGGCAGCGCCGCATAGGCGGGAAAGGCGCGCCCGGCGGCTTCCACCGCGCGGGCCACCTGGCCGGCATCGGCCTCGGCGATCTCGGCGATCACCGCACCCGTCCGGGGGTTGACCACCGGCACCGGCGCGCCCGCGCCCGCCTCGAACGCGCCGCCGATCAGCAGATGCGTCGGCAGGGTTGCGGTCGGTGCCATCTCAGCCTCCCGCCCCTTCATGGACCGCGCGTTCCTCGGCCGCGATTTCTGCCGCCCGGCTCGCGATCGCCTCGCGGCTGATCGGCGGGCCGGGGAAGCGCACCCGCGCCACGCCGAACCAGAGCACCAGCATCAGCACGATCAGGCCGAGACCATAGGTGATCAGGATATCGTTGGGCGGCTGGATGCCGATATAGATCAGCACGAACACGCCGATGATCGAGACGACCGCGAGCGGCTTCGAGAGCGCGCCGAGGCGGAACGGGCCGAACTCGGTCCAGGTCTTGCCCTCGGCGAACAGCCCGGCCGCGACCGGCATGGCGTAGGAGATATAGAGGAACATCGCGCAGCCCGCCGCCAGCGCCGCGAAGGCCGGCGAATACAGCGTCGCCGCGACCGAGAGCACCGCGGTCAGCCAGATCGCGCCGACCGGCGTGCGGTGCGTCGGGCTCACCCGCCGCCAGATCGCGTGGCCGGGCAGCCCGCCATCGCGCGCGAAGGCGAAGATCATCCGCGAGGTCGAGGTCACCCCCGCCAGCGCGCAGAGATAGTTGGCGACGACGATGCCGACATAGAGCAGGTATTTCACCGGCAGGATCACCGGCAGCCCGGCGAGCAGGTTGAAGAACACGTTGCCGCCCTGCGCCGCCGCCTTGCCGAGATCCGGCATCGCCAGCAGGATCGCGGCCTCCATCACCAGGCCGAAGGCGAACGACCAGAACACCGAATTGATGATCCCGCGCGGCACGGTGCGCCGTGCGTTCACCGTCTCTTCCGATGTGTGGGCCGCGCCGTCGAACCCGGTGATGGTGTAGAGCGGCAGCAGCAGCCCGAGCATGAAGAGGTAGAACAGGTTGCCGCTATGCGGCACCACCCCGCCGCCGGCCTTGCCGGAATAGTTGATGAAGGTGAACAGCCGCGAGACATCGTAATGCTGCGCGCCCACCAGCATCGCGATGGTCAGCACGATGGCGATGAAGAAGATCAGGTAGCCGGAGAAATCGGTCAGCCGCGTGGTGGTGCGAATGCCCATGTGGTTGAACGCGCCCTGGCTCGCGGTGATCAGGACGACGGCGATGGTCTGCTGCCAGAACCCCCAGTGCGACGTGTCGATATGGAACATGTTGCCGAGGATCAGGCTGGTGAACAGGTCGTAGGCGCCGACATTCACCGAGGCGACGACGAAGATCAGCCCGAGCAGGTTGACGAAGGCGGTCGCCCAGCCCCAGCCCCGCCCGCCGAGCAGCGACGACCAGTGATACAGCGCGCCGGCCGTCGGGTAGGCGGAGGCGATCTGCGCCATCGACAGCGCGATCACCATCGAAAAGATCGACCCCACGATCCAGCCGACGAACACGCCCCCCGGCCCGGCGGCGGAGAACGCCGCCTGGAACGAGGTGATTCCGCCCGCCAGGATGCAGATGATCGAGAAGGCGATTGCGAAGTTGGAAAATCCGTGCATGCGCCGGACAGTTCCTGCGCATAGCCCATCTTGTGCAGCGTTGCGGTATCCTCGCGAGGATCCGGCCTCATCCTGGTCGTTCGACATCTCCGTCTCCCATGTTGACCGTCAGGCCGTGTGCGCCGGGCTTTCCCGCCCGGTCGTGCTGTCAGGCATCGTTCGCGCGCCGAGCTTGCGGCGCACCGCCTCGGGCGAGGCGCCATGCAGCCGGCGGCAGGCCGCGAGAAGGCGCTCACCTCGGAATAGCCGAGCAGTTCGGCGACCGCGGCGATCGAGAGATGCGGCTCGGCGAGATACATCAGCGCGAGCCGCGCCCGACCTGGTCGATGCACCCGGAATAGGTGAGGCCGTACTCGGCGAGCCGGCGCTGCAGCGTCCAGCGCGGCAGGCCGAGGCTTGCGGCCACGCGGTCGATCCGCCGGGCCCTCGGGCAGCTTCCTGCGGATCTCGCTCGTCACCGCGCCGAGCAGGTCGCGCGGCGCCGCCGCCGCCGATCCGGCGCAGCTCCTCGCCAGGGCGGCGAAGCGCGCCGGGTCGCGCGCCGGCATCGGCCGGTCCAGCCCCGCCGCGCGGAAGCTGATCGCGTTCGCCGGGCGGCGAAGAACACCGGCGCGCCGAACGCCGCCGCATGCGCCTGCGCCTGTTCCGGCGCCGGGTGCTCGAACCAGACCTCCTCGATCTCCAGCGCGCCGCCGAGCGCGCGCCGCAGCAGGTTGGCGAACATCCCCATCGTCAGCTCGGCATCCTGCCGTCGCGACCAGATCCGCGGATCGACGACGTATTCCAGCCGCAGCGATCGCCCCTCCGCGCAGGCGGGTTTCGGTATTCTGCTGGTGCTCGATGAAGTGGCGGGCGAAAGCCGCCAGCCGGTGCCGACATCCGGCCGCCCAGCGCGAGTGGCCGATCAGCCCGAGCGCCTCGGCTGGAATGCTGGCCGAAGCGCAGGCCGAAATGCGTATCGCCGCTGCGCGCCGCCGCCCGTTCCATCATCGCGACATAGCGCGCCAGCGGCACGGTGGCGCAGGGGTCCTCAAGGTCGCGCGGATCGAATCCCGCCTCGCCGAGCACCAGGTCCGGGTCGGCCCCCGCGCCACGGATGAACGAAGTCACCCCGGACGCCGCGGCGGCGAGCACATGGCAGGATGTCGATCCGGACGCGGCGGCAGGCAGACCCATGATCCCCTTCAATCCGTCGGTGCCGCGCCAGAATGCCGGGCGGCGCGGCCGTTGCGCAACGAAATTCGGCAGTCTGCCGACTGTGGCAAATTCCGCCCGTGCCGCTTTGACATCTGAACACAAACCCGCGCGATCGCCGCTTGTCGCCGAATGTCAAGATCGTCACACTGGGCTCATGCAATAGTCCGCCGGGAGGTGCGATCATGAACAACGATCTGTCTGCACAGAACATCACCGCGTCCGGCGGCATGACGCTCGACGAACTGCGCGCGGCGGTCGATGCCGGAGCGATCGACACGATCGTGATGGCGGCGCCCGACATGCAGGGGCGGTTGCAGGGCAAGCGGGTGATGCCCCGCTTCTTCCTCGACAACGTCCTGACCGACGCCTCGGAGGGCTGCAACTATCTGCTCGCCGTCGATGTCGAGATGACGCCGGTCTCCGGCTATGATTTCGCCTCCTGGGACCGCGGCTATGGCGATTTCGTCTTCCGCCCCGATCTCGCGACCCTGCGCCGCGCCGCCTGGCAGGAGGGCGCCGCGATCGTGCTCTGCGACATCGCGCTGCATGACGGCACCCTGGCGCCGGTCGCCCCGCGCAGCATCCTGCGCCGCCAGCTCGACCGTCTCGCCGCCACGGGCCTGACCGCGCTCGCCGCGACCGAGCTGGAATTCATGCTCTTCCGCAACACCTATGAAGAGTGCATGCGGCGCGGCTATCGCGATCTCGATCCGGCCAATCTCTACAATGTCGATTATTCCATCCTCGGCACCGCCAAGGTGGAAAAGGTCATCCGCGCCATCCGCAACGCGCTCGAGGCGTCGGCATCCGCGTCGAGAACTCCAAGGGCGAGTGCAA
>NZ_CAJQZK010000115.1:0-9488 GCF_907164655.1 Acidocella sp. C78
CAGGATCACCGGCAGCCCGGCGAGCAGGTTGAAGAACACGTTGCCGCCCTGCGCCGCCGCCTTGCCGAGATCCGGCATCGCCAGCAGGATCGCGGCCTCCATCACCAGGCCGAAGGCGAACGACCAGAACACCGAATTGATGATCCCGCGCGGCACGGTGCGCCGTGCGTTCACCGTCTCTTCCGATGTGTGGGCCGCGCCGTCGAACCCGGTGATGGTGTAGAGCGGCAGCAGCAGCCCGAGCATGAAGAGGTAGAACAGGTTGCCGCTATGCGGCACCACCCGCCGCCGGCCTTGCCGGAATAGTTGATGAAGGTGAACAGCCGCGAGACATCGTAATGCTGCGCGCCCACCAGCATCGCGATGGTCAGCACGATGGCGATGAAGAAGATCAGGTAGCCGGAGAAATCGGTCAGCCGCGTGGTGGTGCGAATGCCCATGTGGTTGAACGCGCCCTGGCTCGCGGTGATCAGGACGACGGCGATGGTCTGCTGCCAGAACCCCAGTGCGACGTGTCGATATGGAACATGTTGCCGAGGATCAGGCTGGTGAACAGGTCGTAGGCGCCGACATTCACCGAGGCGACGACGAAGATCAGCCCGAGCAGGTTGACGAAGGCGGTCGCCCAGCCCCAGCCCCGCGCCGAGCAGCGACGACCAGTGATACAGCGCGCCGGCCGTCGGGTAGGCGGAGGCGATCTGCGCCATCGACAGCGCGATCACCATCGAAAAGATCGACCCACGATCCAGCCGACGAACACGCCCCCCGGCCCGGCGGCGGAGAACGCCGCCTGGAACGAGGTGATTCCGCCCGCCAGGATGCAGATGATCGAGAAGGCGATTGCGAAGTTGGAAAATCCGTGCATGCGCCGGGACAGTTCCTGCGCATAGCCCATCTTGTGCAGCGTTGCGGTATCCTCGGCGAGGATCCGCGCCTCATCCTGGTCGTTCGACATCTCCGTCTCCCATGTTGACCGTCAGGCCGTGTGCGCCGGGCTTTCCCGCCCGGTCGTGCTGTCAGGCATCGTTCGCGCGCCGAGCTTGCGGCGCACCGCCTCGGGCGAGGCGCCATGCAGCCGGCGGCAGGCCCGCGAGAAGGCGCTCACCTCGGAATAGCCGAGCAGTTCGGCGACCGCGGCGATCGAGAGATGCGGCTCGGCGAGATACATCAGCGCGAGCCGCGCCCGCACCTGGTCGATGCACCCGGAATAGGTGAGGCCGTACTCGGCGAGCCGGCGCTGCAGCGTCCAGCGCGGCAGGCCGAGGCTTGCGGCCACGCGGTCGATCCCGGCCGGGCCCTCGGGCAGCTTCCTGCGGATCTCGCTCGTCACCGCGCCGAGCAGGTCGCGCGGCGCGCCGCCGCCGCCGATCCGGCGCAGCTCCTCGGCCAGGGCGGCGAAGCGCGCCGGGTCGCGCGCCGGCATCGGCCGGTCCAGCCCCGCCGCGCGGAAGCTGATCGCGTTCGCCGGGGCGGCGAAGAACACCGGCGCGCCGAACGCCGCCGCATGCGCCTGCGCCTGTTCCGGCGCCGGGTGCTCGAACCAGACCTCCTCGATCTCCAGCGCGCCGCCGAGCGCGCGCCGCAGCAGGTTGGCGAACATCCCCATCGTCAGCTCGGCATCCTGCCGTCGCGACCAGATCCGCGGATCGACGATCCGGTATTCCAGCCGCAGCGATCGCCCCTCCCGCGCGAGGCGGGTTTCGGTATTCTGCTGGTGCTCGATGAAGTGGCGGGCGAAAGCCGCCAGCCCGGTGCCGACATCCGGCGCCGCCAGCGCGAGCTGGCCGATCAGCCCGAGCGCCTCGGGCTGGAACTGCTGGCCGAAGCGCAGGCCGAAATGCGTATCGCCGCTGCGCGCCGCCGCCCGTTCCATCATCGCGACATAGCGCGCCAGCGGCACGGTGGCGCAGGGGTCCTCAAGGTCGCGCGGATCGAATCCCGCCTCGCCGAGCACCAGGTCCGGGTCGGCCCCCGCGCCACGGATGAACGAAGTCACCCCGGACGCCGCGGCGGCGAGCACATGGCAGGATGTCGATCCGGACGCGGCGGCAGGCAGACCCATGATCCCCTTCAATCCGTCGGTGCCGCGCCAGAATGCCGGGCGGCGCGGCCGTTGCGCAACGAAATTCGGCAGTCTGCCGACTGTGGCAAATTCCGCCCCGTGCCGCTTTGACATCTGAACACAAACCCGCGCGATCGCCGCTTGTCGCCGAATGTCAAGATCGTCACACTGGGCTCATGCAATAGTCCGCCGGGAGGTGCGATCATGAACAACGATCTGTCTGCACAGAACATCACCGCGTCCGGCGGCATGACGCTCGACGAACTGCGCGCGGCGGTCGATGCCGGAGCGATCGACACGATCGTGATGGCGGCGCCCGACATGCAGGGGCGGTTGCAGGGCAAGCGGGTGATGCCCCGCTTCTTCCTCGACAACGTCCTGACCGACGCCTCGGAGGGCTGCAACTATCTGCTCGCCGTCGATGTCGAGATGACGCCGGTCTCCGGCTATGATTTCGCCTCCTGGGACCGCGGCTATGGCGATTTCGTCTTCCGCCCCGATCTCGCGACCCTGCGCCGCGCCGCCTGGCAGGAGGGCGCCGCGATCGTGCTCTGCGACATCGCGCTGCATGACGGCACCCTGGCGCCGGTCGCCCCGCGCAGCATCCTGCGCCGCCAGCTCGACCGTCTCGCCGCCACGGGCCTGACCGCGCTCGCCGCGACCGAGCTGGAATTCATGCTCTTCCGCAACACCTATGAAGAGTGCATGCGGCGCGGCTATCGCGATCTCGATCCGGCCAATCTCTACAATGTCGATTATTCCATCCTCGGCACCGCCAAGGTGGAAAAGGTCATCCGCGCCATCCGCAACGCGCTCGAGGCGTCGGGCATCCGCGTCGAGAACTCCAAGGGCGAGTGCAAGGTGGCGTCTCGGATTGTGTGGAAATTGCCTTGGGCGGCGTCTCCGGCTGGTGGAACATGACGAGGTCAGGCGACGAGATCAAGATGCATTGAGGCGGGAGGCTCTCCGAGGCTCTGCCACCCGTCGACTTTGCGCATGGAGATCTGTCCGGATGCGAGCAATGACCAGAACAACATCGCCGCGGTTTCGGCCGAGGGCAGGACGGTCTGGGTCTTGATCCGGCGCTTGAACTCCTCATGCAGACGTTCGATCGCATTCGTCGTTCTCGCTGATCTCCACTGGCTTTGGGGCAATCGTGTGAAGGTGAACAGCCGATCGCCGGCTTCTTCGAGGCTGTCGGCTACACCGCGGCATTTCAGACGCCATTTGGCCAGGAACAGCCGACGCCGGCGCATCACCTCGGCACTGGTTTCGGCGTAGATCATGTCGTTGTAGTCGGCGGTGATCTCCTCGTGCAGGGCGTCTGGCGCATGGGCCAGCAGGTTTCGGTGCTTGTGCACGGTGCAGCGTTGCGTCGGCACGTTTGGCCACAGGCTGGCCAGCGCACGTTCGAGGCCGGCGCCACCATCGATCAGCAGCAGTTCCGGAGTGCGCAGGCCGCGGGCGATGAGATCATCGAGCACGGCGCGCCAGGCGGCTTCGCTTTCGCCTCCCATGTTCTTCACCGCCAGCAGCAGCTTCTGCCCATCGCGGCGGACACCAAGCACGACCAGCAGCGAGATGTTGGTCGCTTTCCGGTCGAGCCTGACCTTCACCACGGTGCCGTCCAGGATCAGCCGGACGATGTCATCATCGGCCAGACTGCGCCGGTTCCAGCCTTCCCAGTCCGCCTTCACCTTTCGCCAGGTACGACTGACCACGTCCTTGCCTACCGCCCCCTTGAACAACGCCCCCAATGCCCGCTTCACCCGCCGTGTGTTCGTGCCGGCGAGATAAGTCGCCGCAATCAACGCCTCCGCCTGTTTCGTCATCCGCGCATAACGAGGCAGTGCGGCGCTGCGCCATTCGGCGGTTCCACCTTCAGGCTTTGGCATCCGACCCCGCGGCACCGTGATGTCGAGCGGTCCGAACGAGCCGAGGATTTGCCGATGACGGACACCGTGACGATATCCGGCCGCCGCCTCGCCATCCCGATGGTATCGCCCCCGCCCGAGCGCCGCCGTCAGCTCCTCCTCGAGCATGGTTTCAATGAACCCTCGGATCCGATCCCGAACGCCCGTCTCGATCGGGTCGAACCACGCCGTCCCATCAAACAGCCTGGCTTCCGGCGTTCCTGTGCTATTCTTCTCCATGGCGTGATCTCCATCGGCGCTACAACGCCGAGTCTGGTGGTTGAACTCACCCGGAGATTACGCCACCCAGAATTTCCACACACTTCACGACGCCACCGAGTGCAATCTCGGCCAGCACGAGATCAATTTCGCCTATGCCCCGGCACTGGAGTGCGCCGATGGCCACGTGATCTACAAGGAAGCCGCGAAGGAGATCGCCCAGGCGCAGGACCACGCCATCACCTACATGGCGAAGTTCAACGAGCGCGAGGGCAATTCCTGCCACATCCATCTCAGCCTGCGCGACGCCGCGAACCGCCCGGTCTTCGCCGCCGGCCCCGGCCACGCGCCGGAATTCGACCATTTCCTCGCCGGCCTCGCCGCCCACGCCGCCGAGCTTTCCGTGCTGTTCGCGCCCAACATCAACTCCTACAAGCGCTACGCCGTGGGCAGCTTCGCGCCGACCGGCCTGGTCTGGGGGCACGACAACCGCACCTGCGCCTTCCGCGTGCTCGGCCACGGGCGGTCGCTGCGCGTCGAAAACCGGCTGCCGGGCGGCGACGTGAACCCCTATCTCGCCCTCGCCGGCATGATCGCCGCCGGACTCGATGGCATGGAACGCCGCCTGCCGCCGCAACAAGCCTTCACCGGCAACGCCTATCACGGCGACCTGCCGCGCGTGCCCCGCACGCTGGCCGACGCCCTCGCCCTCTGGCGCCACAGCGCCTTCGCGCGCGAGGCGTTCGGCGAGCAGGTGGTGGCGCATTACGCAAGGATGGCCGAGGTCGAGGTCGAGACCTTCGCCGCCGCGGTGACCGACTGGGAACGCACACGCTGCTTTGAAAGGATGTAACCCGCGATGACCATTCTGCAGGGAACCTGGCGCTTCCCCACCGAGGTGCTGGCCGGGCCGGGCCGCATCGCCGAACTCGCCGGCCGCGCGCGCGACCTCGGCGCCCGCCGCGCGCTGTTCGTCTCCGACGCGCAGGTGGCGAAACTGCCCTTCTTCGCGCCGCTGGAGGCGAGCTTCGCCGCCGCCGGAATCGCCACCGCGCGCTTCACCGGCACCCACCCCGACCCGCTGGCGGGCGACGTCGCCGCCGGCGTCGCCGCCTTCCGCGCGCATGAGGCGGACCTCGTCGTCGCGATCGGCGGGGGCAGCGGGCTCGATTGCGGCAAGACCATCGCGCTCGCCGCCGCAACCGACCGGCCGCTCTGGGATTTTGAGATCACCCTTGCCGCCCCCGCGCTCGACCGGCCGATAGTGCCCATTCTCGCGGTGCCGACCACCGCCGGCACCGGCTCGGAAGTCGGCCGCGCCTCGGTCATCACCGATGAGCAGGCCGCCCGCAAGGTGATCCTGCTGCACCCGCAGATGCTCCCGCGCCTCGTCGTGCTCGACCCCGAACTCACCATCGGCCTGCCCGCGACCCTCACCGCCTGGACCGGGATGGACGCGCTCGCCCACAATCTCGAAGCCTATTGCATCGACGCCTGGCACCCGATGGCGGATGGCGTCGCGGTGGAGGGGATGCGGCTGATCCATGGCAGCCTCCTCGCCGCTGCGACCGATGGCCGCAATCTCGATGCCCGCGGGACCATGCTCGCCGCGGCCTCGATGGGGGCGACCGCCTTCCAGAAGGCCTCGGGGCGATCCACTCGCTGAGCCACCCGATCGGCGCGCACTGCCACGCGCATCACGGCCTGACCAACGCGGTGCTGATGCCCTACGTCCTGGAATACAACCGCCCGGCGATCGAGCCGAAAATAGCGCAGGTCGCCCGCAGCCTCGGCATCGACGGCGGGTTCGAAGGCTTTCGCGACTGGGTGATCGGCCTGCGAAAGGCGCTTGGCATCCCGAACACGGTCGAAGCGCTCGGCGTCACCGCGCCGATGCTGGACCAGCTATCCGAGGAAGCCTTCCGCGACCCCAACACGCCGGACAATCCCCGCCCGGCCGACGCCGCCGCCCTGCGCCGCATCCTCGCCGCCGCCCTCGCCGGCCGGCTCGACTCCCTGTCCCGCTGAGCCCCGCCTCTTCGCGCACGGGCGCGCGCAGCACCGCGCCCGCTCCAGCGCCGCACCACGCGCCGGCGCGCGAAACCGCCAACTCGTCGCGCGCCGTCTTGGCGGATGTGGAGCGTGAGCGCGGGATCATCGGCGAGGGGCGGGTTTGACGTGATTACCGGTGTTGGTGGAGGAATCCCCGTGTCACCCATATAGGCCTCGGCGCAGGTGGCAAAGGTCTTGCCGCGGACGGTCCGGGCCTCGCGCTGTGTGAGGCGGTGTTCGATCGGGTCGATGCCGTCGAGGAGAAGGCGCCGGCATTCAATGGCGCGCATCCGGGCCTCGGCCAGGGACATCAAGGCGACGGGGCCGAGCGCCATCTCGCGCGCCCGGCCGCGGATCATGAACCGCAACGACCAGGATTTCGCGCCGGAAGGGGCGATCTGGAGGTAGAGATTATTGCCGTCGCCATACAGGCCGGGGGCGGTAAGCTTGGCGACCTTGAGCGGCGACAGCTTGTGAACGACCCGGGCCGTATCCGAATCTTACCCACAAATTCACCCACGTGGAAACTCTGGATTCGGGCAAATCGGGATGGACGGAGGCGGACGGAAATCTGAATTATCGGCGAAAAATCAAAGATTTTAGGGGATGGTACCAAACAGTGCCGGATGTAGGGATGGCGGATGGGGTGGGATTCGAACCCACGATACGCTTTCACGTATGGCGGTTTTCAAGACCGCTGCCTTAAACCACTCGGCCACCCATCCTGACAGCGCCGGTTTAGCCGCCCAGGCCGCCGAGCGCCAGATACTTGATCTCGAGATAGTCCTCGATCCCGTATTTCGATCCCTCGCGCCCAAGACCCGATGATTTGACGCCGCCGAAGGGAGCCACCTCGGTCGAGATCAGGCCTTCGTTGATGCCGACGATGCCGTATTCCAGCGCCTCGGCGACGCGGAAGATGCGCCCCACATCGCGCGCGTAGAAATAGCTGGCGAGGCCGAACTCGGTGTCGTTCGCCATGGCGATCGCCTCCGCCTCGGTGCTGAAGCGGAACAGCGGGGCAACCGGGCCGAAGGTTTCCTCGCTGAAGATCAGCGCGTCGCGCTTCACATCGGCGATCACGGTCGGGGTAAAGAAATTGCCGCCCCGTTCGTGGCGCCGGCCGCCGGTCACGATCCGCGCGCCGCCGGCGACCGCATCGGCGATGTGCGCCTCCACCTTCTCGACGGCCTCGCGGTTGATCAGCGGCCCTTGCGTCACGCCGGCTTCCATGCCGTTGCCGACCTTCAGCGCCTCGACCGCGACCTTCAGCTTCGCCGCGAACGCCTCGAACACGCCATCCTGCACCAGGATGCGGTTGGCGCACACGCAGGTCTGCCCGGCATTGCGGAATTTGGAATCGATCGCGCCCTTCACCGCGGCATCGAGATCGGCGTCGTCAAACACGATGAACGGCGCGTTGCCGCCCAGTTCCATCGACGTCTTCTTGATCGTCGGCGCGCACTGGGCGAGCAGCTTCGCGCCAACCTCGGTGCTGCCGGTGAAGGAGAATTTCCGCACGATCGGGTTCGAGGTGAGTTCGGCCCCCATCGGCCCGACGGGCCGGTGATGATGTTGCACACGCCGGCCGGCATGCCCGCGCGCTCGGCGAGAACGGCGATGGCAAGCGCCGAGAACGGGGTCTGGCTCGCCGGGCGGATCACCCCGGTGCAGCCCGCGGCCCAGCCCGGCCCGGCCTTGCGGGTGATCATCGCCGCGGGGAAGTTCCACGGCGTCACCGCGGCAAACACGCCGATCGGCTGCTTCTGCACAATGATCCGCCGGCCGGGGGCGTTCTGCGGAATCGTGTCGCCGTAAATCCGCTTGCCCTCCTCGGCGAACCACTCGATGAACCCGGCGGCATAGGCGATCTCGCCCTTCGCCTCGGCCAGCGGCTTGCCCTGCTCGGCCGTCATGATCGCGCCGAGATCGTCCTGATTGGCCATCATCAGCTCGAACAGGCGGCGCAGGATCGCGGCACGCTCCTTCGCCAGCATCGCCCGCCAGCCGGCCAGGGCGCGGCCAGCCGCCTCGATCGCGCGGCGGGTCTCCGCCTCGCCCATCGCCGGCACGCGGCCCACCAGATCGCCCGTCGCCGGATTCAGGACATCGAGCGTCCGGCCACTCTCCGCCTGCACCCACGCGCCATCGATGTAATTGGCTTCCCGCAGCAGCGTCGGGTCGTTCAGCCTTACGGTCCCGGTCGTGTTCAGCATCCTGCCCTCCTCGTCGTGATCGTCAGCATCATGGCTTCAGGCGCACCGGCCGGACAGGGTCAGCCCGGGGTGAGCGACACCATCGTGGTCTGCGGCGGCATGCCGGGCTGCACCGTCGGCCAGCGCGTCGCCGGATGGGCGAAATCCGCCTGCCGCGTCGCACCGGGATGCCGCGCCACGGTGAACAGCGTCTTCCCGTGCGGATCGGCAGCGGCGCCGCCCACCGCCCCGCCCACCGGCGCGCTGTAGAGCAGATGGAGCCCGCCATGCGGGCGCATCGCGAACAGCCCGTCCGCCGTGTCGGTCACGGCGCCGCGCTGGTCGGTGCCGATCAGCAGCCGGCCGCGCCCATCGAAATCCAGGGTCGATGGCGCCCGCAGCCAGGCCGTCGAACCCGGCGCATAGCGCGAGGACGAATCATGCGCCGGATTGCCGCCCAGCAGCACAACCCGCCCGGCAAACCGACGGGCCGCCAGATCGCCGCCCTCGGGCGCAAAGGCGAGCAGATGGCCGGCGCCATTGCCGGCGCGCGGATTGAGCGGGTTGATCTGGCTGATCCCCCGCCCCGGATTGCCGCGGCAGGCCAGGTAGAGCGTGCCGTCCGCGCCGATCGCCATGCCGGCCGGCGCGTCGAACCCGGACTCGCGATGCCCGGCCGAAGCCGTCGCGGTCAGCGTGGGCAAGCCTTCAGGCAGATCGTGCCAGACGATATGCGACCCGTCGATCGCCGCGACGGCGAGCGTCCCGGCATCCAGCGCGCCCTCGCCGGCGCCGGCTGGCGCAGCACCCTTGAAGCGGAACAGGGCGTCCCATCGGGCCGTCCTCGCTCATGAAGACCACGGCGCTGCCATCGGCGGCGAGGCCGCAGGCAACGCCCGCGCGGGGCAGCCGGCCGAGCGCCGTGCGCTTCACCGGAAACGACATCGGATTGGCCGCATCGAGCTCGACCACCCAGCCAAAACCGGCGCCCACGCTCGGGCTGCCGAAGCCCGGCGCATGGCCGGCGAGACGCCTGATCCAGCCCGC
>NZ_CAJQZK010000116.1:0-62264 GCF_907164655.1 Acidocella sp. C78
GCTACGGTTTCGGCCTCGACTTCGCCCGCCACGCGATGGGCTGGACCTGCCTTGGCATCGACCCCTCGCCGATGGCCCGCGTCGGTGCCGCCGATCTTGGGCTCGACATCATCGACGGCTATTTCCCCGACGCCCTGCCCGATGCTGAACCCGACGCCAAACCTTGGGACGTCATCGCCGCGACCGAGGTGATCGAGCACGTCCAGCGGCCCGCAGCCTTGATCGCCGAACTGCGCGCCCGCCTGGCGCCGGATGGCATTCTCCTGCTCACCACGCCCGACGGCGCGGCGATCGACCGCGCAACGCCGGAAAGCGACCTCGCCCAGCTCCTCGCCCCGGCATCCACATGGTCTTCCAGACCGAGGCGAGTCTGCGCCGCCTGCTCGAATCCGCCGGCTTCGCCAATGTCCGCGTTGCCCACGAGGGCTCACTCTGGTCGCCTATGCCGGCGCCACCCGCGGCGCGTTGGCCGAGGATGACGCCGCCAGCGCCCGCGCTTCCGCACCTGGCTCGCCGAACGGGCCCGCGCCTCGATCCGGTCTCCGATCCCGGCCTCGGCTTCGCCGCCCGCGCCCTGTTCGAGGCGGCGATCGATCTCGACTGGCCGGCCGCTGCCGCCGCACGATCCGGCCTCTGGCCCGCCATCCGCGCCCGCTACGGCTTTGAGCCCGACGCGCTGCAGACCATCCCGGCGGACTGGATGACCATGCCCCTTGCCCGGCTGAACGAGGTCATGCCGCTAAATCTCGGCATGATCCTGCACGCCGAGGCCAGCCGCCTGCGCGCCGCCCCGCCACGCGGCCGCGCGCCAGCGCCGTCTTCGCCCTCGCCGGCGATGCCGCCGCCGCCCTGCACGAAGCCCTTGCCCGCCTCACCCTGAACGACGCGCTGGCCACCCAGCTCGCCTTCCGCGCCGCCGCCGAAGCCGCGCTCGAGGCCGCCCGCCTCGCCGCCCCCGAAACCCTCGGCCGCTTCGCACACCTCGCCACCCGCGAGGCGCCCGAGGCCGAACGGCGCGACGTGCTCTGGCGCGGCGTGATCGAGCTGGTGAATGCCGGCGCGGAGGACCTCGCTCACGCGCTGATGCAGGCGGAAGGCCTCGCCGAACCCGGCCCCGACCTGCCGCCCGTCACCCGGCGGGACGCGCTGATCGTGCTCGGCCAGCTCGCCCTCGGCCCGGCGGCGATCCGCGCCACGCCCTCGCGATCGCCGATCGCCTCGGCGCCGACGCCCCCTCAAGCCCCGGCACGCCCTCCTGCTTGGTGCCCTCGTCCGCCTGTCGAATGACGGCGAGGAGACCGCCCTCGTCCCGCTGCTTCACCGTGCCGCGCCGCTCTGCGCCGGCCGCACCGACGCGCTCGGCACCGACGCTTCCAATGCCCTCGCCGGCGCCATCGAGCGCCATGCCGACCCGGCTGAAATTCCGCTCCTGCTCCGCCCGCTGGGGATCGACCCGCGGCGCCGGATCGAGGCGGTGCTCACCGCCTTCACCCGCCTCGTCGCTGACGGCCGCCACGACGAGGCGGTAGCGATGGCCGATGCCGAGAACATCGTCAGCCACGCCGTTGCCCGCGAAGACGCGATCGGACGCGACACCCGCCGCGCCCTCGCCTTGCTTGATCTTGCGACCGGCGATCCTGCTGATATTCCATCCCGCCTGTCCGGCCTTGCGCTTGATGATGCCACGCGACGGGAAATGGTCATCGATGGGTTTTGCCGGCTGGTGAACAACGGCCGCTACGCCGACGCCGCCCGCTATGCCGAAGCGGCCGACCTGGAGGCGCTCGCCGTCACCGGCAAGTCGGCCGATCCCCGCGCATCGCAGCGGTCAGCGGCCTTGCCATTCTCGACCTCGTCATTGGCGATCCGGCCCACGCCCCCGCCCGCATCGCCTCGGTGGAGGTTTCACCCGAGCGACGCCGGCAGATCACGCTCGGTGCCTTCGTCACCTTGGTCAACCGCGCCCGCTACGACGAGGCCGTTACCCTCGCCGAATCCGCCCCGATCGTCGACTGGGCCGCGACAGACGATGCCGACGGGCACGACGCCGCGATCGCCCTGATCGCCCTCACCCTGGTCGCCGGCGATCCCGCCGTACTGCCCACCCTGCTCGACGGTCTGCCACATCTCGATCACGCCGCAAGCAGTGATGCTCTGGTTCAGGGCGCGCTCCGCCTGCTCCACCTCAACCGGCCCGACGAAGCCATCCGCCTGATCGCCCAGTGAACGAGACCGCCCTCGCCCCGCCTGCGCGGATCGAATTGCTCGCCGCCAGGGCGGGCTGCGCCGCCGCCACGGGCGACATTGTCAATTTTACTCTTCTTCTGGACCGGCTTGAATCCGAGGGCGCGTCGGCCGAGCGCATAGCCAGCCTTGCGCTGGTCAGCTTCACCCAGGCGGTGAGTGCAGGAGATTTCGCGGTGGCATCGCTGCTGCGCCGGCGCATCGAACCTGCCTTCGCCGGCTTTGCCCCGGCGGCAAACGCGACGCTGCGCGGCGCCGGCTTCGCCCTCGGCCTGCTCGAACTTCAGGAGCCCGCCCGCCCGCACCGCGCCGAACTTGCCTTCGCGGCCGTTCGCCGCGGTTTCACCGCCGATCTCGCGGGGGGCGACGCCGCGCCGCCGCTATTCTGGGAAGCGCTGCGCGGCGAGATGATCGCCTTGCACCGCACAGGCCGTGCTGCCGAAGCCACCGCTCTGGGCCGCGCCATGCTCTCGCGCTATGACGGCGCTCCCGACAGCCTCAGGACCGAACTGGCCCCGCCCGCGCCATGAACACCGCCCAGCTTCTCCGCGCCGCCTGGCGCATCCTTAGCGACGCCTGCAATCTTGCCACGATGAGCGTTGCCGCCGTGCTTGGCCGGCTGCGCAACCCGCACCAGGTCATCGTCCGCAAGCCGGACCAGGGCATCGCCCTCGGCCCGCGCGTCGTTCTTTTCCTGCACTGGGACCGCGGTGGACGGGTGCGCGAGGCGCTGTTCGACTATATCGGCCAGCTCGCCGCCTCCGGCCGCTCGGTCGTCTTCGTCACCAATGCCGGCGAACTCGACCCCATCGCCGAGGTCCGGCTGCTCGCCCTCTGCGCCGGCATTCTCGTCCGCCGCAACATCGGCTACGATTTCGGCGGCTGGCGCGACGCAATCGAAACGCTCGATCTCCCGCAGGCCGGAACTGAGGAGATCATCATCGCCAATGACAGCATTTTCGGTCCGGTCCGCCCGATCGATTCGATGCTGCTCCGGCTCGACTACGACGAAGCCGATGTCTGGGGCCTGACCGAGAGCTGGCAGCGCCGCTATCACCTGCAGTCCTATTTCGTTGCCTTCGGCCCGCGCGCGATCCGCAGCCCCGCCTTCCGCAGCTTCTGGTCCGGCGTGATTCCGGCGCCGTCGAAAGCCTATGTAATCGGCAAATACGAGGTCGGGCTGACCCAGGCGATGATCCGCGGCGGTCTGCGCGTCGCCGCACTCTGGTCCTACGAGGCGCTGACCCGGCAGATCACCCGCGACCAGCTCGCCCCCTATCTCGACATCGAGCCCGGCGGGCGCGCCGACCCGCACGACCTCACCCGGTGGCTGCACATCCTGCGTCTGCGCGACGCCATTGCCCGCCGCCGCCCGCTGAACCCCACCTCCGATCTCTGGCGCCACCTGCTTCTGTCGGGCTATCCGTTCATCAAACGCGAACTGCTGCGCGACAACCCCACGAAAGTCGAGGATATCGGTGACTGGGCCGACCTGCTGCGCGACGAACTTGGCGCCGACCCTGCCCCTATCCTCGCCGATCTGCGCATGATGCTGCGCGGCGCCGCGCCATGAACGGGTGCGCCAGATGCGATGTCATCGCGCCACACGCCGCGGCGGCGCGCCACGGCGGCGTCCCATGGTGAAAAAAATCTTCGGCGCGCGCATGTATGTCCGGCTCGCGGCCGTGCTGGCCTGGACAATGGCGCTGCTGCCGGTCCAGCTCGTGCTGATCCGCCGGCACGGCCGCGCCAAGCGGGCGCTGCCGCTGCGCTACTGGGGCGGCGTAGCACGCATCCTCGGCCTTCAGATCCAGGTCATCGGCCGGCTGGCCGAAACCGAGACTCGTCCTGTCCTATTCGTCTCCAACCACACCTCCTGGCTCGACATCGTCGCCCTCGGCGCGGTGCTGCCGGGCTGCTTCATCGCCAAGGCGGATGTCGGGCGCTGGCCGGGCATCAGCGCCGTCGCCCGTGCCGGGCGCACCATCTTCGTCAGCCGTGCGCGCACCGGCGCCGGGCGCGAGCGCGCCGAACTCGCCGAGCGCCTCGCCGCCGGCGACAGCCTGATCCTCTTTCCCGAGGGCACCACGTCGGACGGCGCGCGGGTGCTGCCCTTCCGCTCCAGCTTCCTCGCGCTGGCCGAAACCGACCCGCCGCCGCTGATCCAGCCCGTCACCATCGTCTACGACCGAATGGATTCGCTGCCTGTCTGCCGCCGCAACCGCCCCCGCATCGCCTGGTATGGCGACATGGACATCGCCTCGCACTATGCCGAACTTGGTCGGCACGACTGGCGCGCCACCATCGTGCTCGACGACCCGATCGAGATCGACGGCGGTCGCAAGGCACTGACCGCGAGCCTCGAACGGCAGATCGCCGCCCGCGCCGCCGCAATCCGCCAGGGTCGCTTTCCCGGCCCCTTCACGAAAGCATAACCGGAATCCGCTTGACAGTGCCGCCCCACGATCTGCGATAGTTATGATCATGGAATCGGGAGCAATCTCATTCTCACGCGCTTGACCCGCCCGGCGTCCCGGCACATCCACAGGGCAAACCCTTGCCCGGATGTACTGGAATGACCGAGACCGCCTCCCGCCGCACGCTGCACATCACCACTTGGGGCTGCCAGATGAACGTCTACGACAGTGGACGCATGGCGGACGTCCTCCGCCCGCTCGGCTACCAACAGGTCGCCACCCAGGACGCGGACATGGTGATCCTCAACACCTGCCACATCCGCGAGCGCGCCTCGGAAAAACTGTTCTCCGAGCTCGGCCGCCTGCGCGCGCTGAAGGAATCCCGCGGCGGCGCGATGATGATCGCCGTCGCCGGCTGCGTCGCCCAGGCCGAGGGCGCGGAAATCCTCGCCCGCGCCCCGCATGTGGATCTCGTGGTCGGCTCGCAGGCCTATCACCGCCTGCCCGAGCTGATCGCCGAGATCGAGCAGAAGCGCCGCGCCGTGATCGACACCGATTTCCCCGCGGCGCAGAAATTCGACCTGCTGCCCGAGGACCAGGCCAGCCAGGGCCCGATCGCCTTCCTCGCCATTCAGGAAGGCTGCGACAAGTTCTGCACCTTCTGCGTCGTCCCCTACACGCGCGGCGCCGAGGCCAGCCGCCCGGCCGCCGCCATCCTCGCCGAGGCCCGTCGCCTCGTCGCCGGCGGGGCGCGCGAAATCGCCTTGCTCGGCCAGAACGTCAACGCCTGGCATGGCGAAGCGCCGGACGGCAGCACCTGGCCCCTCGCCCGCCTGCTCGCCGAACTCGCCGACATCGACGGCCTTGCCCGGCTGCGCTACACCACCTCCCACCCGCGCGACATGGATGCCGCCCTGATCGCCGCCCATCGCGACAATCCGAAACTCATGCCCTTCCTGCACCTGCCGGTGCAGTCTGGCTCGGATGCGGTCCTCGCCCGCATGAACCGCCGCCACGGGGCGGACCTGTTCCGCCGCATCGCCGGCGAGCTGCGCGCGGCCCGGCCGGACATCGCGCTGTCGTCGGATTTCATCGTCGGCTTCCCCGGCGAGACCGACGCCGATTTTGCCGCGACCATGCGGCTCGTCCGCGAAACCGGCTTTGCCCTGGCTTACAGCTTCAAATATTCCCGCCGCCCCGGCACCCCCGCCGCCGACGCCGCCGACCAGATCGACGAGGCGGTGAAGGATGCCCGCCTGCAGGAACTCCAGGCCGTGCTGCGCGACCAGCAGCACGAATTCAACCGCGCCCAGGTCGGCCGCAGCTTCGAGGTCCTCTTCACCGGCTCCGGCCGCCATCCCGGCCAGTCCGCCGGCCGCTCGCCCTACCTGCAACCCGTCGTCGTCGACGATGCCGACATAGCGCCCGGGACTCTCCGCACGGTGAAAATCGTGCAGTCCAACCCCAATTCTCTCATGGCCAGTCTCACACAGGAGCAGATCGCCGCTTGAGCCAGATCGTCACATCCCAGCCGCCCAGGCTGTCCCGCACCCTCACCTTCAACGACAACGGGTTGCTCTCCATCCTGCTCGGCGATCACGACCGCAACCTCGCCCGCCTTGAAAAGCGCCTGCATGTCCGGCTCGCCTGCCGCGGCAACCGGGTGTCGATCTCGGGCGAGCCCGACCAGGTCGTCGCCGCCGAAACCGCCCTGTCGTCGCTCTACGACCGTCTCGCCCGCGGCGAACAGATCTCCGGCGCCGAGGTCGATGCCGCCGCCCGCCTGGTCGATCCCGCCGCCGAGCCCCGCCTGCCGCTGTCCGACCTGCCGGCGATCCGCACCCGCAAGGGCGTGGTCGGCCCGCGCAGCCCCGGCCAGGCCGCCTATATCGAGGAGCTCTCCCGCCACGAAATGGTCTTCGGCATCGGCCCCGCCGGCACCGGCAAGACCTATCTCGCCGTCGCCCAGGCCGTCGCCATGCTCACCTCCGGCCGGGTCGACCGCATCGTCCTCTCCCGCCCCGCGGTCGAGGCCGGCGAGCGCCTCGGCTTCCTGCCCGGCGACATGAAGGAAAAGGTCGACCCCTATCTCCGCCCGCTCTACGACGCGCTGCAGGACATGATGCCCGGCGAGGTCATGGCCCGCCGCATGGCCGCCGGCGAGATCGAGATCGCCCCGCTCGCCTTCATGCGCGGCCGCACCCTCGCCCATGCCTTCGTCATCCTCGACGAGGCGCAGAACACCACCCCGGCGCAGATGAAGATGTTCCTCACCCGCATGGGCGAGGGCACCCGCATGGTCATCACCGGCGACCTCTCGCAGATCGACCTGCCGCCCGGCAGCCGCTCGGGCCTGGCCGACGCGCTGGAGACGCTGGAAGGCGTATCGGGCATCGGCGTCACCCGCTTCAATGCCGGCGACGTGGTGCGCCACCCGCTGGTCGCCCGCATCGTCGAGGCCTACGACCATCGCTCGGAGGCGCAGCGCGAGCGCGCGCGGGATCTGTGAACGAGCCTCCAAGTAGCCTCCCCCGCGGCGCCGCGCTGCGGGGGCTCATCCACATTTCTGAGCCCCGCTGGCGCCGCTTCGTGCCGGACGCCGAGCGCGTGGTCGCCCGCGCGCTCGAAGCCGCCGGCGCCGCCTGCCCCGTCATCCTGGCCGACAACCGCACGGTGAAGGCGCTGAACGCGCGCGACCGCGGCCGCAACAAGCCCACCAACGTCCTCACCTACGAGATGCCGCCGGAGATCATCCTCGCCCTCGGCGTCGTCCTGCGCGAGGCCCGCGCCGCTCGCCGCCGCCCCGCGCACCACCTCGCCCATCTCGTTGTCCACGGCGCGCTCCACCTCGCCGGCGAGGACCACCACGAAGCCGGCGAGGCCCGCCGCATGGAACGCCTCGAAACCCGCCTGCTGCACCGCCTCCGCGTGCCCAACCCGTGGAAATACGCGTCATGACCGCGCGCAGGGCTGGTGTGGCGGCTGCGCGCCAAAATATGACCGCGCGCAGGGCTGGCGTGGCGGCTGCGCGCCGAAGCGAAAAAATTCATCGGCGAAGCCGGAGGATGCGCCGATGAGCGGCAGCTGGTTCTCCCGCCTGCTCAGCAAGATGCGCGAGCAGCCCGACCTGCGCCGGCAGATCGGCGAGCTGATGGAGGAAGCCGCCGAGGAAGCCGGCGGCGATGAGGGCGGCACCGGGCTCGACCGCCAGGAACGCGCACTGATCGCCAACGTGCTCCGCCTGCGCGGCATCACCGCCGACGACGTGATGATCCCCCGCGCCGACATCGTCGCCATGCGCGCCGACGTCACGCTGGACCAGGCGATCGACCAGATCCGCCGCGAGGGCCATTCCCGCATGCCCGTCTTCGGCGAGCATCTCGACGACATTCTCGGCATGGTCCACATCAAGGACGTGGTCGGCTACACCGGCCGTCCCGAATCCTTCTCGCTCCGCGCCATCCTCCGCCGCCCGCTGATGGTCGCGCCCCAGATCCCGGTGCTCGACCTGCTGCTGCAGATGCGCCAGCGCCGCACCCATCTCGCCCTCGTCATCGACGAATATGGCGGCGTTGACGGCCTCGTCACCATCGAGGACCTCGTCGAGACCATCGTCGGCGACATCGACGACGAGCACGACGAGATCGAGGGCCCGCTGATGATCGACCGTGACGACGGCGCGGTCGATCTCAACGCCCGCCTCCCGGTCGAGGATTTCACCGCCCGGTTCGGCGACTTCCTGACCGACGAGGAAAAGGAAGCCGATCTCGACACGGTGGGCGGCCTCGTCTTCACCCTCGCCGGCCGCGTGCCCACCCGCGGCGAGATCATCTCCCACCCCGCCGGCATCGAGTTCCTGGTCCTCGACGCCGATGCCCGCCGCATCCGCCGCCTGCGCGCCCGCCGCATCGCCCCCGAATCTTCCTGATCCCAGCCCGCCGGATGTGCGCATCCGTGCCGTCCCGGCAAGGGTCTTTTGCAGCCCCCGCGCCTACCGCGCCGCCGCGCGCGGGCGCACATCGGGGGCAGACCACCACGCAAGGACCAAGACCATGACTCGCAAGATCCTGCTTTCGCTCATCCTCGCCCTCGCCGCACCGGCGGCCCATGCGGCGGCGACGCACGACGTCCCCTGGTTCGCCGGCCACGCCGCCGCCCGCCAGGCCGCGCTCGCCGCCTGCGCCGCCAATCCAGGCGATCTCGCGGCCAGCCCCGACTGCGTCAACGCCACCGCCGCCGCCCGCGCCGCCCTCGCCCGCGAGCTCTGACCCGGCGCCTCAAGCCACGCGCGGCACGCGGATCACGGCAATGCTGCGCTGCAACAAAAACAACTCACAAATCCCGCTGCCGTGCTAGAAAAATCTCAGGACGTTTCCTCCCTAAACTTGGCGGTGCTTAGGCACCGCCTTTTTCTTTTTCGAGGTGCAGCGCCCCGATCCACCCGGCAATCACCGTCTCGACCCGCCCCTCGATCCCGAGATACCCGTGCGGGCCGAGCGAACCGCAAGGCCAGTCTCCCGCCGTCCCGCCCGCGACCATTCGTACCGTCACCGACGATGCCCCATCCAGCGCCCGCGCGATCGCCGGCGGCTGTCCAGGCGGCGCGACCGGGCAGCGGTCGTCCCGGTTGGCGACGATCAGCACCGGCGGCCGCACCGCGGCCGGATCGGCGTCGAACACCGTCATCCGGCTGAGCCGGCCCGGCACCGACGCCGTCTCGCCCGTGTTCGCGGTCATGAGGCACATTTGGCTGTGTGTGGCTTGGGCAAGTGGTTGAATTGGTTGGATTGAATGATCGTGGAGTGGGCGGAATCTGCGCCAACACATAGACACACGACTCTCGGCCTTGTGTCTTTTATAACCTGACGAGATACGCTATTCGATAGGCATGTATCTGCGTGTCACCCAGCGCCGGAACCGCGACGGCTCCACGGTCCGCTACTATGGGCTCGCGGAGAACGTCTGGAACACCGACAGCAAGCGGTCGGAGACCCAGGTGATCCACAGTTTCGGCCGTGCGGATCAACTCGATCGCGCCGCTCTCGAGCGGCTGGTGCGCAGCATCAACCGTGTGCTGGGCGATGACGAGCAGGTCGGTGATGGCGCGCCGGCAGGCACCGCGCCGCCCGATATCGAGATCGACGCCGCCTTCGAGTTCGGCATTCCGCTGACAGCGCGGCATCTGTGGGAGGAACTCGGCATCGGCCCGGCGGTCAGGGATTGCCTGAGCAAGGCGGAGCTCACCGCTCCGCATGAGGCGGCGTTGTTCGCGATGGCGGCGAACCGGCTCGATGATCCAGGCTCGAAGCGTGCCTGCGCGGAGCGGTGGCTCACCGACACTGCCTGGCTGCCGGAGGCGACTGATTTGACGGTCGACCACCTCTACCGCGCCCTCGATGTTCTGGCGGTCTGGGCCGACGCGATCGAGCGGGCGGTGTTCCTGCGGGCCGCCGACCTGTTCCGCCTCGATGTCGATCTGATCTTCTATGACACCACGACGGCCTATTTCGAGATCGACGAGGCCGACGAGACCGAGCAAGTCTGGGCCGGGCGGCTGTTCGCCCCGCTGCGCCGGCGCGGCCACAGCAAGGAAGGACGCGACAATCAGCCGCAGGTGATCATCGCCATGGCGGTGACACGGGACGGCATGCCGGTTCGCTCCTGGGTGCTGCCGGGCGACACCGCCGATGTCGCGACGGTGGCGAGGATCAAGGAGGATCTGCGCGCCTGGAACCTTGGGCGCTGCCTGTTCGTCGGCGACGCTGGCATGTATTCGGCGGACAATCTGATGGCGCTGAGCAAGGGGCTCGGCCACTACATCCTGGCGGTGCCGATGCGCCGGCTGCGCGATGTGGATGAGGCGGTTCTGACCCGACCGGGGCGCTATCGGAAGGTTGCCGACAATCTTCAGGCCAAGGAGGTCGTGGTCGGCGACGGTGAGCGGCGCAAGCGTTACGTTCTTTGCCTGAACCCTGAGGAAGCCGAGCGGCAGCGCCAGCATCGCGACGAGGTTCTGGCCGGCCTGCGCGCCGAACTGGCGTTGCTCGCCGCACGTGATGCCGAGCATCCCAAGGCCGCCTGCGCACTGCTCACCTCGCGCCGCTACGGCCGCTACCTGAGAGCCGGACCGAAAAAGATAGTTGAGCGATTTCAGTAAGTTGTGATTCAGTTCGTTTGCGAAGACGGACGGAGACACGATGACCTGGACTGAAATCGCTCGGCGACGATATTGCCGGGCCGGATTGCGCTACGCAAGCGACCTCACCGACGCTGAATGGGCCATGATCGAGCCGTTCATGCCCGCTCCGCAGCATCGAGGCCGACCCCGAAGGGTGGCGCTTCGAAGGATTGTGGAGGCCATCTTCTACATGCTGGCAACCGGCTGTCAGTGGCGCCAGATCCCGAAGGAATTCGCTCCGTTCACCACCGTGCAGGGGTATTTCTACCGCTTCTGTCGTGACGGCACGTTCGATCGCATCAATCACGTCCTAGTCATGCAGGCGCGGGAAATGGCCGGACGCGAGGCTTCGCCCACAGCCGGTGTGATCGACAGTCAGTCGGTCAAGACCACCGAAGCCGGCGGGCCGCGCGGGTTCGATGCCGGAAAGAAGATCAAGGGCCGCAAGCGCCACATCATCACAGATACAATCGGCCACCTCGTCGGTGCCGTCGTTCATCATGCCGGTATTCAGGACCGCGACGGGGCGCCCGACGTGCTCAAATCCGTCAAATCCCTGTATCCCTGGTTGCGGCACATATTCGCTGACGGCGGTTATGCCGGTCCTAAACTCAATGGACGCCTCGCCAAAATCGGCAAATGGACCATACAGATCGTAAAGCGCTCCGACGCCGCGAGCGGGTTTGAACTCCTGCCGCGGCGCTGGGTGGTAGAAAGAACCTTCGCCTGGCTCGGCAGATGCCGACGTCTCGCAAGGGATTTCGAGGCCACCGTTACCAGCGCCACCGCATGGCTCTTCCTCGCCCATATCCGCCTGCTCACACGAAAAATCGCCCGTCACCGATAGTCGCACTACCATTCAGATTCGGGCTCTGAGCACGGATGCGGCCGGCAGGCCGCATCTGGATTCCGGAAAGATCGCCCATGCCGCCCGCTTCGACGGCAAGTTCGTCGTGATCACCAACGACGACACGCTGTCCACCGAGGACGTCGCCCTCGGCTACAAAGGCGGGACCATCATCGAAGCCTGCTTCCGGCGGATGAAGCAGACCGGGCTCGAGGTCCGGCCGATGTATCACTGGAGCCCGCGCCGGATCGAGGCGCATGTCCGGCTCTGCGTCCTTGCCCTGCAGATACAGCGCTCGGCGGAGTTGCGCTGCGGCCTTCCCTGGGCGCGGATCGCCCACATCCTGGCCGGCCTCAAGGCGGTCCGCTATCAGATCGCCGGCCGGACTATTGTTCAGCGCACGAAAATCAGCCCCGAAGCTGCCGAGATCCTGAAAAATCTTGGAATATCAAAGCCAAAGAAGCTGCTCACAGTCATCGAGCCGCCGCAGGCCAAGGCCGCCTCATAGATACACGCTCCGATTCCGCATCGAAAATCCATCGGAAAATAGACAGACTTTCCTCACGTCTGCCTCATGACCGCGAACCCGGGTCTCGGTGAGCACCACCCCGGCGAGGCTCCCCGCCGCCGCACGAGCCGCACCAGCCCGGCGACAATCGCGGCGAAGCCCGGCCCATGCCGGTGGCCGCGCAGGTCCCGCCCGGCAGTATCACCAGCGTCGCGCGCGGATGCGCCGGGCGCAGCACCAGCACACGCTCCGGCCCGAGCGCCGTGTCCAGCCGCACCACCCGCGCCCGCGCCGCCGCCAGCGGCAGCCAGGCCAGCGCCAGCGCGGCAAGCGGGGCGCGCATCCGCCCGCGCTCAGGCCGCGCCGGGCTGCGCCCCGTCATACCCCTCGACCACCACCACATCGGCGACCGACGCCCCGTCGCGCAGCGCCTTCGCCCTCGCGTATTCGGGCGAGTGATAGCAGGCCAGCGCCGCCGCGTGGTCGGGGAATTCCAGCACCACGATCCGCGACCGCATCCCGCCCTCGACCGCCTGCGCCGCCCCGCCGCGCACCAGGAACCGCGCGCCATATTTCGCGAACGCCACCGCGTTCTCCCGCACATAGGCCGCATAGGCCTCGGCGTCGCTGACATCGACGCTCGCGATCCAGTATCCCTTCGCCATTCTTCCGCTCCATCCGACTCCGGCCCGGCCACCCGCGCAACGCGCCAACCCTCGCACACCGAAGCCGTTACGCAAAAATTAAGCGCAGGGTGATACCCTGGGCGCATGTCGAACCACACCGCCAGCCCGTTCCTGTTCCTCGAAGGCGGGATCGGCGATTTCCTGCAATGCCTGCCGGTTCTCCTCCAACCGGCGGCAAGGGGGGCGCGCCTCATCGTCGCCACCCACCAGCGCGGCGCCGAAGCGCTGTTCTCGGGCCTCGGCATCGAGGTCGAGACCATCTTCCATTTCAACGATGAAGCGTCCCGCCGCCGCATCATCGAGCATCTCGACGTGCTCGGTCCGCACATGATCTGCCCGCGCGCGCACTATTTCGCCGCCAATCCCTTTCCCCCCGCGCCGGCGCGCTTAGACGGCACGCGCCGCACCATCGGCATCCATCTCGGCGGCTCGGCCTATGCCGTCGCCCTGCAGCGCCAGTGGGGCATCCCGCCGAAAACCCTGCCGCCCGCGATCCTCGACGCGCTTCTCCCGCTCGACGCCGATCTGCTTCTCTTCGGCACCGCGGCGGAAATCGAGAGTTACGGCCTTGCGCCACGCGACAATCTCACCGCCGTCTGCTGCGCCGAGATCAGCGACTCCCTCGCCCATGTCGCACAATGCGACCTGATGATCGGCAGCGACAGCGCCTTCAAGACCGCATCCGCCATGCTCTCGATCCCCACCTTCGTCTGGCTCGGCGACTATGCCGACCCGCCGCGCGATACGATGTTCATCGACCCCTATGTGGCCGCCGGCATCATGCAGGTTTTCCGCTATACCGATCTCGCGCACCCGGCCCAGCGCGGCGCCGGCATCGCCGCCACCTACCGCTTCATCGCCACCACCCCCTCGCACCCGCGCGCGAGCGCCGCCTGACGACACCGCCGCCCTTGCCCACCCCCCGGCCGCCGTGGTCCTTTGGGGCACAGCCAGCGCCGTCCCCCTCCCCAGCCCCGGCAGCCGCTTCCACGCGATCCTCGCGACGCTGTACGACCGCGTGGCCGCGGAGGGTCACCGACGCAGCATCGCCGGCCCCTTGGTGATCCTGATCTGGACGCGCCTGCGCCACCTCGCCGACCGTCTCGCCGCGGCGCTGGACGGCCCGCAGCGCCCCGCGCGCGCGCCATCCCGCACCCGCCCGCCATCCGTCCCCGTCGCACCCGCATCCGCTGCCGCGCCGCCTCGGCTGGCTCGGCACCCTCATCCCCGCCGCCGCCGGCCAGATCCGCCACTTGCTGAACGACCCCGAAATCCTCGCCCTGGCCGCCGCCTCACCGGCCGCCGGGCGCGCCCTGCGCCCGCTCTGCCACATCCTCGGCCTGCGCCCGCCGCCGGCGCTGCGCCGCCCCAAACGCCCCGATCCCGCGCCTGATCCCGCGCCCGATCCCGTACCGGCACGAGCCGCCGTGCCGTCACCATACGCCGCACAACCCGTTCCCGCCTCCGGTCCCGATGCCGCCGCGCGGCTCGCGCATCCGCCCCCCGCCCGCCGGAACCGCCGAAACGGCGCCTGACGCGCGCCGCACCATCGCGCCCTTTTCGTTACGATTTCGAAATAAAACAATCACGACAAGCGCGCGGCCAGATAATCCGTCACCGCCTCCCAGATTGACGCAAGCAAAATATCTGTTGGACCTTAAATCAGGCAGATCATGATGCCAACCCCAAAAGCCTCCGCCAATCACCACGACCTCATCCCCTCGCCTTGTCCAGATTCATTCAAAAATTTGATTTTACGAATTTCCCATTATTTTTCATGAGTATTTTCATGATCGCGGCAGCCCTCTCGGCAAAATCTGCCCAAAGCGGGTTTCATTACCAGATTTGAATCACTACTCTTTACCACCCGCAAACACGTGGCGGACCCGGATTGATTGTTCGAGAGCGAGAGGAAGAGGAGGGAAACATGACATTTTCAACAACGCGGCGCGGCGCGCTCACCCTGTTCGGCGCCGGCATGACCGCCGCAACCCTCGGCGGCGAGGCCGAGGCGGCAACCGTGCTCGAGGGCATCCGCCGCCGCGGCTTCATCCGCATCGCCATCGCCAACGAGGTGCCTTACGGCTTCATGAACGCCGACGGCCAGGCCCACGGCATCGCCCCCGACGTCGCGAAACACGTCCTCGGTGAAATCGGCATCCACCGCCAGCAATGGGTCGTCACCCCCTTCGGCTCGCTGATCCCCGGCCTCAAGGCCCGCCGGTTCGACATGGTCGCCGCCAGCCAGAACGTCCTGCCGGCGCGCTGCACCCAGGTCGCCTTCTCGGCGATCAATTCGAGCTATGGCGAGGGCCTGCTGGTCAAGGCCGGCAATCCGCACGGCATTCACGGCTATGACTGGTTCCTCAAGCACCGCGACAAGAAACTGGCACTTGTCAGCGGCGCCGACGAACTCCGCTTCGCCCATGCCGTCGGCATCCATGACAGCCAGATCGTCAATCTCAGCGCCAATGCCGACGCGCTCTCCGCCGTGGCCGATGGCCGCGTCGCCGCCTACGCCGCGACCGGCCTCACCGTCGCCCGCCTCGCCCGCCACAGCAAGGCCGTCGAGCCCGCCGCCCCCTTCACCCAGCCGATGGTCGACGGCCACTCGGTCCGCAGCTACGGCGCCTTCAGCTTCCGCAAGAACGAGACCTCCCTCCTTACCGCCTTCGACAAGGCGCTCGACGCCTACAAGAAAACCGACGCCTGGGCCCACACGCTGATGAAATACGGCCTGACGAAGCAGGACGTCGAAGCCGCCCGCCAGATGACCACGGCGGATCGCTGCAAGGCGTGACGACCGGCGCGGCGGAGCGGACCTGATGCACTGGACCGGCTTCATCGCCCCGCTCGCGCGCGGCGCGTGGATCACGGCCGAGATCACGGCGTATTCGACGGTGCTGGGCGCGGCCCTGTCCTTCGTCGCCGGTCTCGGCCGCGTCTCGCGCAGCCGCGCCGTCCGCGTCACCGCCGCCGTCTATATCGAGATCTTCCGCGGCACCTCGCTGCTGGTGCAGATGTTCTGGCTCTACTACGCGTTGCCCCTGCTCGGCCCCTCGCTGCCGCCGATGGCCAGCGGCGTGCTCGCCCTCTCGCTGAATATCGGCGCCTATGGCGCCGAGGTCGTGCGCGGCGCGATCAACGCCGTCCCGCGCGAGCAGTGGGAAGCCTCGACCGCGCTCAACTTCACCCGCCGCCAGGCGCTCTGGCGGATCATCATGCCCCAGGCCCTCGCCGAGATGATGCCGCCCTTCGGCAATCTCGCGATCCAGAACCTGAAGGACACCTCGCTGGTCTCGCTGATCACCATCAGCGACCTCACCTTCCATGCCGACGCGCTGCGCAACCTCACCCTCGCCAGCACGCCGATCTACACGCTGACCCTGCTGATGTATTTCGGCATGGCGCTGGTGCTGACGGCGCTGAGCCGCCTGATCGAGCGCTGGAGCCGCCGCCATCTCGCCCCGTCACGGGGGGCGCACGCATGATCTACGGCATCCACTGGGATCTCCACAGCCCGCTCGCCTTCGCGATCTCGATCCTGCCGATCCTGCTGATCGGCATGAAGATTACGGTGGAGGCGACCATCCTCGGCTTCCTGGTCGCCCTGCTGCTCGGCCTCGTCCTCGCCCTGCTGCGGCGGGTGCCGCTGCGGATCATCGCCTGGCCCACCGCGGTGGCCATCGAATTCCTCCGCGACACGCCGCTGCTCGTGCAGCTCTTTTTCCTCTATTACGTGCTGCCGAAATACGGCGTTACCCTGCCCGCCCTGTTCACCGGCGTGCTCGCCCTCGGCGTGCAGTACAGCGCCTACACGTCCGAGGTCTACCGCGCCGGGCTCGAAGCGGTCGATCGCGGCCAGATCGAGGCGGCGACGGCGCTGAACCTCTCCCGCGCGCGGCTCTACCGCACCATCATCCTGCCGCAGGCGATCCCGCGCATCATCCCGGCACTCGGCAACTACCTCGTCTCGATGATCAAGGACACGCCAGTACTCTCGACCGTGACGGTGATGGAAATGCTCAACCTCGCCCAGATCATCGGCGACCGCACCTATCGCTACCTCATCCCGCTGACCATCGTCGGCGCCCTGTTCCTGCTGCTGACGGTGATCGCCAGCACCGCCGTCAACCGGCTCGACCGGGTGCTGCCCAAGGAAGGAGTTCCATTGCGATGAGCCCGCCCGCCGAACCCGGCACGGCCCCGGACGAGATCATCCGTTTCGAGAAGGTGACGAAGCGATTCGGCCCTCTGACCGTGCTCGACGATTTCGACTTCCACGTCGCCCCCGGCGAGAAGGTGACGCTGATCGGCCCATCCGGCTCCGGCAAGTCCACCGTGCTGCGCATCCTGATGACGCTGGAGCCGTTCCAGCAAGGTCGGGTCGAGCTTGACGGGATTTCCTATCATGAACCCGGCGGCAAGGGGCCGTTCAAGGCCTCGCCACGGCATCTGCGCGAGATCCGCACCCGGGTCGGCATGGTGTTCCAAGGCTTCAACCTGTTCCCGCACATGACGGTGCTGCGCAACATCATCGAGGCGCCAGTCGCCGTGCTGAAAATCCCGAAGGAGGAAGCGATCGAACGGGCGACCGGCCTGCTCGACCTCGTCGGCCTCGCCGACAAGAAGGACGCCTATCCACGCCAGCTCTCCGGCGGCCAGAAACAGCGCGTCGCGATCGCCCGCGCCCTCGCCATGCGCCCGCGGGTGATCCTGTTCGACGAACCGACCTCGGCGCTCGATCCGCAGCTCGTCGGCGAGGTGCTGAACGTCATCCGCGACCTCGCGCATGAGCACGACCTGACCATGCTGATGGTCACCCACGAAATGCGCTTCGCCCGCGAAATCTCCGACCGCGTCTGTTTCTTCGACCAGGGCCGCATCGCCGAGCAGGGCGCGCCGGAGGAAATTTTCGGCGAACCGCGGGAAGAGCGCACCCGGGAATTCCTGCAATCCGTGCTCGGGTAATCCTTCTCTGGCGTTCCCCGCATACCGGCCCCTCGGCGACGGCATCCAGAAAAGAGCCACGCGGAGGGAACAGGTATGGCCCCAACTCCATGCGCGCTATATCGAATGGATGTCGCTGCGTTTCCGATCCGCCCGATCGTTCCACGAACCATCATCTGGCCCTGCGTCTGAAATGATCCGTGCGGCGGACCGCGGACGTTGAAACCCATATCCGCCATTGCCGAAGGAACCGAGGACCGATGACCACCGATACCCCCCGCAAGCCAGGCCGTCTGTTCTTCGCGAATCCCGGCCCGACCAACATTCCCGATCCCGTGCTGCGGGCCATGGACCGGCCGACGACCGATTTCATGAGCGCCGATTTCATCGAGATCTATGACCGCGCGGTGGCAGGGCTGAAACGGTTGCTGTTCACGACCGGCGAGGTGTTCATCTACACCTCCAGCGGTCACGGCGCCTGGGAGGCAACGCTACAGAACCTGTTCTCCCCGGGCGATCGGATTCTGATGCCGGAGGCCGGGTATTTCTCCCGTGTGTGGGGAGCCATGGCGCGCACGCTCGGCCTTGAGGTCGAGATGCCGGAAGCCGACTGGCGGCGCGGCCCCGATATTGGCGCCATCGCCGACCGACTCGCTGCCGATTCGGCGCACGAAATTAAGGCAATCTGTATCGTCCATAACGAAACCTCGACCGGCGTGGCGCTGCCGCTACACGAGATCCGCGCCGCGCTGGACGCGGCGAGCCATCCGGCGCTGCTTCTTGTCGACACCATCTCCTCCTTCGGCTCGTTCGAATTCCGCTTGGCCGACTGGGGAATCGACGCTGTGGTGGGCGGCAGCCAGAAGGGGCTGATGCTGCCAGCGGGCCTCGCCTTCACCGCGGTGAGCGACAAGGCGCTTGCCGCCCATGCCGGGGCACGGCTGACGCGGTTCTATTTCGACTGGACCAGGATGATGGCGCGCCGGCACCGCAGCTTCACCGGGACCGTGCCCATCGCCCCAATTTGCGGACTTCTGGAATCCGTCCGGCTCATCGAGGCTGAAGGGATCGAGGCGGTGTGGCGCCGCCATCGTCGCCTCGCGGAAGCGACGCGGCGAGCGGTTTCGGTCTGGAGCGGCAACCAGGGTGTGGCCTTCTTCTGCACCGAACAGGCAAGGCGGTCGGATTCTGTAACGGCGATCCACATGCCCGAGGGCCACGACGCCGAGGCCGTGCGCAGGATCGCCTATGACCGGTTCAACGTTTCGCTTGGCGCTGGCCTCGATCCGCTTGGCGGCAAGGTGTTCCGCATCGGCCATATGGGCGATCTGAATGAACCCATGCTTCTGGGCACGCTCGGCGTGGTCGAGATGGCGCTACGCCTCGCCCGCGTGCCGCATGCCCGCGGCGGCGTCGACGCGGCGATCGACTATCTCGGCGGGAGCTGAACAATCAACGCTTCCCACTGGATCAGCGGCGCCGCATGTTGAGTCTGGCAGCCGGGCAGGGTAATCAGACGGTACCGTGCCGGGTTAGCACAGCGGTAGTGCAGCGGTTTTGTAAACCGAAGGTCGGGGGTTCAAATCCCTCACCCGGCACCAGCCTGCCACAGAGTTTGATTGCCAGCGCTTTCGGCGACGGGTACGGCGGATGCACGATCTGTTGGCATCAAATTTCATACCGTCGCAATCGGCGTCACCGGCGAGCCGACCGCACCTGGCAGCCGCAGAGGTGGCGCGGTCAGCAGGAACCTCGAGCGCCTGTTCGAGCGCAGCCAATCCGCGAGAGGTGTCAGATGCCATAGCTCGCCGAGATGAATGCCGTTCTTGAACAGACAATGTTCATGGATCGGCAAAACCGAACAGCATTCATCGGCTCCAGGCTGCGCCGGGAAGGCTTCGACGGCGTAATTATCGGCAATCAGGACGGCGAGGCCACTTGCCGTGATCCAGTTCAGCAACCGGGCATCACGGCCATTCAGAACCGCACAGGCTCCATGAAGGATCGACCCATCCGGCTTGCGGTCCATCTCGAGGAGATGCTGGGCGAAGCCTGTATGCAGGCAGACCATGTCTCCGGTTTCGACTTCGACACGATCGGCCTCGATCACCCGCATGAGTTCATCGTAGCCGACCAGTGTGCGGGCATCGCCGTAATGCGCCCGCAAGTCGATCATAACGCCGCGCCCCTGCACCCCACGACTGGCCATGCGCTCGATTCCGAGCGCCCCGGCATTCGATGTGCTTTGCCGCCTCATCGTGGGCTGAATGCCAGCATCCCTGCCATCCTCAGGTCCGATAATGTGCTCCCCGGCGCGAAAGCCGTTGTAGAAAACCTTCTCCAGAATCCCGTCTCCATCGACGTCGAAGAGGCCGCCGACATGAGACAGGGCATCCCACTGCGTCGAGTATTGCAGATGGATGATCGCCAGATCGTCATTGAACACATCGGTTCGCATACGTTCCGGACCCGTCAGCGTGCAATTGAAATTCGGCCGATCTCCCCGCAAGGTTGGCCGCAGAACCGGCGGGTGGCGCCGTTCGTTGAGCAGGCTACCCCCCGGATAATCGAGCGGTAGGCTGAGGCAGAAAACAAGCCCCTCATGCGCCTCCGCAAGCCCCTGCCTTACCTTTTCCGCCGTAATGAGGTTGAGACGGCCATTCTGGTCATCCGGCCCGAAATCTCCCCAGTTCGACCCCTCGGGACGATGACGCCAGCGCGGGTTGGGCATTTCGTTTCCTTTCCATTCTTGCGTTTGCATCATGTTGTTGAACACTACCAAGCGCGTGTCGGGACAATCGTCAAACTGCGAGCCTGCCGAATTGCGTCTACGCAACCCGCCTTGCAATTATGCTATCATATGATATTTCGATATTTATGGAAAAATCGGAACAAAGCCGGGCTGGCCGCGATATCGCCTGGATGGTGACCGCCCTCTCCGCCCTTGCACATGAACATCGGCTTGCCACCTATCGTCTGTTGGTTGAAGCAGGACCGGGCGGGCTAGCCGCAGGCGAAATCGCCGAGCGCCTCGATCTTATGCCGTCCTCCCTGACATTTCATGTCCAGGCCCTGGCCCGAGCTGACCTGATCACGCAACGGCGCGTAAGCCGCAACGTGATCTACGCAGCCGATTTTTCCGCCATGAACGACCTTGTGTCTTATCTCGCGAAAAACTGCTGTGGTCGGGGTTCCACCATCTATCCTGCATTGTGCGATCCCAGCCCCATGGCGGCGCGACAAGGCCCATGACGGGCCGATGAACAGCCCATGGCTCATTCCCGCTTGGGGATCGGCCACAAATCTCAACCTGCCCGTAGACCGACAAGGATCAGTATTGTGAGTGTTACGATTTATCATAATCCCGCCTGCGGCACGTCACGCAACGTCCTCGGCTTCATCCGCAATGCGGGAATCGAGCCGAACGTGATCGAATACCTGCAAACGCCGCCAAGCCGCGAAGAATTGCGTGACTTGATCGCGCGCATGGGTGTCTCCGTGCGCGCCGTGCTGCGCGAAAAGGGTACGCCCTATGCTGAACTCGGCCTCGATGACGATACGCTGACTGACGAGGCACTGCTGGATGCGATGATGGCGCATCCGATCCTGATCAACCGGCCGATCGTGGTGACCGACCGCGGCGTGCGTCTCTGCCGCCCGTCGGAAACCGTGCTCGATATTCTGCCCGCCCCCCAACGGGGCGCCTTCGCCAAGGAAGGCGACCGGCACCAGCCTTGACCCTCCCGTCCTTCAGCCGGAAGCAACATCATGCTCGCCTTCGCGATCTTCATCGCCACACTCGTGCTCGTCATCTGGCAACCCCGCGGTCTCGGCATCGGCTGGAGCGCCATGGCTGGCGCAGCGGTCGATCTCGCGCTCGGCATCGTCCACTGGCGGAACATCCCTACCGTCTGGCACATCGTCTGGAACGCGACCTTCACCTTTGTCGCGCTGATCGTGATTTCATTGCTTCTCGACGAGGCTGGATTCTTTCGCTGGGCGGCGCTGCATGTCGCCCGCTGGGGACGGGGACGCGGGCGATTGCTCCTGCCTCTGGTCGTGCTGCTCGGTTTCGTGATCTCGGCGATCTTTGCCAATGACGGCGCCGCCCTGCTGCTGACGCCGATCGTCATGGCGGTTCTCGCCAGCCTCGAATTCCCTCCCGCGGCGGCGCTCGCCTTCATCATCGCAACCGGCTTCGTCGCCGATACGACAAGCCTGCCGCTCGTCATATCCAACCTCGTCAACATCGTCAGTGCCAATTTCTTCGGAATTGGCTTTACCCGCTACGCATTGGTGATGGTCCCGGTCGATCTCGTCGCCCTCGCGACGACCCTCGCTGTGCTGATGCTGCGCTACGGCGCCGCCGCGAACCGGCGCTATGATCTTGCCGAGCTCGAAACCCCGGCGCACGCGATCCACGACCACGTTGTTTTCCGCGCCGCGTGGCCGGTGTTGGTTGTGTTGCTTGCGGCCTATTTCATCACCGCCCCGCTCGGCGTCCCTGTCTCCTACGTCACGATCGCCGGCGCGCTCGCGCTGCTCGCACTCGCCGCGCGCTGGCCCGTCGGCGGACGCCGCGTGATCGACATCAGGCGCGTATTGCATGGCGCGCCCTGGCAGGTCGTGATTTTCAGTCTTGGCATGTATATGGTCGTCTACGGGCTGCGTAATGCCGGGCTGACCGGCCATCTCGCCGCTTTGCTACGGATCTTCGCCGCGAACGGAATCTGGGCCGCCTCGCTCGGCACCGGCATTCTCGCAGCCTTGCTCTCCTCGGTAATGAACAATATGCCGAGCGTGCTGGTGGGCGCGCTGGCCATCGCGCATGTCCATGCCCCCGCCGCGATTCGCGACGCGATGATCTATGCCAATGTCATCGGTTGCGATCTCGGCCCCAAGCTCACTCCGATCGGCAGCCTTGCGACACTGCTCTGGCTGCACGTCCTTGCCGGCAAGGGGGTGCGGATCGGCTGGGGAGACTACATGCGCGTCGGCATCCTGATTACCCCGCCGGTTCTGCTGGCGACATTGGCAGCCTTGGCATTCTGGCTACCGATGGCCTTTTCTACCGGGCACGGTTAGAACATCATCCGATCAGGTGGAGTCATCTGATCGGGTAAAGATGCTATAATTATCAATATCATAGAGCACTGCATCTGGAAGACTTGCCAAACTATCCCGCCATTGACGCGGCAGCTTCGGGTTGCCCGGCGGCGGGGCGGGTTTCGTCTTTCTGCGCAAGGACAAGACGGGCCCGCAACCCGGGCTGATTGTCTTCCAGCAACAAGGTGCCGCCGTGCAACTGAGCGATCGCCGAGACGAGTGCGAGGCCCAGCCCCGATCCCGGCGTGGAGCGTGCCGATTCCGCGCGATAAAAACGCTCCGTGGCACGGGATAGATCAGCCTCGGGAATGCCAGGCCCGTGATCGGCGACAATGATTTCAACACGTCCACCGCCGGCGTGAGCGGAAATCGTTACCTTGTCTGCCTGGCTGGAAAACTTGATCGCGTTGTCGAGCAAATTGGCGACTGCTTGCTGCAGCATGTCACGATCGCCGAAAAGCGGGATTGATTTCGGCCAGTTTCGAAGAATCGAGATGCCGCGTTCATCCGCCAGAGCGTCAAAGAATTCGGCGAGATCCTCAAGAACAGGAGCAAGATCGATGTCCCTGAACGCGGATCGTCTGGCGCCCGCCTCGATTTCGGCAATGCGCAACAATGCCTGAAAGACGTTGACGATCCCGTCGAGATCGAGCGTTGCCCGCTCGACCGCGTTTCTCAGTTCCTCACTGGTCCGGGCATGCGATGCTGCGTCCTCAAGGCGCGTGCGCGCCCGGGTAATCGGCGTACGAAGGTCGTGCGCAATTGCATTGGAAACCTCGCGCACGCCGTCCATCAGCTTCGCGATCCGGTCGAGCATGTCGTTGATCGTTTCCGCGAGTTCGTCGAACTCGTCGCCGTTTCCCGAGCGGCGCACCCGCCGGGTAAGATCCCCACGTGCAATCGCACGGGTGATGCCGGATATGTCCGCAAGCGAGCGCTTGAACAGGCCGCGAATAACGATGGCGCCGAGAACCCCCAGAAACGCCATGGCCGCCAGCGCCCAGAGAAGACCGTCCCGCAAAATCCGGCGCAACTGCGCCCGCGTGCTGACATCCCGGCCGACAAGCAGCTGAAAGCCGCCTGGAAGTTCGTAATATCGAATCAATGCCGTCGATTTTCGTCCGCCCCGTTCAAGCGGCACCTGATACCAGACATGCGCGGTAGTGATGCCCTGCGGCCACCGGCTCATGTTGCCGGCAATCCGATTGCCAAGGGGATCCACCAGCAGATAGATGGCGTGATCGTTTATGTCCTCGCTGATCCGGCTATCCAATGTAATGACCAGAGCCGTCAGGCCACCGGCCTCGAAATGTGTGGCAAGGCTGCGGGCATCCACACGAATAGCCTCATGCGTCTGCCGCCCCAGCAAACCGATCGTCGAATAATAGAGTGAGCCCGCCAGCACGATGGCTGATATGCCGAAGACGAGAGCATAAAATACAGCAAAACGGACTCCCGCCGACCGCAGGAGTCGGTTCTGCACGACCCGCGGGCGAGGCGGATCCTGCCCCTCTGCCGTATCGGATAGAGACCTTCCCACAGACGGGCCTCAGGGTTCCTCGACGCGAAGCATGTAGCCGGCGTTACGCACCGTGTGGAGCAACGGCAGATCGAACGGTTTGTCGATCTTCTGGCGCAGCCGGGAAATATGCACGTCGATCACGTTGGTCTGCGGATCGAAGTGATAATCCCAAACGCCCTCGAGAAGCATGGTTCGCGTGACGACCTGGCCGGCATGGCGCATCAGGTATTCGAGCAGGCGGAACTCACGCGGCTGAAGATCTATCTTCTGGCCAGCTCGTTTCACGCCACGGGACAGCAGATCCATTTCGAGATCTCCCACCGTCAGACGGGTCGACGGTCCCTCGCCTTTGCCGCGCCGCGCCATTGCCTCGACACGCGCCAGCAATTCCGCAAACGCGAATGGCTTGGTGAGATAATCGTCGCCCCCCGCCTTGAGACCCTTCACGCGGTCGTCCACCTCACCCAGCGCCGACAGAAACAGGACGGGCGTTGCATTGTCCTGCGCGCGAAGCGTTTCGAGCAGACGTAGTCCGTCGATCCCTCCAGGGAGCATTCGGTCCAGAATAATGGCATCAAAATTCTCGGACGCAGCCATGAACAAGCCGTCACGGCCATTATCAGCATGCTCAACAGTATGCCCGGCCTCTCGGAGACCTTTTACCACAAAACCGCCAACGTCCTTATCATCTTCAACAACCAATATTCTCATCTATGATCCCCGAGTTTAGTAGGCCTGAAACCGCCCGTTACAAATTGTATCCACATCTTGCGATCCTTCTGCTCCCGAAAAGCGACACCTGTGGATTTGGGCGTTGCGACGCCAAGATACCGTTACATGCATTTGACACGTAAAATGGTCATCCCCTTGATGGCAAGGATATTGGAGCGATTGTGGCGCCCTGCAAACAGCGAAGATCGACCTACCAGAACAGGCAAATTTTCCTGTATTTGTCCCGCCAATTTTATCTCGGAGTGAATAAAAACAAATTATGATTCATGACCCTACCAAAGAAACACCACCAAAATCATATCAAAAAAACAAATAATTAATATATTATTTTTCAATATTTAAATTATAATAATAATTATTATTAAATGATTTAAAATTCATTCGATCGTTTAGATAAAAATCTAGCGGACTCAAGAAATAAGTAGTGAGCGCTTGAGGCGCCCTGTCACTATGACAGCAATCTTGGAAACCAACCGACATGGCAATTCCTGTTTTCGTCCAGCATGGTCTTATCGCCATACGATTAGAAAGCATAATCGCCTAGATCCGCTTTCTGAAGCGTTTCACCAACGTTACGGCTTATGCATATTTATAGGCAACGCCTCGGGTGAGGCCGCAACCGACCATGTTGATTCGATACATATTATATTTTACAAAAATTTTATATTTATCAATATGTTAAATAAAATATGGGTAACATTTTTACAAATGTGCATATCGAGCGTATTTCTGATCGGAAGCTACCGATAGCAAAACAAACAACCATTGGTTGTTTTTTCATCGAAATACGTGCCCTTGCGTCACGTCAAAAGGCTCCCTTTCGCTTTTGCCGAAAACTTGTCACACTTGATTCAAGATGATTTTATATGGATCGTGTGCGGCGTTGAATGATGACGGCGTATTGTTGCTGGGCCCCTCGGGGTCTGGCAAATCCGACTTGCTGCTGAGACTTCTTAATCGGGGATTTCTGCTCGTTGCCGACGATCAGGTTCACATAGACGGTGAATTTGCATCGGCGCCACCCACCCTTGCGGGTATGATAGAATTATGGGGCGTAGGGATCTTCAAGGTGCCCGCAATCAGAACGGCCCGCCTACGTTTGGCTGTGCGGCTCGGGACCGGACAAGAGCGGTTGCCATATCCCAAAAACAACACCGAGCTTAACATTCCAGAAATTTTCATCGATCCGCATCTGGATTCGGCGCCTATCAAGGTTCAATGGGCGCTCGACGCTCTCGTTGGGCGTCGTGAACAGATTTGTGGATGCTTTGTATCATGAGAGATCAACCCAACCGGTTGATCATTGTAACCGGACTGTCCGGCGCAGGCCGTAATTCAGGGTTACGAGCGCTGGAAGATATCGGCTATGAGGCGGTAGACAATCCGCCTCTGGCAATGGTGGAAACCCTCGCGCGCGGAGACAGGCCTCTCGCTGTTGGGATCGACAGCCGCACGAGAGATTTTTCCGTCGAGGATGTTCTATCCACGATCAATCGCCTGCGCTCGAACGACTCTATCCACCCGGAATTGCTGTTCCTCACCGCCAGCCCTGAAGCCTTACAACGCCGGTTCAGTGAAACCAGAAGACGCCATCCTCTGGCGCTGACCGGCAGGGTGACGGAAGGAATCGACGCAGAACAGGCTCTGACACTGCCTCTTCGGAACCAAGCTGACTGGGTCATAGATACATCACAATTATCATTGACCGGTCTGCGTCAGATCATCGAGCAGAGGTTTGGCCTTGGCGGGCCGGGGATGACCATCACCCTGGTGTCATTTGGCTTTCCCTCCGGGCTGCCTCAGGAAGCCGACCTTGTGATTGACGTACGATTCCTCAGGAATCCGCATTACATACCCGACCTGCGGGAAAAGACCGGGCTTGACCCCGCCGTGAGAACCTATATCTCCGAAGATCCTGATTTCCCCGAGTTCTACGAGCGGGTCGGCGGCCTGATTGAATTCCTGTTGCCGCGTTTTGTTCGCGAGGGCAAGAAATACGTTATGATTGCAATTGGTTGTACGGGCGGAAAGCATCGCTCCGTTTCGTTTGTCGAGATGCTTGGAACAAGGCTGAGCGACCGGGGATGGGGCGTGCTCATCGAGCATCGAAATCTGGATATCAGAGCCGTTCATGCCCGCCGCCAGAACGCCAGTGGCAATGTTGCCATCCCGCCGATTCCCGGAGTTGAACAATGATCGGCATGGTTTTGGTGAGTCACGGCAATCTTGGAGTCGCGTTGCGGGACGCCCTGGAACATGTCGTTGGCCCTCAGCGCAATATCGCGACAGTTTCGGTTGAGGCCGATGCTGATATAGAGACGCAACGGAAGGAAATTGCAGAACGGGTTTCTGAGGTCGATGCCGGCGACGGTGTCGTCGTGCTGACGGATATGTTTGGCGGCACGCCATGCAACCTTGCCATGAGTATGCTTGAGCGTGATGACGTCGAAGTCATCGCTGGCGTAAATCTTCCGATGCTCGTAAAGCTTGCAAAAATACGCGGCTCATACAATCTGTCTGACGCAGTTCACTGTGCTGAAGAAGCCGGCCGGAAATATATTGCCTGCGGATCAGACATTCTCCACCCATCTACTCCGAAACGCGCCTGCGGATGAATACAGATCAACTGCCTATCCGGCTGACTCAAACTGTCACCATACCCAATACCCGCGGGCTTCATGCCCGAGCGGCTGCGAAACTCGTGACTCTCGCAGAAAAATTCAGTGCCGCACTGGAAGTGTCGCGGGATGGACAAACCGTATCCGCGCAGTCGATCATGGGATTGATGATGCTGGGCGCCGGGCTTGGTTCAACCGTCGAGATTGCGGCGGAAGGGTGGGACGCGAAAGAAGCCCTCGCTGCGGTTGTTGAGTTGATCGAAGCGGGCTTTTACGAGAACGGCTGAGGAGAAATAGAGGACTGCACGATCCTCCGGGACCGGATACAGTGCACCTTATCATTGAAAAATCTGAGCATTTTTATCCGATCCGGTAAATTCATCTGATCGGATGATACTCTGATATTTCGTACCAATAGAAACAGGCTTTGGAGTTTGCCCAAAGCCTGTTTACGTGTTGCTGAATATGTAATTCAGTTTTTGCGATTACCCATGAACTGCAAGAGAAACAGGAACAGGTTGATAAAATTCAAATATAGCTGAAGTGCATCATATACACTGCGTTTCGCCGCTACGCCTTCACCGAAGCGATAACCGTACTGGATGTAATCTGCCTTGATTCTCTGCGTATCGTACGCGGCAAGGCCAGTGAATATAAGAACGCCGATCGCACTGATCGCGAACTGCACAACTGGCGAATGCAGGAAAATATTGACGATCATGGCGACCAGCAATCCAATGACCCCCATTACCAGAAAACTACCAAATTTGGTCAGATCATTACGTGTCGTGTAGCCGTAAAGGCTCATGCTGCCAAAGGTCACCGCTGTAACGAAGAACGTCGTCAGGATTGACTGGCCGGTATAGACAAGAAAGATGTTGGTCAAACTCGCACCCATCACGGCGCAGAATGCCCAAAACAATCCCTGGGCCTGCACGGTGCTGAGCTTGTTCACGCCAAACGACATTATGAGCATGAACCCAAGCGGCGCGAAAATGCTGATATAGGCCAGAACGCCAGGCTGTCGCACCATTGCACCGCCAGGTGCCGCGACAAGGGGGTAAAAGGCGTTGACAAGGCCGGTATTTGCGATTGCGTAGGAGACGATCGCCGTGAGCAGAAGGCCAGACGCCATCCAATTATAGACCCGCAGCATATACGCCCGCAGACCTTCGTCCAGAACGCCTGTACCTGCCGCAACCGATGCGCTGCGATAGGAACGCATGTCAGGACCCATAGCCATGATTGCTTGCTACTCCTCGTCAGGCGGCGGAATGCCGTCTTTAATCTTATTTTGGCCATTCGCGCCCGCCGATCAAGCATAATCGGCGGGCGGAGGATGAGATCGGTGTAACGATTTGGCGTTCGTCGGTCCGTCAGCTCAGCGTCGCAGGCCGAGACGGCCAATCAGAGCTTCGTAACGCTTGACATCCTGGCGTTTGACGTAATCCAGAAGGCGACGGCGACGACCGACAAGCATCAGAAGACCGCGGCGCGAGTGGAAATCCTTCGCATGCGTCTTCAGGTGCTCGGTAAGATTGACGATCCGCTCGGTCAAAAGCGCAACCTGCACTTCCGGGCTGCCAGTGTCGCTGGGCTTTTTTGCGTATTCGCCAATCAGTTCCTGCCGGCGATCCGGTGTAATCGACATCGGGTATACTCCTGTTTCTAAAGTTAAAGCACACGTTCGGGCTTGAGCAGGCCATCACTCAGCCTGCCCAGAGCCACAAAACGGCCGCCCGTCATCAGCCGTGCCAACCCACCATTGGGATCACATGACGAATGAATCCGCCCCATGAACTGGACAAGGCTCAAAGCCTGGCCATTTCCAAGGGCAGCAGCCTCCGCTTCACTCAGGGCCAGAGCCGGGATGTCGTCCAGCGCGGTCCCGACAGGAAGCAGGAAACTCGAATCAGCACCGGGGCTATCGCCGGAATCGGTAATCTTGTCCAGCGTAATCGCACCCGCCTCATCGAACGGGCCAACGGAAAGGCGGCGCAGCGCGGCGATGTGTCCAACGGTGTTCGCCGCCAGCGCCACGTCGCGCGCGAGCGATCGCATGTAGACGCCTTTTCCCGATTCGACCTCGAAGATGGCATGATCGGCATCGGGGCGCTCGATCAGTTCAAACCGCGACACCTGCGCCGGACGAGGCGGCAGTTCCGGCGCCAACCCGGCACGCGCCAGATCATACGCTCGTTCACCACCAATCTTGATGGCGGAGAAAGCGGGCGGCACCTGCATGATATTGCCCCGGAATTTCTCCAGCACTCCTTCGATTGCAGCGGTTTCAGGACGAAAGGTCGATGTGGCGACAACCGACCCATCCGCATCGTCGGTATCACGGGCTTCACCGAAACGAAGGGTAAAACGATAGCGCTTGGTGCCATCCATGACGTAGGGCACCATCTTCGTGGCGCGCCCAAGGGCTATCGGCAGAATCCCTGTTGCCAGCGGATCGAGTGTGCCGCCATGACCGACTTTCGCGGCCTGCAATGCTCTTTTGATACGAGCCACAGCGTGAGCACTGGTAATCCCTTGTGGCTTGTCCAGTACGATCCAGCCGTCGATGATGCGTCCGCGTTTTTGCCGCGGCTGATGAGGCGCCATATTATCCTGCAATGTCTCTGGGGTGCTGCGCCTGATAGCGAAGCCGGCATGCCATGGCAAACGAAACAGGCTTTGAACGTAGGAAATCAGGCCTGATTGAGGTCGATCAGAGCCTGCCGGATCTTCCGCCCCCGCAAGACCTTGTCCTCGATGTACGCGGCATCGCCCCAACGAACGGCCCGCGCCATGGCCTGCGCGTCTTCCGTGAAGCGCGCGAGCATTTCCAGCAAAGCCTCCCGATTGTTCAGGAAGACGTCTCGCCACATGGTCGGGTCTGACGCTGCGATACGCGTGAAATCCCGGAAACCGGAAGCCGCGAACTGCAGAACTTCCTTTCTGGTCTCGTCCGCCAGATCATCGGCCGTCCCGCAAATCGTGAAGGCGATCAGGTGGGGCAGATGGCTTACGATGGCCACGACACGATCGTGATGAGCGGCATCCATCACGCTGACCATTGCGCCGGCACGCTCCCAAAACAACCTGATGCGGCTGACCGCGTCCTGGTCGGTTCCGGTCGCAGGGGTGAGCAGGCACCATCGACCCTTGAACAGATCGGCGAACCCGGCATCGGGGCCGGAAAATTCTGTGCCTGCCATGGGGTGGGCCGGCACGAAATGAACACCGTCCGGAAGATGCGGTCCGATATCACGGATGACCGACTGCTTGGTCGATCCGACATCGCTGACAATCGCTCCTGGAGCAAGATGAGGACCCACGATCTCCGCCAAGGCGGCATAGGCACCGACTGGTGCGCAAAATATCACGCAGTCGGCCCCCTGCACGGCGCGCGCCGGGTCGATCTCGCATTCATCGGCGATGCCGAGTTCAGCAACCCGATCGAGAGTTGCCTGCGTGCGCGCATGGGCAACGACGGTCCGGGCGATACCCCCACGCTCGCGGGCGACCCGCGCAATCGATGATCCGATCAGCCCGAATCCCAGCAATACGAGGCGGTTGAACAGCGGCTCAGGCATGCCGTTGGCCGAATTCGTCGAGCGCGTCGGCGACGGCGGCGCATTCATCATCGGTCCCGATCGTGATTCTGAGGCATTGGGGCAATCCATAAGCCGCCACTTGCCGGACAATGATGCCTCGGCTGCGCAGGTGCATGTCTGCGGCGACCGCACGATCGGACGTTTCAAGATCGGCAAGCACGAAATTCGCGCTGCTGGGCCACACGCGGAACCCCGCCCGCTCGATACGCGCCGACAGTTCAGCCCGCGCGCGCGTGTTGTGGGACCGGCTGCGTTCAACCCACCCTTGCTCGGCCAGCGCGGCAACTCCCGCAGCCGAAGCAGGACCGCTGACGTTGAAGGGCATCCTTGTCCGGTTGAGTACGTCGACGATGGCAGGCGATGCATACGCCCATCCGAGTCTCAGGCCACCCAGACCAAACATCTTGGAAAATGTCCGGGTCATCACCGTGTTTTCGCTCGCGTCGACAAGGCCGTTACCAGGATCATAGTCGCTGTCTTCGACATATTCCGCATAGGCCGCATCCAGCACCAGCAGGACATGCGATGGCAACGCACGACGCAGGCGCGCAATGTCGGCGGATGGCACGAGCGTGCCAGTGGGGTTATTCGGGTTGGCCAGAAACACAAGCCGGGTGGCCGGTGTCACTTCGGCAAGCAGGGCATCGACATCGGCCGTAAGGTCGCGCTCCGGCGCCTTGCGTACCTCCATCCCCGCGAGCCGCGCCGCGATCTCGTAAATCAGAAATCCATGGCGGCTCATGATCAGTTCAGTGCCGGGCCCGCCATAGGACTGGATGAGCAGGGAAATCAGATCGTCAGACCCGTTGCCGCATACAATTCTCGATGGATCGAGATCAAAAAACCGGCCAATCGCATGCCGTAATTCGACGGCGCCTCCATCAGGGTATCTGTGGAGTTTCGGCGCGACGCTCTGAAAAGCGGACATCGCCCCGGGAGGAGGTCCAAAGGCCCCTTCATTGGACGAAAGCTTGATGACCCGGCTGACCCCACGCAAGTGAGATTCACCGCCCACATAGGGCGGCACCGAAAATACGGCGGGCCGAGCGGCGGGCGATCCGGTCATCGCATCATGCCCGGCGCGCCGGCAGGCTTCGCATAGGAACCAAGCGCAACCGGCGGTGCAGGAAACGCCGAAATGGCCGCGAGCCGCGGATCATCCCGCGAGATATAACCATCTACATCCGCCAGCGCGTAGGCCGCCTCCCGCCTGGCGATCCGGCGGATCAGCAACGAACCGACATCGAGACCTGCATCACGCAGGATCCCGAGAATGCGTGCCGTGCTGGTATCGGGAACAATCTCGATCCCGATCAAGCTTCTATCGTCGCCGCTCGCATCCGGGACGAACGACGACACGACATAAGCTTCCGACTGGGGCACTCCCTCACCGCGCCGCGCCCAGAATGGCAGCTTCGCGACGATCGACAGGCGCGGCAATCCGCCATGCATCAGGCCCACCCACCATGCCGCCTGATCATCATCCTCATCGGATGGTATGGGCAGCACGGCCGCATGGGCGATTTCACCGGTGATATCTGTGAGTGCCTGAGAGGGCGTGCGATGCCGGCGCATGGAGGTCAGCGGCCCGAAATGTTCGCGAGCCAGGGCCACCAATTCGGCCTGCCCACCGTCGGCAACGGCAACAACAAGCCCACCCTCGATCATCAAGGCACCGGAAAAGAGCTCTCGCCAGATCCTGACGATCGTGTGGGGTGGCAGCCCCCCCTGATGCCGCGCGAGCAGCCGGCGCAGGATCGCGGCCTCGCGACCGGGACGGATCATCACGCCGCGCTTGCCGCCTTGCGAGCGCACGCGTTCGATGATCTCGGCGCGCTGCATCAGCATATCGTGGATACGGTCGTCCAGAGAATCGATTTCGGCGCGGAGCCGGGAAAGCGTCTCCGGGGCGGTATCCTGAGGAGGTGATGCAGGCGGAATTTCAGACATGGCGTTCCAATAAGCTCAATTCGGTTCTATCTGATACAGGAGGCTCGCCACACGGCAAGCCCCATCCTTGCCGCATGCTTGGGTTGAGCGCATATCCTGCGAGCCATGGACCACTCACCCTTTCCCGATATTCCCCATCAGAAGGTATCGTTTCCCGATGGCCTAGCTCTGGATTGCGGCGTGACGCTCCAGCGGCTGGAAGTCGCATACAGAACATATGGCACACTCAGTGCACAAAAAGACAACGCGGTTCTGATCTGCCATGCCCTGACCGGTGACCAGTATGTGGCTGAACAGCACCCGCTCACCGGCAAACCAGGCTGGTGGAATGCCCTGGTGGGGCCGGGCAAGCCGATCGACACACAGCGTTTTTTCGTGGTCTGTGCGAATGTTCTGGGTGGATGCATGGGCTCGACAGGCCCCCGCAGCCCCAAGAGCCATGCAAGTGACGACGCCTGGTCGGTCGACTTTCCCGCGATCACCGTTCAGGACATGGTGAGAGCCCAGAAAAAGCTGATCGACTGGCTGGGAATCGAACGACTTTTCGCCGTTGTCGGCGGCTCGATGGGCGGCATGCAGGTCCTGGCCTGGGCGTCGTTGTATCCCGACCAGGTCTTCGCTGCCGTTCCGATCGCGACTGCGCCGTACCACTCCGCGCAGAACATCGCCTTCCATGAGGTTGGCCGGCAGGCGATCTATACCGATCCAGACTTTCATGATGGCCACTACCGCGCGCACGGCGTGATCCCGGCGCGCGGGCTCGCTGTCGCCCGCATGACGGCGCACATCACCTATCTCTCCGAAGCAGCGCTGACTCGAAAGTTCGGCCGGCGCCTGCAGCGCCAGACCCCCCTCGCCTCGCCGCTATTCGGAGAGCGTTTCGCTGTCGAGAGCTACCTGGAGCATCAGGGATCCAGTTTTGTGCGCCGGTTCGATGCGAATTCCTACATCGTGATCACCCGGGCCATGGACTATTTCGATCTCGCTGCTGACCATGGCGGGTCGCTGGCCGCGGCGTTTCGCCATACGAAATCGCGTTTCCTGCTGGTCTCGTTCAGTTCCGACTGGTTGTTTCCGACCGCCGAAAGCCGGACGATGGCGCGTGCGCTCAACCAGGTTGCCGCAAATGTCAGCTTTGTCGAAATCCTGAGCGACAAGGGGCACGATGCCTTCCTGCTCGATGAGCCTGATTTCCATCGCACTGTGGCTGGCTTCATCGCCGGCGCAGCCGAGGCCGCGGGGGTGCAATGAACCAGGCAACACCGGTGCGGTTCGTCGCGAAGAATCTGCGTGTCGATCTTGAGCTGATCGCCGGGATGATCCCCCCGGGCTCGCGCGTGCTGGATATCGGCTGCGGCGACGGCGCATTGATCGACCTTCTCGCCCGGACCCGGCGGTGCGATGCCCGCGGCATCGAGATCGATATGGCCGAGGTCACCCGCGCCGTTGCCCATGGCCTGCCCGTGATGCAGGGGGATGCGGATACCGACCTGATCCATTACCCCGACGACGCGTTCGATTATGTCGTGCTGTCGCGCACGCTCCAGGCCGTCGAACAGCCACGCGAAGTGCTGCGCCAGATGCTGCGCGTCGGCAGCAGAGCCATCGTCAGCTTTCCGAATTTTGGCCACTGGAGCCTGCGCTGGCAGCTATTCTCGACAGGCCGCATGCCGATGACCACGACGTGGAACCGGATGTGGTACGAAACCCCAAACATCCACCCTTGCACAATCCGGGATTTCTTCGATCTCTGCGCGAAGGACCACTATCAGGTCGAGCAATGGCTTGCGGCCGACGAGGCGGGTCGACGCGCTCCCTGGCGGCGCTTTCCACTCCTGGCCAATCTTTTCGGAGAACAGGGGTTGTTCGTGCTGAAGCGCGAACCCACCGTGGAAATCTGAAACCGGTATCGCGCCCCCGCTCATGGATGCAGTGATCGTCAAGACCCTGACCAAGTGCTTCGGCACTGTTCGCGCCGTCGACAGCGTCAGCTTCAGCCTCCCGGCCGGGACGACTTGCGGCCTGCTGGGAGGCAACGGCGCCGGCAAGACAACCACGATTTCGATGCTGCTTGGTATTCTGGCGCCGGACGCAGGCTCGATCGAAATACTCGGACACGACATGGCGCGGGACAGGTTCGCGGCACTCGCCCGGATGAACTATTCCTCACCCTATGTCGCGCTGCCCATGCGGCTGACCGTCGGAGAAAATCTCCGCGTCTACGGCCATCTCTATAATGTGCCGCGGCTTGAGAACAGAATTCGCGAACTGGCGCGGGATTTCGACCTCGAGGCGCTCCTCCCGCGCAAGGCGGGAGCGCTTTCTGCGGGACAAAAAACCCGGGTCGCGCTGGCCAAGGCCCTGATCAACCGCCCGTCACTGCTGCTGCTCGACGAGCCGACAGCCAGTCTCGATCCGGATACAGCGGATTACGTTCGCGGCGTTCTCGAGCGATATCGCGACGAAACCGGCGCGGCCATTCTGCTTGCATCGCACAACATGGCCGAAGTCGAGCGACTCTGCTCGCAGGTGCTGATGATGAAGGGAGGACGAATCGTCGACCGTGGTCCGCCGACAGATCTGATCGCGCGCTATGGCCGCGACGATCTGGAACAGGTGTTTCTGGCCATCGCGCGCAATCCGGAGCCGCTTGCATCGTGATGGCTCCGCTTCGCCGCATATGGGGGCTGATCTATCGGCATTTCTGCCTCTATCGGCGGTCCTGGCCGCGGGTTCTCGAACTTGCCTACTGGCCGACCCTGGAATTGCTGATCTGGGGATTTACGGCTGCATTCGTCATGAAGGGTCATGCCGACGTGACGATTCGCACCGCCAGTGCGCTGATCGGCGGCGTCCTGCTCTGGGAAGTCGCCTTGCGCGCCCAGATGGGGGTGACGATTTCGTTTCTGGAGGAAATCTGGTCGCGCAATCTCGGCCATGTCTTCGTCAGCCCGCTACGGCCGCACGAAATGATCATGGCACTTCTCGGCGTGTCGGTCCTGCGCACGGTCGCGGGGCTGACGCCCGCCGCCGGTATCGCCTTTTTTCTTTACGAATTCAATATCTTCGCGTTCGGACCTGTCCTCATCCTGTTTATCATCAATCTCTTCCTGATGGGGTGGTGGCTGGCGCTCGGCGTGATTTCCCTCCTGTTCCGCTACGGGGCATCGGCCGAGGCGCTCGCCTGGACCCTGGCATTCGGACTCACCCCGGTCGCCTGCGTGTTTTACCCGGTCTCGGTTCTGCCGCCGTGGCTCCGGCCGGTTGCTGAAGCCCTTCCGGCTGCGCATATCTTCGCCGGCATGCGCACCGCGCTTTATCGGCACGAAACGGATATCGGCCAGCTTGCGATTGCCGCCGGCCTCAACCTGTTCTGGATGTGCTGCGCCGGGTTGATATTCGCGCTGCAGTTCAGGGCGGCCCGCCGTAGCGGCGCTCTGGTCACGATCGGCGAATGATTCTTCGTCCCCCCTCACGCAACCCACGGAAACCGACATGACCCCGACGACGTTCTGGCTGATCCGGCATGCGACCGTCACGCCCGCGGCGCTCGCATTGCTCTATGGCCAGATGGATGTCCCGATCTGCGAGTTGCGCCGCGTGCGGGATGCGCCGCGCTACGCGGCACTCGCCCAGGTCCTGCCCCGCCCGGCGCAATGGGTCGTCACGCCGCTGTCGCGCACGAGCCTGACTGCGGAAGCAATCATGAGCGCGGGGTATGGGCCAGTGACCCCTCGCGTGGAAGCCTCCCTCATCGAGCAGGATTTCGGAACATGGCAAGGCATGCGGATGGACAAATTCGCTGAACGAGGCACGCAGCACCCGTTCTGGCCCGTGGGGGGCGACGAACAGCCGCCCGAGGGGGAGAGTTTCGCCCAGCTACGCCAAAGGGTGGGCGCCGGTCTCGAGCGGTTGCGCGCCGATCATGAAGGACAGCATGTCGTCGCGGTGTCTCATGGTGGCGCCATCCGCGCGGCAATCGCCCATGCACTGGACCTTACGGCGCACCAGGCCCTGAGCCTCGCCATCGAGAATTTGTCGGTCACGCGGCTCGAGCGCCACGGAAGCGCGTGGAGGGTCGTAACGGTCAATGAACAAATTTCCATTTGAACGCCAGCCCGATCCGGGCCACATCCGGACAACAGATGTCCAGAGCGGAGACGAGCAATGACGGAACGCAAGACGACGGCATGGCGCCAGGTGCGAAAGGCGCTCTATGCCGGGGTTACGGCACTGTCGATCACGGTTCCCCTTGCGTCCTGCGCTTCGGGTGCCGGCTCGCCGAACGCCGCTCAGGAACTCGTCGACCGGTCAACCCTCACGGTCGAGACCATGCTCGGATCGGGGACCGCTTCGGCCGGGCAGGCCACCCAGATGCTCCGAAATGCCAAGGCGGTGGTGGTCTGTCCGCGTATCTTCAAGGCAGGCTTCTTCATTGGCGGGGAAGGCGGAAGCTGCGTGCTGGTTTCACGCGCGGCCGGTGGTTCATGGTCTGATCCGGCTTTCTACACGATGGGGAGCGGCAGCTTCGGTCTTCAGATCGGCGCGCAGGATGCCGAGGTCATCATGATGCTGATGAACGACACCGCGCTGAACGCGTTCCTTAGCAGCCAGTTCAAGGTTGGTGCCGATGCCGGCGTTTCGGTGGCCACGATCGGCGCAGGGATCGGTGGCTCGACCGGAACGGCACTTGGCGCCGATATCGTCACATTTGCCAAGGCGCGCGGGCTTTACGGTGGCATTTCTCTGTCAGGCTCTGTTTTCTCGAATGATGAGGCACTCGACCAGCAATATTACGGACAGGCCATCGCCCCGCGCCAGATCGTGGTCAACATGGCGGTCAACAATGCCGGCGCCAATCCGCTGCGGGCAATGCTCTCCAGATACGGTGGCTAAAGCCCTTATCCAAAAGGATTATTCCTGCGCGGGGATGACATCACAACGGATGATCTTGGGGACGCATGGCGGATCTTGGCACGCAACCCCGCGAATTTTTAGGGCTGGCCACCGCCGCATGCCGTTTGATTGTCGCACCAGGCACCAATGTTGGCGTTCCGATCCTTTTCTGGCTTCCGCGTCCGGGCTAGACTGCACCCATGTCGCAATCCGGTGTTGAACCGTTCTGGCGTCGGAAACGCCTTGGAGAGATGACCCAATCGGAATGGGAATCCCTCTGCGATGGTTGCGGCCGGTGTTGCCTGCACAAGTTGAGAGACGAGGAAACGAATGAACTCGCCTTCACGGATGTTTCTTGTCATCAGCTTGACCTGAGGACGGGACGGTGTCTCGACTATAAAAATCGCCTGCGAAAGGTTCCCGACTGCACAGCGTTGACGCCCGAGCTCGTTGAGACGATCGACTGGCTGCCGCCCTCTTGCGCTTACCGCCTCGTTGCCGAGGGGCGCGATCTCCCGGATTGGCATCCACTGCGCACGGGCGATCCGGAAAGCACATGTCGGGCCGGCGCATCGGTGGCCGGACGGGTGCGAACAGAAAGATCCGTTGAAAATCTGGAGGATCATATCGTTGAGTGGCCGGTTCTCTGGCCGCGAGCCGGTCATCACGACAAATAGGATTTCCTGATGCCCCTCGTGCCGTTCAGCATCACTCCGGTAGAAGAGGCTGAGCCCGTCGTCGTCGCCGGCATGCAGACCACGATCATCTGGCGGAAAAACGAACGGGCGAGGCGGGTTGCATTGCGTATCGATCCGCAAGCAGGCCGGATCGTCATCACGTTGCCGCCGCGCGGATCGCGGCAGGCCGGGCTGGCTCTGCTGCGGGGACACGAATCATGGGTTGCAGAACGACTGGCCTCCCTGCCGCCCGCACTCGTGATCGCGGACGGAAATGAAATCCCGGTTTTCGGTCAACCGCACAGGATCGTGCACGATGTACGAGCCCGCGGCGGGGCCGTGATCGAGACCCCGGTGATACGGGTTTCCGGCCACCCGGATTTCCTCGCCCGACGCGTGCGCGACATGTTGCGCGATCTGGCCTTTCGCGAATTCTCGGCAATGGCGCGGAGAATGGCGGCACAGTTCCATGCCCGCCCCGGTGAGGTCCGGATCAAGGATACCAGGACCCGGTGGGGTAGTTGCACCGCCGATGGAACGATGATGTTCTCCTGGCGTCTGATCATGGCTCCACGCTTCGTTCAGCACTATGTTGTCGCACACGAAACAGCTCATTTGCGTCATATGAACCATGGACCGGATTTCTGGACGCTGGTCGAGACCCTGACACCACACCGCGCAGAGGCGGCAGGCTGGCTGCGTCGCGAAGGCCCCGGACTCCTGCGGATTTCCTGACCGCCACACATCTCAAACCCTATGAACAAGGCCAATCCATGAAAGCAGTCGCCTTTACGCATTCTCTGCCGATCACCGCGGATGACGCGCTGATCGATATCGAGGCGCCCGATCCCGTGCTGCGCGCCCATGATGTCCTGGTCGAGATCCGCGCCGTATCGGTGAATCCGGTCGATACGAAAATCAGACGCCGCAACGAACCACTCGGCGAGCCGCGCATCCTCGGCTTTGACGCCGCCGGCATCGTGCGGGCCGTAGGCCCCGGCGTGACCCGGTTCGGCATTGGTGACGAGGTGTTTTATGCTGGTTCCGTCGATCGTCAGGGGTCGAACGCGCAGTTCCAGGCGGTTGATGAGCGCCTTGTTGCCCGCAAACCCCGGTCTCTGAGCTTTGCCGAGGCGGCAGCTCTGCCACTGACCACTCTGACCGCGTGGGAAATGCTTTTCGACCGTTTCTCCATCCCGAGAGATCGGGTCCATCACGATACATTGCTGATCGTTGGCGGCGCCGGCGGCGTCGGCTCGATGGCGATCCAGCTGGCGCGCCAGCTTACCGGTCTCGTCGTGGTCGCAACGGCATCGCGACCGGAAACGATCAACTGGTGCGCCTCGCTCGGCGCTCATCACGTCATCGACCACCATCATCCCCTGGCTGCCCAGCTCGAGATGGTCGAAGTCAGTGCGCCGAGTTACATTTTCTGCACAAATCATGTCGAAAAGCACTGGCGCGAACTGTGCCATGTGCTGGCTCCCGAAGGGCGGATCGGCCTCATCGAGTCGACGGGGCCGCTCGACATGCACGAGATATTCAACAAATCGGCCTCGGTGCATACCGAATACATGTTTGCCCGCTCGCTTCACCAGACAGCGCAGATGATCGAGCAGCATCATATCCTCCAGTCGGTAAGCCGCCTGATCGATCAGGAGGTTCTTCGTACCACGATGACCGAGAATTACGGGCCGATCACGGCAGCCAACCTGCGACGCGCGCATGCGGCCATGGAAAGCGGAACCACGCGCGGCAAGATCGTTCTCGAGGGATTTTGAGTGGAGGTCATTCTCGCCAGCACATCGGCCACGCGGCAATCGATGCTGCGATCCGCCGGCGTGATGGCAACTGCGGTTGCGTCTGATATCGACGAGGCGCCGATCAAGCAGTCCTTCCGGGACGCCGGCCAGTCGGCCGCCGCGGCGGCCATGGCGCTGGCGCGGGAAAAGGCGCTGGCCGTATCGGCCCGACACCCCGATCAGCTGGTGATCGGGGCCGATCAGATATTGGATTGCGAGGGTCGCTGGTTTGACAAACCAGCCGACGCATCAGCTGCAGCCGAACACTTGCGGAAGCTTTCAGGCCGCGTGCACCAGTTGGAAACCGCCATCGTCTGCGCGGCGGGGGGCGCATGTATCTGGGCGCATTCGGAGGCTCCCAGACTGAAAATGCGCCCCTTATCCGACGCATTCATCGCCGCTCATATCCGGTCGGAAGGCGATCGGATATTATACTCGGTTGGTGCTTACAGGCTGGAGGGGCCGGGCATTCAACTGTTCGAGCGGATCGATGGCGATTTCTTCGCCATACTCGGCCTCCCGCTCCTCCACCTGCTCAGTTTCTTGCGTCAGTTCGGAGTGCTGCCTTCCTGATCGGGCGTGGGCGCCTGTTCGGCGTCCACATTTTCAGCCGGCGCTGGAACGGAGAGCTGGGCTTCTTGCGAACGATGAACAATGTCTTCGAGGCGGGAGATCCGAGCTGCGAGGGTATCCGCATCGGCTCTCGCCCGAGCAGCAAGCTCCATCACCGCATCGAATTCGTCACGCCTGACCAGATCGAGACGCCGGATTGCCTCATCCACCCGGGTGCGGACCATTGCGGAAATTTCGTCGCGCAAGCCGCTGGCAGCAGACAGGGCGCCGCCAGCGAGGCCCGCCAGATCATCAAAAAATCGCGGTCTCTCGGTCATGCCTTTTCTCCTGCAAGTGGTGATGACGGATCATCGTATCCCCACTATAACCACGTCCATGATACTGGTCACGGGCGGGGCAGGGTTCATCGGCTCCAATCTCCATGCCGAATTGTACGGAAGCGGTCGGGAAACCGTCATTGTCGATCGGCTGCGTGCAAATGGAAAATGGCGCAACCTCAGGGCGCACCCTCCCTCGGCGATTGTTGATCCGGACGATCTGGAACATTTTCTCGCCAGCGATCCGCCAATAGACGCCATTGTCCATCTGGGGGCGATCAGTGAGACAACGGCATCGGACGGTGACCTCGTCTGGCGCTCGAACGTCATGCTCAGCCAGATGCTCTGGCGTTGGTGTGCCGCGAAAGAACGGCCGTTCATCTATGCATCCTCGGCATCGACCTATGGCGATGGCGCGTTCGGTTTTGATGATGATAACGACATCGATGCGCTCCGCAGGTTGCGCCCGCTCAACCTGTACGGGTGGTCAAAGCATGCATTCGATCTATGGGTTGCGGGCCAATGTGCGGCCGGCCGGCCTCGCCCCCCCCAATGGGCGGGATTGAAATTCTTCAATGTTTACGGCCCGAACGAGTACCACAAGGGCCGCATGATCTCGGTGATCAAGGTCAAGTATGACGAAGTCGCCGTAGGCGGACCTGCGCGCCTGTTCCGGTCCGACAGAGACGAGATCGCCGATGGCGAACAAGCCCGCGACTTCATCTGGGTCGATGATGTTGTCGCGGCGATCATGTTCCTGCTTGCTCACCCGGAGGTCAGCGGTCTGTTCAATCTGGGCACTGGAAAAGCGCGGAGCTACGCCGATCTGGCGCGCGCCGTGTGCGCCGCCTGCGGCGTTGCGGAGCGGATAGAATTTGTGCCAATGCCTCAAAATCTGGTCGGCCAGTATCAATCGTTCACCGAAGCGCGGATGGACCGCCTCCGCGCCGCAGGGTTCGACACGACGTTCACCACGCTCGAACAGGGCATTGAAACCTACATAAAGCGCTTTCTCGGCCGGCCGGACCCGTACCGATGAAAAATGTTTATATCTGGCCGCATTTCGATCCGATCCTGGTACGGTTCGGTCCGTTCGCCGTGCACTATTATGCTTTGGCCTACATCACGGCTTTGGTGCTTGGCTGGAGGCTGATGCGCCGGCTGGTCAGGGAAGCGCCCGTCGCCGCAACCCATGAACAGGTCGACGACTTCCTGTCCTGGGCAACGCTCGGGGTGGTTCTGGGGGGGCGGCTGGGCTACATCCTGTTCTATCAGCCCATTTATTTTCTTGACCACCTCAACCGCACCTACGCCGTGTGGGATGGCGGCATGAGCTTTCACGGCGGAATGCTGGGTGTCGCGGTTGCGATCCTGATCTACTGCAAGCGGAACGGCCTCGATCCGTGGCAGTTTGGCGACCGGGTAGCCGTGCCGGTGCCCATCGGGCTCTTCCTCGGCCGGATTGCGAATTTCGTGAATGGCGAGCTCTGGGGCCGCCCTGCCCCGTCATGGTTTCCATTTCGCATGATTTATCCGGAGTCGGGGTCGGACGTTCCTCGGTATCCTTCCGAGTTGATCGAAGCCACGCTCGAAGGGCTGGTCCTGTTCCTTGTGCTGTTCTTCGCCTCCCGCAACGAGCGTATCCGCAACCAGCCTGGATATCTCGGCGGCATGTTCGTGATGGGCTACGGCATCGCACGAACGGTTGCCGAAGGCTTCCGCCAGCCAGACTGGTTCCTTGGATATTTGATGTTCGGGCTGACCATGGGCCAGTTGCTCTCCATCCCGATGATCGTGATCGGTGCGACCATGATCTGGCGGGCGAAATATGTTACTCGCCCGCAGGTGGCTTCAGCCGGGGCATGATCGCGCGGCTGGACGCTTTCATGGCGCGGGCCAACGCCGCCTACTACGCAAAATGTGATCCGTTCAAGGATTTTACCACAGCGCCGGAAGTCAGCCAGGTTTTTGGCGAACTGATCGGCCTCTGGTCGGCTATCGCTTGGGAAAAGCTCGGTCGCCCAGGCGTCTTTTCTCTGGTTGAAGCCGGACCAGGGAATGGGCACCTGATGACGGACGCGCTGCGCGCCGCCGGCCGCGCCATGCCGGATTTCATCCAAGCCGCGGAAATACACCTGATCGAGACGTCGCCGCGATTGATCCCCCTGTTACGGCAAAAACTCCCGCAGGCTGAAATACACGCGGATCTGTCGACGATCCCCGATCGGCCAATCCTGCTTGTCGCGAACGAATTCCTCGATGCGCTGCCGATACGCCAATTCATCAGGCGCGGAGCAAGCTGGCATGAACGTTATGTGGCGGATGGAAATTTTATCGAGGTGCCCACCGATGTCGCTCTACCCGGCGCGCCAGACGGCGCGATCATCGAGCGCAATGAGGGCGGAGAAGCGTTTGTGCGCGACCTTGGCAAACGTATCGCAACTCGCGGCGGCGCGGCGCTGCTGATCGATTATGGCCATGATAGCGGCGGCGCCGGCGCAACCCTTCAGGCGATTGAAAATGGTAGACCTGCGGATCCGCTCGCGAATCCTGGCCGCAGCGATCTTACAGCACATGTCGATTTTGCTCGTATGGCCTTGATAGGTCATCAAGCGGGCGTCGATATCCAGGGCCCCCAGCCTCAGGGCGCCTTTCTCGCGACGATGGGCATTCATGAACGCACCGCCCAGCTCGGGCGTCACGCTCAACCCGACGACGCAATACGGCTGCTTGCGGCCACACAGCGGCTCACCGCACCGGAAGCAATGGGTAGCCTTTTCCGTGTAATGGCCCTGGCTCCACGAGGATTTGAACGACTTCCGGGATTTTTGTCATGATACCTTTCACCACTGCGGGGCTCGCCTCCCCCCATGGCTTTTTCTCAAGACGGGGTGGCGTCTCCGAGGGAGCGTATGGAAGCCTGAATTGCGGGCAATATGGCAAGGACGATCCCCTGAACGTTGCCGAGAACCGTTCCCGCGCCATGCGCGCCATCGGGGGAATACCCAACCAGCTTGTCGGGCTGAAACAGGTGCATGGCGCGCGGGTTATCCTGAATCCTGTGCCCGGAGCCGCGATGATTGAAGCGGATGCGATGGTCACCGACCAGCCGGCGATCGGCCTCGGCATCATTACCGCAGATTGCGCGCCGGTTCTGTTCAGCTCGCACGATGGCAAAATCGTGGGCGCCGCCCATGCTGGATGGCGCGGCGCGGTTGCTGGTATTCTTGAACAGACCACGGAGCTGATGCGCCGGATCGGCGCCGAGGGAATAAGCGCAGCAATCGGCCCGTGCATTCACAAAGAGAGTTACGAGGTGGGGGCAGACATGCGGCAGGCCGTGCTGGCCCGCGCAGCCGAAGATGCACGCTTTTTTTCGAATGGCAGACCTGGGCATTGGCACTTCGATCTCCCCGGCTACTGCGCCGCGCGTCTTGCGGCAATCGGTATCCAGACAACGATCCTGCCGCATGACACGCTGGCCGATGAGACGGGCTATTTCTCCCATCGTCGCCGGACCCTCCGCAGTGAAGGCCCCGGCGGGCATCAGATATCGATCATCATGAGGCGTGCATGAAACGCCTGGTCTGGGTGGCCTTCACACTCTTGCTGGCTGGATGCGGAACCTTGCCCCAGCCCCTGCTCGGCAAGCCGGGGATTGAGGGCGCGCACCTCGCCGTGCCGCCGCCCCCGGTTCTGGTCATCACCCCTTCCCCTGCCGCATTGCTCGGAGGCAGCGCGTCGAAGGCCTACGCTCACGATCTGGCCCGCGCGCTGGATGACCAGAATGTTCCGGCCATGGTCCGCATCCCGCAAAGCTACGATTGGGAACTTCTGGCGACAGCGACCACTTCCGCGGGGCTGACAACTCCAGACTTCAGAATCATCGGCCCCAATCACAAAACATACGGCCATCTGGCAGGCCAGCCCGTGAATGCCGCCCAGTGGGCAGAGGGCAATCCGGAAACCATCGCCCATACCGCCGCGTCGGCCGCCCCACGCCTCGCCAGGCAACTCGCCGCGATCAATGCCGCTGTGCAACAGAGCAATCCGGCCTCTCTTGAAAATCGTCCTCCCCAGGTGCTGCTCCTCGGCGTTACCGGTGCTCCTGGCGATGGCGACCACGCCCTGAAACTTGACCTCTCACGAGATCTGCCAAGACAGGGCATCGTCCTGGTTGAAGATAAATCGGACGCTGATTTTCTGGTCAGCGGTAACGTGAAGATAAGCCATATCCATAAATCGGTTCATAATGCCGAAAATAATCTGGTTGAGCTCGATTGGACGGTCAAAGACCAGCGTGGCACCTTCGTCGGCAAAGTATCTCAGTTACATGACCTGAAAAGCAGCGAAATGGTTCCGTATTGGGGTGATGTTGCTGCCGCAGCAGCCCAGCAGGCAGCTCTGGGACTCAGACAGGTTATCCGGAACGCGACGTTGCGGCATGACGTTGCGGCGAAGACTGGCAATAAACTTCGGAAAGATCCCATAGCGGCGCAACGGCCCTGACATTGAAGGTCAGTTCTGTCGCGCCGCGAACATCCAGCAGAGCACCCCCGTCTGTCCATCTGAAGCAGTCGGACCCAATATTTTCAGGTTCGTAAAACCCGGATTCGAAGCATTCAGCGGACATATCGACCACCGCTGAGTCCAGCATGACGTTGCCGATGGCAATCCCGAGTTTGCGCCAGTCCTCCGAGGCGGGATTCAGTTCAGCCGGGCGTGATGTTGATGACCGCAACTCGACCCTATGAGTTCCATGCGGCAGCCGATACACGCTGATTGCCGCTGTATCGCCCATTGGTACGAGAGCCTTGCCGTTCACGCAGACCCCAAAATTTCCAGGTATCTGCCGAAAACCGCGCGCGACGAGCCGATATTGCACAACGGTCCTGATGCGCGCGAGATGGGGGCCTTGATCGAGGATGGGCGCGCAAACCCGTTCCGGATCGCGGGCGAGGTGGTCGAAGCCGGCAAAGAGCATGACGTGACTGTCACAATCAAAAAACTGGTTTCGATTTCCACAATCAAGGTAGGTTTCGGTCGGTAGCATTTCCGCCAAAACCACATCATGGGTCTCGAGTTCGATATGGTGATATGTTACACTCGGCACGGATACCTGTCGTATCGAGAGTCCATTAATCAATTTTTTGATTTCAATGAGATATCCCTCAATCCAAATCGCATGATCCGGCGAGAGGTAAAGATCCCGGCATGGTTGACCTGAACCAAAGGCATCCTTCTCGATCAGCACGGGCAGAACCAACTCCGGCGATCGGTGCCGACGACAATCCACTCGTCGCTGGCCGTGCCAGACAATCTTGCGGCTGTCGCCATTCCGGGTGATGACATGATCCCCCTCGGACAGCGTTTCCACCAGCCGCAAGCCATCCGGCGTCAGAAGCCGGGTGCCGTGCTGATTCCGGGCTCAATTCGCCCGGGATTCCGAGATTAACTCGCCCGGGATTCCGGGAATTATTCGCCCACCTATTCCGAGATTAATTCGCCCACCTGTTCCGACTTTTATTCGCCCAGGCGGGCGGGGTTGGCCGGGTTGGCTTGAGGTCTCTGCTGGCTGGTTCAGGTTCCCTCCCTTTGGCTGATCGAGGGAGCGGATGAATGCCAGTGGAGCGGATTGCGATGCGCGATGTGCGCGAGATTGTCAGATTGAGGATGGCGGGGCTTTCGACCCGCCAGGTGGGGATCCGGGTCGGGGTTGCGGCATCGACGGTGCGCTTGACGCTGCGGCGACTGGAGGCGGCCGGGCTCGATGGGCCAGGGGCTCTGGCGCTGTCCGAAGCGGCATTGGAAAGGCGCTTGTTCGACGGCGCGGTGGGCAAGCGGCCGGGGCATCGACGTGTGGATGAGCCGGACTGGGGGCGTATCCGCCGCGAGTTGCAGCGCAAGCACGTGACGCTGTCGATCCTGTGGGACGAGTATATTGCCGAGCACCCGGATGGGTATCGCTACAGCCGGTTCTGCGAGCTCTACCGGAGCTGGGAAGCCCGGCTACCGGTGACGATGCGCCAGACCCACGCATCGGGCGAGAAGCTGTTCGTCGATTATGCCGGCGACACGGTGCCGGTGGTGATCGACCGGCTCACCGGCGAGACGCGTGCGGCCCAGATCTTCGTCGCCGTTCTCGGCGCATCGAGCTTCACCTATGCTGAGGCGACCTGGACCCAGACCCTGCCGGACTGGATCGAGGCGCATAATCGCACTCTGGCAGCAATTGGCGGCGTGCCGGCGCTGCTGGTGCCCGACAACGCCAGGGTCGCGATCATCCGCGCCTGCCTCTACGATCCACAGGTCAACCGGACCTACACCGATATGGCGCGCCATTACGGCACGGCCATTCTCCCGGCGCGGCCGCGGCGGCCGCGTGACAAGGCGAAGGTCGAGGTGGCGGTTTTGCTGGCGGAGCGGTGGCTGCTGGGCAAGCTGCGCAACCGGGCATTTTACGGCCTCGCCGAACTGAATGCCGCGATCGCTGAATTCTGCCGCTGGCTGAACGAGGAGCGGGTCGTCCGTCGCCTGGGGGCGACAAGACGGCATCTGCTGGAAACACTCGATCGTCCCGCGCTGAAGGAACTGCCGGCCGAACCCTATGTGCTGGCGCAATGGCGGCGCCGGCGGGTCGGCATCGATTATCACGTCGAGATCGAGAAGCATTTTTACTCCGTCCCCTACCGGCACGCCCGCGCCGAGGTCGAGGCCCGGTTCACCGTGCGCACGGTCGAGATCTTTCTCCGTGGCGAACGGATCGCCGTGCACGCACGCAGGCCGGGTAACGGCAAACACACGACGATCGCCGAGCACATGCCCTCGAGCCACCGGCGTTATGGCGACTGGACCATCGCACGGATCCATCAGGAAGCCGCACGGCTTGGTCCCTCGGTCGCGACACTCTGCACCCTGATCCTCGAACGCCGGCCTCATCCGGAGCAGGGGTTCCGCGCCTGCATCGGCATCCTTCGCCTGGCCCGCAGTGTTGGCGCCGACCGGCTCGATGCCGCGGCCGAGCGCGCGCTCACCATCGGCACCCTGACCTACGGCTCGGTCAAATCCATCCTCGATAACCGGCTGGAGCGAGCCGCCGGCACCGCCAGTCCCGATCCCACCCCGATCCGCCACCCCAACATCCGGGGCGGCGGATATTTCCACTGATGACAAGGAGAAGCCTCATGCTGAACCATCCGACCCTCGATCAGATCCACCAGCTCGGTCTTGCAGGCATGGCCCGCGCGTTCACCGAGCTGCACGCCAATCCCGAAACCCCCAGCCTCAGTCACGCCGAATGGCTCGGTCTTCTGCTCGACCGCGAGATCACCGTCCGACGTGACAAGCGGTTGAGCACAAGGCTGCGCCATGCCAGGCTGCGCCATGACGCTGCAATCGAGGATGTCGATTACCGGAGTGCCCGCGGCCTCGATCGGGCTCTGTTCCAGAAGCTGATCCAGGGTGAGTGGATCGACGCGCACGACAATCTCGTCCTGAGCGGGCCGACAGGGGTCGGAAAATCGTGGCTGGCCTGTGCCCTCGGTCACAAGGCATGTCGCGATGACAGGACCGTGCTCTATCAGCGCGCCCCCAAACTCTTCGCAGAACTCGCGGTCGCCCGCGCCGAAGGGCGTCACGGCCGGATGATCCGCACCCTCGGTGCCGTCAATCTACTGATCCTCGACGACTTCGGCCTTGCTCCACTCGACGCCGGCGCCCGTCACGACCTGCTCGAGATCGTCGAGGATCGCTACGGCCGCCGCGCCACCATCATCACCAGCCAGATCCCCCCGGCGCATTGGCATGAGCTGATCGGCGATCCGACCTACGCCGACGCCATTCTCGACCGTCTGCTCCACAATGCCCACCGCATCGAACTCACCGGCGAAAGCCTGCGCAAGATCCGCAAGCAAACCCCAAAAACCGCTTGACCCAACGAGAACAGGAGAGCAACGAAATCAACAGCCACAGAGACCGCTACCCGGGCGAATAAATCTCGGAATCCCCGGGCGAATAAACGTCGGAATCGTGGGCGAATTAAAATCGGAATCCATGGGCGAATTCTCCGGAATCCGCAGTGCCGTGCCGGAAGCACGGGACAACGACCTCTACTGTTTTAGGATTTGTGCCGCTGACAGCCTCGACCACCAGTGAACCAGGCGAAGTGGAAAATGTAATCTGGAATGGCGTTTGACCGTCGTTTAAGGTCAGAACGTTTCCCGTTAGAGCCGGACCGAAAAAGATAGTTGAGCGATTTCAGTAAGTTGTGATTCAGTTCGTTTGCGAAGACGGACGGAGACACGATGACCTGGACTGAAATCGCTCGGCGACGATATTGCCGGGCCGGATTGCGCTACGCAAGCGACCTCACCGACGCTGAATGGGCCATGATCGAGCCGTTCATGCCCGCTCCGCAGCATCGAGGCCGACCCCGAAGGGTGGCGCTTCGAAGGATTGTGGAGGCCATCTTCTACATGCTGGCAACCGGCTGTCAGTGGCGCCAGATCCCGAAGGAATTCGCTCCGTTCACCACCGTGCAGGGGTATTTCTACCGCTTCTGTCGTGACGGCACGTTCGATCGCATCAATCACGTCCTAGTCATGCAGGCGCGGGAAATGGCCGGACGCGAGGCTTCACCCACAGCCGGTGTGATCGACAGTCAGTCGGTCAAGACCACCGAAGCCGGCGGGCCGCGCGGGTTCGATGCCGGAAAGAAGATCAAGGGCCGCAAGCGCCACATCATCACAGATACAATCGGCCACCTCGTCGGTGCCGTCGTTCATCATGCCGGTATTCAGGACCGCGACGGGGCGCCCGACGTGCTCAAATCCGTCAAATCCCTGTATCCCTGGTTGCGGCACATATTCGCTGACGGCGGTTATGCCGGTCCTAAACTCAATGGACGCCTCGCCAAAATCGGCAAATGGACCATACAGATCGTAAAGCGCTCCGACGCCGCGAGCGGGTTTGAACTCCTGCCGCGGCGCTGGGTGGTAGAAAGAACCTTCGCCTGGCTCGGCAGATGCCGACGTCTCGCAAGGGATTTCGAGGCCACCGTTACCAGCGCCACCGCATGGCTCTTCCTCGCCCATATCCGCCTGCTCACACGAAAAATCGCCCGTCACCGATAGTCGCACTACCATTCAGATTCGGGCTCTTAGAGAGTCGCTGACCTGCTGGGACTGTCCGTAGCCCGCTATATCGATTGTGTCGCCAGCAGAAAACCCTGAAATAGTACCAGAAAACGGGTGCGCACGATTTAAAACAATATTTGAATCTGAACCTGTAAAATCTATTATTGTTCCAGAGGATACGCTGTTTGCGAAGGTAACACTTCCACCAGACAGATCAATAATCCCAGAACCTGAAACAATAGTATTAAAATATAAATTTTCTCCAGAATATATATTTATATTTCCATCATTCACAAATGGTGATGTAATAGTCGAATTACCCAAAAATTGCCAATCCGCACCCGCAGCAATTGAGATAGTATTGAATTGTGTAAATTCTGTTGAAGGATTGGAAAATATACCTGCAACGGTACCACCGAACACAAGATCGGCCGCATATCCGCCATAGACAAGGCCATCGAAACTAGCGCCAGGCAGAATTGTCAATGTATCATTCGGCGCCGCTACATTACCTGCCGCAAAAGATATTGCCGCCCCCGAACTGGCACTGACCATGCCCCCCTGGACGATATCGACATAGCTCCGTCTAGTCTGCACCAGAATGCCAGTCCCGCCGTCAATCGTCCCCAGATTCGTCAGTTCGGAGAAAGTATTGAGTTCGACACCAACAGCGCCCCCTTCTATCACGGCTCCGGCCAGATTTATTGCACTGGCCGCCCCAATCTGCAGTGCCGTTCCACCGTTTCCAGCAACGATCGTACCAGCATTCAGAAGCGAAGCGCCTATCACATCGCCACTCAAATTGACGGCGATCGAGCTTGAACTGGTTATTGTTGCGAGGTTATTATTCTGGATGTCAAAAGCATGCCCGGTTGTGCATTCTATTGCCCCAAGAGCGCCCGATATCAGTCCTGAATTAATGATCTGACCGCCGTCTTCAAGAGAGATACCTTGACCGGTCGGCGCCTGTAGACTGCCCGTGACGTCAATCGTCCACACGGCAGACGCAACAAGCGCGTTTCCCGATGCAACAGCAAAATTTCCCGTTACCGTTACCGGATCGGTATACTGGGTCGGCGAGAGCAAGATCTCTGTGGCCTGGCTTCCGCTAATCGTGTCAGACATCGTTGCTCCTCACGGTTCAGCCGAACGGATGATTTCTCCTTAAGGTTGTATATACGTTAAACTTTAAGTTGAGTCTATATAAATTTTATACTTTGTTAATTTTATTCTCCCGGAGGGCGGCGTCAGGCACTTGGGCATCCGGGTTAAAATATCCATAGATGATACGCGCCGTGGCCCGATTGATTCCCGCTACCGCCTCGAGATCTTTCAGCCCCGCCTGGCGCACCCCTCTTGCCGATCCGAAATGATTGAGCAACGCGCGTTTGCGGGCGGCACCAATGCCTGGAATGCCGTCAAGTTCGCTGGTCGTGATCTTGCGGCTCCTCCCGGCCCTATGGGTCGTGATTGCGTAACGATGCGCCTCGTCTCTCAGCCTCTGCAGAAAATACAGCACGGGATCGCGCGGCGGCAGTTGAAACGGAGCACGGTCCGGCAAGTGAAACCACTCGCGCCCGGCATCCCTGTCCGGCCCCTTGGCAATCGCCACAAGCGAAATGTCGTCAATACCCAGTTCGTCCAAAACTGCCCGCGCGGACGAAAGCTGCCCCTGGCCGCCATCGATGACAACCAGGTCAGGCCAGGCCCCTTCCTCTCGCCGAGGGTCCTCTGCCTGCGCACGCGCGAAACGGCGGGTCAGAACTTCCCGCATCATGGCGAAATCATCGCCTGGCGTAATGGGCCCCTTGATGGAGAAACGCCGATAGGCAGGCTTCACGAACCCTTCGGGCCCGGCAACGACCATCACGCCATAGGCATTTGTGCCCATGATGTGCGAATTGTCGTAGATCTCGATGCGTTGCGGCGAAGCCTCAAGCCCGAACAACGAAGCCGTGGCGGACAGGAGCTTTTCCTGACCGGCAGATTCGGCAAGCTTTCGTTCCAGCGCCTCGCGGGCGTTGGTGGCCGCGTGTTCGACAACTTGCCGCTTTTCCCCGCGCTGGGGGACAGCCATATCGACTTTATGCCCAGCCTTGAGGCTGAGAGCGTCCCTCAGCAGCCCAGCCTGGGCGACAGCGGTATTGAGCAGGATGAGAGGGGGCGGAACCTTGTCGTCATAGAACTGGCTGACAAACGCCCCGATGACATCACCCGCGGCGGCTCCCTGGGCATGCGCGGGAAAGAAACTTCGATTTCCGTAATTTCTTCCGCCACGGATGAAAAAGACCTGCACACATGACTGGCCCGCCGCCTGATGGATCGCAATGACATCGGCATCCACGACTGTCTCGGGGTTGATCACATCTCCCCCGCTTATGTGTGCGAGTCCGCGAATTCGGTCCCGGATCGCAGCGGCCCGCTCATATTCCATGGAGTCAGATGCGGCCTGCATTTCGGCGGCAAGATCGCGCTGAACCGTACCGGCGCGGCCAGAGAGAAAATCGCTCGCCTGGCGCACCAGCATACCGTAGGCTTGCGCATCTATGCGCCCGACACAGGGAGCAGAGCATCGTTTGATCTGATAGAGCAGGCAGGGCCGGGACCGGTTGATGAAAACGGAGTCTGCGCATGTACGAAGCAGAAACACCCGCTGCAGCGCCTGGATCGTCTGGTTCACAGACCACGCGGAGGCGAACGGCCCCCAATATCGCCCCTTTCGTGTCTGAGCGCCGCGATGCTTGGTAAGCTGGGGGAAATCCCCGTCCTCGGTAATCATCAACCACGGATAGGATTTGTCGTCGCGGAGAAGAATGTTGAACTTCGGCCGCAGTTTCTTGATGAGATTTGCTTCGAGAAGCAGAGCCTCTGCCTCGGTGTGCGTCGTGATGATCTCAATGCTCGCGGTCTCGGAAACCATGCGCCGCAGCCGTTCGGGCAACCGAGCGACCTGGGTATAGGTGGTGACGCGTTTTTTCAGGCTGCGCGCCTTGCCCACATAAAGAGCATCTCCGCCCCGATCGAGCATCCGATAGACGCCCGGCGCCGCCGGCATCGACCCAAGAGCGGCCGCAATGATATCGACCCCTCTAGGGGGCGTTTGAGGATCATGCATTATGCTAGCCTGTCATCGCAGCGAGACTGTGGATAACTCTGTGAACGAATTCGAAGACTCTAGACCCAAAGCGATAGTCAAGTCGGCCGAGGAATTTTAAGTCAAGTCAGGACCACGCCTATAAGTATTTGATATTAAAATTTATTCTTTCAATCGATCGCCACATGTCGAGCCCCCGTAAACACTTGCACGAAACCGATCCGCCTCAACTGCCAGCGTGGACAACTTAAGACGCGGCCATTCACTGATTTTTCGACGTATGAAATGATATCATGCCATTCGGGGCAGACGGCCATCCGAAGGGTTCGCATCCAAACCGCGGTAAAATCCCGATTATCGACAGTGACACCATGACATCTCGTTGCCCCTCGAGGAGCTTCATATGACCGCACATCCCAGTTCGCCAGATACGGCGCCACGCGCAAGCCTGCCGGTCCATGCTCTGAGACCCGAGGACATCGAAAGCTTCCTCGGCGGCTTGGACGAACCGGCCGCGTCGTATCTGCGCATGAAGGAATTTTCGGCAAAGGCCGCATCCGTCGTGCTACTGCCGGGCCAGAGCGGGATATCGCTAGCCGTTCTGGGGCTTGGTGACCATCCGGATCCATCAACTTTTGGCGATCTTCCCAAGCAACTGCCGAGCAGCGCCGACTGGACCCTCTTGCCGGGACACTATGATCCCGGCGAGGCATATCTCGGCATCACCCTTGGCGCATACCGGTTCGACCGGTTCCGCAAGCCAGCGGCGAAACTGCCACGAATTCTTGTCCAGAACGCACCCGACCGGGCAAAGCACCTTGCCGAGGCCGTTTGTTTCACCCGGGACTTGGTGAATACGCCAGCCAATCATCTGGGGCCCAAGGAACTGGCCGACGCGGGCGAAGCGCTGGCGGCGCGTCATGGAGCGCGGTCGAGGCGGATCGGCGGCGCCGAACTCGCGAGCGGCTATCCCGCCCTCAACGCCGTGGGCGCCGGGTCGGAACGCAAGCCGGAAATCCTGCAATTCAGTTGGGGGGAGAACCCGGCGCTTCCCCTGATCTCCCTTTGTGGCAAGGGCGTATGTTTCGACTCGGGCGGCTACGATCTGAAGCCCAGTTCGGCGATGCTGCGCATGAAAAAGGATATGGGCGGCGCCGCCATAGCTCTGGGCGTGGCGCAGGCCATCATGGCGCTTGACCTCCCCGTTCGACTCGAAGTGCGGATCGGGTGCGTTGAAAATAGTGTTTCCGGGCACGCGATGCGTCCGCTCGACGTGCTGCACACACGAGCAGGACTTACAGTGGAAGTTGGGAACACCGATGCCGAGGGCCGGCTGGTCCTCGCGGATCTCCTAACCGATGCGGCGGGCGCGAAACCGGATTGGCTGATCGATTTTGCGACCCTGACGGGCGCTGCGCGCGTTGCGCTCGGGCCCGAATTGCCTGCGCTTTTCGCGAATGACGACAGGCTGGCAGATGCCTTGATCGCCTCCGGCACCGCTTTGCATGATCCTTTATGGCGGCTGCCCCTTTGGCATGGCTACGAGTCGTGGCTGGACAGCAAAATTGCCGACATGAATTCGGTCGCGTCGAAACCATTCTCCGGCGCAATCGTAGCGGCTCTCTTCCTTCAACGCTTTGTCCCCGCAGGCACAGCTTGGGCGCATATCGACACCTATGCGTGGAACGACACAACAACGCCAGGAAAACCAGAAGGGGGAGAGGCCCAATCCTTGATCGCGACTGTTGGGGCGATCGAATATTTGTCCAGTATATCGGTTAGCGAACGATCTTAATAATTTTTGGGTAGACAAATAATATATAGCAACGGAATTGCAATGTTTTCATGTTTCAATGTCTTGAGAATGAAGCGCGGCATCCACACTTGACCTTGGGTTATCCTGCTGGAAAGCTGGCGAATATGGAGGTGATCTTTCGTCACGAAAGTTCAATCCAGATGTTGCAAAGCCAGTATCTTCTGGTGATCAGTATGCCGGGTGGCCGGAAGGAGATTGTGTCATGGGACAACGCATGGATTCAGAGGGGCTGGTGGAGATTTTCCGTGATACGATTGTAGCTCTCGTCAGGCGCGAAGGCGTTGATCTATCGGCCCGCCAGCTCGGCGTGTTTCTCACCTGCTATCTCGATGACGACGCGCACACCGTGCGCGGTCTCGCGAGCCAGTTGAATGTTTCAAAGCCGGCAATCACGCGTGCCCTGGACAGGCTGTCCGACCTTGACCTCGCCCGCCGGAAGGTCGATCCAGCCGATCGCCGGAGCGTGCTGGTCCAGCGGACAACCAAGGGGTCAGCCTTTTTGCGGGATATCCGTGCCGTGATGAGTGAATTGGCAATGGACGAAACAAGGCATTCAGAGCAAACCAATAGCTGTTCGGCGGCTCCCAACTGAATGGAAGAGTGGAATTAGATGATCGATCGGCGCGGGCTATTAGGCTTTGCTGTCGCCTTTCTCGGTGCCTCCGGCGTTAAGGCGCGCGCAGCGGCAGCATTACCGGAACATACGCAAAAAATTCTTGCAGAAGTACTGTCCTATCTGAACGGACTGAAAACAGTAACCGCCCGCTTCATGCAGGTTGGCCCCGACGGGTCAGTTCGCACGGGAACGGCGATCGTCCAGCGGCCCGGCAAAATGCGTTTCCAGTACGACAAGCCAAATCCACAACTTTTGGTTGCTGGATTTGGTTTGCTCGTTTACCATGATCCAGAGTTAAACCAGACAAGCAACATCCCACTGGCATCGACGCCACTCGGGATTCTGCTCGCGAAACACATTCGCTTTGACGGCGACGTGAAGCTGCTGCGAGTGACGACCCCGCCCGGTGAAATCCAGGTCACCTTGGCCAGGGTCGGGAAGGAATCCCAAGGTCATATCACGCTCGTATTCTCCACCAATCCGATTGAACTGCGGCAATGGCGGATCACCGACGCTCAGGGTCGCATTACTCAGGTTAGCCTGTATGACCTTAAAAAAGCCGCCCCCTTCCCCGACAAAACATTCGAGTTCATCCCTGGCTTCAACTCGAACTGATTTCCTGCAGTGCGGCTGACATTATGCCTGCAACTCTGGCAGTCCAGAGACCGGTGCTGACAGGGCGCGCCGGATTTGCGACAAACCAGTCATGATCTCCCGTTCATCAAAACTGATCGGCATTTCCTGCTGCCGCAAGCTCTTTGGCGTCTTCGGCATGGTCAATCACGCCGCATCGGACACCTATATCCGCGCCGTTGATCTCGTGGTCGGGGGAATGCCCCTGCTCATTCCAGCAAACGGCGATCGCGCCCATATCGATACGCTGCTGGAAAGGCTCGATGGACTTATCCTGACTGGCAGCCGCAGCAACGTTGCCGCCGTGTTCTATGGCGGACCGCCGCAACCGCCCGAAGACGCGCCCGAAGATCCCGAGCGGGATCTCGTAACACTACCCCTGGTGCGCGGCGCCATCGAACGGGGCCTGCCGGTTCTGGCGATTTGCCGAGGGCTGCAGGAACTGAACGTCGCTCTCGGTGGTACCCTGCATCAACGTCTGCAAGACCTGCCGGGCAAGATCGACCATTCGACGCCCATGCAACCGCATGCCCCGGTCAGGACCGGAAAAGCCCATCACGTCGTCTTGCGCTCCGGCGGCAGGCTGGCTCAGATCGTCAAAAGCGAGTCTCTTTCCGTCAATTCCCTTCATAATCAGGGAATTGACCGGTTGGCTCCAGGTCTTCTGGTCGAAGCGCGCGCAACCGACGGCACCATCGAAGCGGTCACCGGAACAGCAGCCGGCTACCTCGTCGGTGTGCAATGGCACCCCGAATATGATTTCGAGCATGACGCTGCATCCCGGCGCATATTTGAAAGCTTCGGTGCGGCAGTGGATAAGACGAGCTAGAGCATCATCCGATCCGGATGGATCGGAAAGTGCTCTAACCGCTCGCAGGACAAATAGGAAACGGAAATGCCCGACTTCGTGATCGCCCCACCCGCCACCCCGGCCGTGCCTGTGATTGGCGGAGGATTTTTTCCCATCCGACGGATTTTCTGCGTCGGGCGCAATTATGCCGCACACACCCGAGAAATGGGCGGAGACCCGAATCGCGAGCCGCCGTTCTTTTTCACGAAACCAGCCGACGCGATCATTGTGGGCGATGCCGTCCCTTTCCCCACCGCCACGAATAATCTTCATCACGAAATGGAACTGGTTGTCGCACTCGGCTCGGGCGGCAGGGATATCCCGTCCAGCGCGACCTTGAATACTGTCTATGGGTATGCCGCCGGCGTGGACCTGACCCGCCGGGATCTTCAGGACGAGGCAAAATCGCTTCGCCGCCCTTGGGACATGAGCAAAGGTTTCGACCATTCGGCACCGGTCGGCCCGATTGCCCCGGCAGCACGCATTGGGCACCCCGCCTCGGGCCGCATCTCGCTCGCCGTCAACGGCGAGCAGCGCCAGAACGGGGATCTGTCGGACATGATATGGCCTGTCGCCGACATCATCGCCTACCTTTCCACCCTTGTGGAACTGAGGGCCGGCGACCTGATCTTCACGGGAACGCCAGACGGGGTCGGGCCGCTGAGCCACGGCGATCGTATCGCCGGCATCATCGACGGGGTTGGCCAGCTCGAATTCACGCTCTCATGACAGCCCTGACCATCGCGACCTGGAATATCAACTCGGTCAGGCTCCGCCGCGATCTGCTGCATCGGCTGAACGAGCTGGCGACACCCGACATCGTCTGTCTCCAGGAAACGAAAGTACCGGACGAGCTCTTCCCTGATGATCTGGGAGCCGCTCTCGGCCTGCCTCATGTGCTGAAGCGCGGCATGAAAGGCTACAACGGTGTCGCCATTCTCTCCCGACATCCGCTTGAACCGATCAACGATACGCCCGACTGGTGCATGAAATCCGACTGTCGGCACCTCGCGGCACGGGTCGACGCCGGGCCGGAACAACTTGTGGTGCACAATTTTTATGTTCCTGCCGGTGGCGACGTTCCTGACCGCGAGCAGAACCCGAAATATGGCCACAAGCTGGATTTCATCGCCGAAACCCGCAACCATTTCGCGGCCAACCGTCCACAGCGTACAGTGCTGGTCGGCGATCTGAACATCGCACCTCTGGAACACGATGTCTGGAGCCACAAGCAATTGCTTGGCGTCGTCAGTCATACCCCTCCGGAAACCGAGGGGCTGAACGCCTGGCGACGCGAAGGCTTCATCGATGCCATCCGGCATTTCGTGCCGGATGATCAGAAGCTTTACACATGGTGGTCTTATCGGAACCGGGACTGGAGAGCCTCCAACCGCGGCCGCCGCCTCGATCACATCTGGGTCTCGGCAGACCTGTCCGGCTGCCTGACCCGGCACATCATTCTTCAGGACGCGCGGGATTGGGAACGTGGCTCCGATCACGTTCCGGTGGCGCTGACCCTCGATCTGTAGCCCTGCAATGCGCGTTGCAGGGTGCGCCGCGCAGCCGCGGCCTCGCGCGCGAGTGAGAGCAGATGCGGTATCTGTGCGGGTTGGCGCAACACGCTCTGCATCACCCTACCGACGGCGATACGGCCATCCGCGCCAAGCGCAAGCAGAGCCGCCGGAGGCAGATGCCGCCCGGCCGGATCGGCAACAGCCCGCAAGACGGCAAATTTCAAGCCATTTGCCAAAGCGACGCCCGCAACGGCCGCAGACTCAAGATCGATCGCGGAGGCCCCAGTCGACGCATAAAGCGTCATCTTGGCCTCAGGCGTCACAGCGACCTGCCCGCCACCGATCATGGCGCCGACAGTCACACCGCCGAACATCTCAGCGAGCTCATCGTCACAAGGAAAAATCGCGCCGTGCCCATCCAGTATTCGTCCCGGGACGAGAAGATCCCCCGCCGCAAGGCCTGGATCCAGTCCGCCCGCCAGGCCGAAACTGATGACCGCCGAAACCCGCTTGTCCTGCACAAGAGATTGCGCGGCGTGAAGCGCGCCCTCCGGTGTTCCGCCACCAACAACGACCCGTACCCCCATATCGCGCAGGAGGCTGGCTTCCGCGGTGAGCCCCGTCACGAATGCCAGCATGATGTGGAACGGGTGCTCAGCGCGGGCTGAGCACCATGATCATCTGCCGGTTTTCCATCTTCGGCATCTGTTCGACCTTGGTGTCGGTCTCCATGTCAATACGGATACGTTCCAGCACTTTGACACCGAGTTCCTGATGGGCCATTTCACGTCCGCGAAAGCGTAGGGTGACCTTAACCTTATCGCCTTCGCCAATGAAGCTCTTCATGGCGCGCAGTTTCACCTGATAATCGTTTTCGTCGATATTTGGGCGGACCTTGATCTCTTTGATCTCGATCACTTTCTGCTTCTTGCGCGCCTCATTTTTCTTCTTCTGCTGCTCGTATTTGAATTTGCCATAATCGAGCAGTTTACAGACTGGCGGATCGGCGTTCGGGCTGATCTCGACAAGATCAAGCCCAACCTCGCCGGCGCGGCGCTGCGCCTCTCTCGTGCTCATGACACCGAGCATTTCGCCCTCCTGGTCGATGAGGCGAACCTGAGGGACACGAATATCTCATTCACGCGCGGGCCTTCGCGGTTTGGCGGGCTCGGCGGAGCAGGTAGTCTGGCTATGTCGGTCTCCTGTCATTGTGGACAAATATAACTGCAGCCTTATCGCTCTAGACGATATCGGGCCGCCAAAGCAACAGAACAAGCGCCCTGCCCGTCAGTTCGGCATGAATGGATCGGCCGCGTAGTGGACCGCGATGAGAGACAAACCATCTGCCGGCGCGGTCGGCCCGGCCGCGGCACGATCGCGCGCGGCAAGAGCCTCGGCCACGCGGGCGACCGGCCAGCGCCCGTCGCCGACCAACTTGAGCGTGCCGACCATGTTCCGCACCTGGTGATGAAGAAAGCTGCGCGCATCCGCCTCGATCACCACCAAGTCACCATTCCGCACGACGTCGAGCCGATCGAGCGTACGCAGCGGCGACGTCGCCTGACAGGCGCTGGCCCGGAAACTGGTGAAATCATGGCGACCCAGGAGGGACTGGGCCGCTGGTGCATCGCCGGCACATCGAGCGGCGCCTTCACATGCCAGACGAAGCCCTCCTGCAAGGCTGGGCGGGCGTATCGTTGAGGATCAGGTAGCGATACGAGCGCCCGGTCGCCGAAAAGCGCGGGCTCCAGTCCGCCGATGGAACCCGCGCGGCTGCAAGCACCACCACCGGATGCGGTTTCATGTGGAAATTCAACGCCTCCCGAACCGCCCGCGCGTCGAACGGGTCCGGCAGTTCAAGAGCGGCGACCTGACCGGCGGCATGCACCCCCGCATCCGTGCGACCGGCGACAACGCTTTCCGGCACAACACCACCACACAACCGAGACGCGGCCGTCTCCAGAACCTCCTGCACCGACAGCCCGTTCTCCTGGCGCTGCCAGCCAACAAGTCCCTGCCGTCATATTCAAGCCGAAGCGCCCAGCGCGTCACCCGAGACGCGTCCCGATGCCAACTGGATGACCACGCAGAAACGCCTCTGCGGGCATGGCGGCGCGTCCTGCGCGTTGCACCAGTGTCGGCCGGATCGCGGCCTCGCCGCAGGCAATGGTCAGGTGATCATCAAGCACCGTTCCCGGTTCGCCATGTCCCGCTGCCGCGTGCGCCCACATGATCTTGAGCGTCTCGCCGTCCAGGCGGGTCTCCGTACCCCGGCCAGGGCTGGAAGGCCCGAATTCGCCGCAGAATCGCTTCCGCCGGCTCGGACCAGTCGATCACGGCATCCGCCTTCGACAGTTTGGGGGCATAGGTCGCCCCTGTTTCAGGCTGTGGGACCGGAATGCAATCCGCTTGCAGAGCCTTGAGAATCAGATTGGCGCCAAGGGCAGCGAGCCTGTCATGCAGATCCGCCGTTGTATCGTTCGGACCGATCGGCAGCGACTCGGCCAGAAGCATCGCACCGGTATCCAGCCCCTCGTCCATCTGCATGATGGTGACGCCGGTCTGTGCGTCACCCGCCAGCACTGCGGCATGGATCGGTGCAGCGCCACGCCAGCGCGGCAACAGGCTGGCGTGGATATTGATACAGCCGCGCCGGGTGTCGCCAGCATGTCCGGGGGCAGCATCTGCCCATACGCGGCAACAACGGCAACATCGAGATCAAGGCTGCGGAAATAGGCTCTTTCGGCATCGTCGCGACGCAGACGTTCCGGCGTCCGAACCGACAGACCGAGCCCGTCGGCCGCCTCGTGAACGGGGCATTTGTGAATTCGATGCCCTCGCCAACCGGCGCGGCGGCTGGCAATAGACCGCAACCACGTCATGCCTGCGCCATGCAGCGCCTTCAGCGCCGGAACCGCAAATCCCGGCGAGCCCATGAAGACCAGACGCATCAGCGCGCCGGCTTTCGGGCCGCCTTTT
>NZ_CAJQZK010000117.1:0-6333 GCF_907164655.1 Acidocella sp. C78
GGTATCCAGCCCCTCGTCCATCTGCATGATGGTGACGCCGGTCTGTGCGTCACCCGCCAGCACTGCGGCATGGATCGGTGCAGCGCCACGCCAGCGCGGCAACAGGCTGGCGTGGATATTGATACAGCCGCGCCGGGGTGTCGCCAGCATGTCCGGGGGCAGCATCTGCCCATACGCGGCAACAACGGCAACATCGAGATCAAGGCTGCGGAAATAGGCTCTTTCGGCATCGTCGCGACGCAGACGTTCCGGCGTCCGAACCGACAGACCGAGCCCGTCGGCCGCCTCGTGAACGGGGCATTTGTGAATTCGATGCCCTCGCCCAACCGGGCGCGGCGGCTGGCAATAGACCGCAACCACGTCATGGCCTGCGCCATGCAGCGCCTTCAGCGCCGGAACCGCAAATCCCGGCGAGCCCATGAAGACCAGACGCATCAGCGCGCCGGCTTTCGGGCCGCCTTTTCGCGCAGATCCTTCGCCAGCTTGCGCAGGATCATGTTCCGCTTGAGCGCCGAGAGATGGTCCACGAACAGGACACCATCCAGATGATCGATCTCATGCTGGATACAGGCGGCCAGAAGTCCATCAGCCTCCATAATCCGCTTCCTGCCGCCCTCGTCCTCGAACGACACGCTGATCTGCCCCGGCCGGATCACCTCGGCGTATTGTCCCGGCAATGACAGGCAGCCTTCCTCGCGCGACACCAGCTCCTCGCTGCGCGCAGTGATTTCCGGGTTGATCATGACGATGGGCTGTCTCTGGTCATCCGGCGCCAGATCCATGACCACCAGGCGCAGCGACACACCGATTTGCGGAGCCGCAAGACCGATGCCCGGCGCGCGATACATGGCCGCGAACATCCGCGGAACCAACTCGGCGACCTCGTCGCGGTCGGCGCCGACAATCCGGCGCGCCTTCATGCGCAGCCGCTTGTCGGGCACGATCAGGATCTCGGGGATACCGGCATCGGCAATATCGGTCGTCACGCTCATCCGCGCCATGTAGCCCTGCCGCTCCGCCCGATCAATCGGTACTTGCATAGGCCGCGATTTATGCCCATTTCGGGTGTGCGAAACGCCGTTCGGGTTTCGCTTGTCTCGCTCGAAAGGAGGAGGCTTTGACCACTCGCGTTTTTACTTCGCCCCTGTTTCTGGGCTTCGATCATCTTGAGCAGGTGATTGAACGTGCCGCAAAGGCTTCGTCGGAGGGATATCCGCCCTACAACATCGAACAACTGAGTTCGACGAGCCTGCGCATCACGATCGCTGTCGCCGGATTCACGATGGATGATCTCCAGATTACACAGGAAGACAATCAACTGGTGATCCGCGGCCGGCAGAATGACGACATGCAGGGACGGATCTTCCTGCATCGCGGGATCGCCGCACGGCAGTTCCAGCGGGCTTTCGTTCTCGCCGAAGGCATCGAGGTCAAGGGAGCATGGCTGGATAATGGGCTCCTGCATATCGACCTCGCACGGCCGTTGCCGGAAGCGAAAATCCGGACGATCGCCATCAAGAAAGGTGCTGGCGGCCAGAATGGCGCCAGCACGGCACGCACGCTCGATAGCGACGCGATTGCATCGCGTGTGGTCGGCCGTGAACTCCAGGAGGGTTCCTGACATGAACATCAAGGCCCACGACGGCATCGCCGATGATGCGCCGTTCCAGGCGTTTCTTGACCCGCATCATATTACCGAGTCGCAACTCGCCGATCTCGGGCTCCAGGAAATCGCGTATGTCCGCCCAATCATGACGCCGTCCGGCCCGGCATTTGGCGTATTCGCCGCCAACGGCGTGCCGATGGCCGTCGCGGCCGACAACAACGTCGCCCGAGCAGCGATCGTCCAGCACGAACTTGCTCCGGTCTCGGTCCACTGAGGCTTGAGAGTCAACGCAAGTCGAATGCGGATATATCCTCAACCCTTGGAAAGCCGCTCCGGTCGGGTGGAAGCACCTGACCGGGTGATGCTCTAATTATCAATATCATAGAGCGCGACATCCGATCTGGATGGATCGGAAAGTGCTCTAGGCGGCGAACATTACGCCGACGGGGCAACCCACGCCCGTCCCGCCGAGCCCGCAATAGCCGTTCGGGTTCTTGGCCAGATATTGCTGGTGATACGCCTCCGCGAAAAAGAAGGTGGGCGCGGGAGCAATTTCCGTGGTGATCGAGCCGAAGCCAGCCGCGGAGAGCGCTGATTGGTACGAATCGCGGGATGCTTCGGCAACGCTCAACTGCGTATCCGACATTGCACAGATGATCGAACGATATTGCGTGCCGATATCACCGCCCTGGCGCATACCCTGCGTCGGGTCGTGGCTTTCCCAGAACACCCGCAACAGCGCCTGGAACGACGTCACTTTCGGGTCGAAGACAACCAGAACAACCTCGGCATGACCCGTGCGGCCGGAACACACCTCTTCATATGTCGGGTTCGGCGTGAACCCGCCCGCATACCCAACCGCCGTCACCACAACACCCGGGATCTGCCAGAATTTACGCTCGGCGCCCCAAAAACAGCCAAGGCCGAACAGCGCGACCTCCGTTCCCGGCGGATAAGGTGCAGCAAGCCGGGCACCGCTGACATGGTGAAATTCGGGAACCGGCATTGGCGTCGCGCGACCAGGCAGCGCCTCGCCCGGCGTCGGCATCCGTGTTTTCATCGACATCGTCATGGCCATGATCCTCTCCAGCATTTTCATGTCCGGAAACCCAAGCCCGACAACAATCAGGCTAGCTCCGCCAATAGCGAGAATTGAGGGTCTCGCGGCTCGGCGTGGTCTGTCAACGGGATCGGATAATCGCCGCTGAAGCAGGCATCGCAATAGGCTGGCGCCTCCGCGTCGCGCCCGCTATGGCCCAAGGCGCGATAAAGCCCGTCGATCGAGATGAAGGCGAGGCTGTCGACTCCGATCAGCGCGGCCATTTCCGCCTCGCTGTTGCGAGCGGCCAGCAGCTTGGCCCGCTCCGGCGTGTCGATTCCATAGAAGCAGGAATGCGTGGTCGGTGGCGAGGATATCCGCATGTGAACCTCGCGTGCGCCGGCCGCGCGCACCATCTCCACAATCTTCTTCGAGGTGGTACCCACGCACGATCGAATCATCGAGCCGTACGCATCGTTTCGCCATTTAGGCGGCGGGAAGCCATTGGCCAATTCGGCCGCCGCCTAAGGCGCAAACGGTCCGTTCTGGTCGATGATTCGATCGTGCGTGGTACCACCTCGAAGAAGATTGTGGAGATGGTGCGCGCGGCCGGCGCACGCGAGGTTCACATGCGGATATCCTCGCCACCGACCACGCATTCCTGCTTCTATGGAATCGACACGCCGGAGCGGGCCAAGCTGCTGGCCGCTCGCAACAGCGAGGCGGAAATGGCCGCGCTGATCGGAGTCGACAGCCTCGCCTTCATCTCGATCGACGGGCTTTATCGCGCCTTGGGCCATAGCGGGCGCGACGCGGAGGCGCCAGCCTATTGCGATGCCTGCTTCAGCGGCGATTATCCGATCCCGTTGACAGACCACGCCGAGCCGCGAGACCCTCAATTCTCGCTATTGGCGGAGCTAGCCTGATTGTTGTCGGGCTTGGGTTTCCGGACATGAAAATGCTGGAGAGGATCATGGCCATGACCGATGTCGATGAAAACACGGATGCCGACGCCGGCGAGGCGCTGCCTGGTCGCGCGACGCCAATGCCGGTTCCCGAATTTCACCATGTCAGCGGTGCCCGGCTTGCTGCACCTTATCCGCCGGGAACGGAGGTCGCGCTGTTCGGCTTGGCTGTTTTTGGGGCGCCGAGCGTAAATTCTGGCAGATCCCGGGTGTTGTGGTGACGGCGGTTGGGTATGCGGGCGGGTTCACGCCGAACCCGACATATGAAGAGGTGTGTTCCGGCCGCACGGGTCATGCCGAGGTTGTTCTGGTTGTCTTCGACCCGAAAGTGACGTCGTTCCAGGCGCTGTTGCGGGTGTTCTGGGAAAGCCACGACCCGACGCAGGGTATGCGCCAGGGCGGTGATATCGGCACGCAATATCGTTCGATCATCTGTGCAATGTCGGATACGCAGTTGAGCGTTGCCGAAGCATCCCGCGATTCGTACCAATCAGCGCTCTCCGCGGCTGGCTTCGGCTCGATCACCACGGAAATTGCTCCCGCGCCCACCTTCTTTTTCGCGGAGGCGTATCACCAGCAATATCTGGCCAAGAACCCGAACGGCTATTGCGGGCTCGGCGGGACGGGCGTGGGTTGCCCCGTCGGCGTAATGTTCGCCGCCTAGAGCACTTTCCGATCCATCCAGATCGGATGTCGCGCTCTATGATATTGATAATTAGAGCATCACCCGGTCAGGTGCTTCCACCCGACCGGAGCGGCTTTCCAAGGGTTGAGGATATATCCGCATTCGACTTGCGTTGACTCTCAAGCCTCAGTGGACGAGACCGGAGCAAGTTCGTGCTGGACGATCGCTGCTCGGGCGACGTTGTTGTCGGCCGCGACGGCCATCGGCACGCCCGTTGGCGGCGAATACGCCAAATGCCGGGCCGGACGGCGTCATGATTGGGCGGACATACGCGATTTCCTGGAGCCCGAGATCGGCGAGTTGCGACTCGGTAATATGATGCGGGTCAAGAAACGCCTGGAACGGCGCATCATCGGCGATGCCGTCGTGGGCCTTGATGTTCATGTCAGGAACCCTCCTGGAGTTCACGGCGACCACACGCGATGCAATCGCGTCGCTATCGAGCGTGCGTGCCGTGCTGGCGCCATTCTGGCCGCCAGCACCTTTCTTGATGGCGATCGTCCGGATTTTCGCTTCCGGCAACGGCCGTGCGAGGTCGATATGCAGGAGCCCATTATCCAGCCATGCTCCCTTGACCTCGATGCCTTCGGCGAGAACGAAAGCCCGCTGGAACTGCCGTGCGGCGATCCCGCGATGCAGGAAGATCCGTCCCTGCATGTCGTCATTCTGCCGGCCGCGGATCACCAGTTGATTGTCTTCCTGTGTAATCTGGAGATCATCCATCGTGAATCCGGCGACAGCGATCGTGATGCGCAGGCTCGTCGAACTCAGTTGTTCGATGTTGTAGGGCGGATATCCCTCCGACGAAGCCTTTGCGGCACGTTCAATCACCTGCTCAGATGATCGAAGCCCAGAAACAGGGGCGAAGTAAAAACGCGAGTGGTCAAAGCCTCCTCCTTTCGAGCGAGACAAGCGAAACCCGAACGGCGTTTCGCACACCGAAATGGGCATAAATCGCGGCCTATGCAAGTACCGATTGATCGGGCGGAGCGGCAGGGCTACATGGCGCGGATGAGCGTGACGACCGATATTGCCGATGCCGGTATCCCCGAGATCCTGATCGTGCCCGACAAGCGGCTGCGCATGAAGGCGCGCCGGATTGTCGGCGCCGACCGCGACGAGGTCGCCGAGTTGGTTCCGCGGATGTTCGCGGCCATGTATCGCGCGCCGGGCATCGGTCTTGCGGCTCCGCAAATCGGTGTGTCGCTGCGCCTGGTGGTCATGGATCTGGCGCCGGATGACCAGAGACAGCCCATCGTCATGATCAACCCGGAAATCACTGCGCCGCAGCGAGGAGCTGGTGTCGCGCGAGGAAGGCTGCCTGTCATTGCCGGGACAATACGCCGAGGTGATCCGGCCGGGGCAGATCAGCGTGTCGTTCGAGGACGAGGGCGGCAGGAAGCGGATTATGGAGGCTGATGGACTTCTGGCCGCCTGTATCCAGCATGAGATCGATCATCTGGATGGTGTCCTGTTCGTGGACCATCTCTCGGCGCTCAAGCGGAACATGATCCTGCGCAAGCTGGCGAAGGATCTGCGCGAAAAGGCGGCCCGAAAGCCGGCGCGCTGATGCGTCTGGTCTTCATGGGCTCGCCGGGATTTGCGGTTCCGGCGCTGAAGGCGCTGCATGGCGCAGGCCATGACGTGGTTTGCGGTCTATTGCCAGCCGCCGCGCCCGGTTGGGCGAGGGCATCGGAATTCACAAATGCCCCGTTCACGAGGCGGCCGACGGGCTCGGTCTGTCGGTTCGGACGCCGGAACGTCTGCGTCGCGACGATGCCGAAAGAGCCTATTTCCGCAGCCTTGATCTCGATGTTGCCGTTGTTGCCGCGTATGGGCAGATGCTGCCCCCGGACATGCTGGCGACACCCCGGCGCGGCTGTATCAATATCCACGCCAGCCTGTTGCCGCGCTGGCGTGGCGCTGCACCGATCCATGCCGCAGTGCTGGCGGGTGACGCACAGACCGGCGTCACCATCATGCAGATGGACGAGGGGCTGGATACCGGTGCGATGCTTCTGGCCGAGTCGCTGCCGAT
>NZ_CAJQZK010000118.1:0-1702 GCF_907164655.1 Acidocella sp. C78
GCGGCAGACCTCGCTCGCCGGCCGGCCCTCGCGCACGAGGACGCCAGCACCTGGAGGGCGGCGATCAGGCCATCGCCGGTGGTGGCGAAATCGGCCAGGATGACGTGGCCGGACTGCTCGCCGCCGAGATTGAGCCCCTGCGCGCGCATGGTCTCGGCGACGTAGCGGTCGCCCACCGGGGTGCGGTGCAGCGCGAGGCCGAGGCCGCCGAGATAGCGTTCGAGGCCGAGATTGGACATCACGGTGGCGACGATGCCGCCGCCGGACAGCCGGCCATCGGCCTGGAAGGCGCGGGCGATCAGCGCCAGCACCTGGTCGCCATCGATGATCCGGCCGCGCTCGTCGGCGAGGATCACGCGGTCGGCATCGCCATCGAGGGCGACGCCGATATCGGCCCGGTGGCGCACCACCGCCGCCGACAGGGCGGAGGGAACGGTCGAGCCGCATTCGTGGTTGATGTTGAACCCGTCGGGGCTGACGCCGAGGGGGATCACTTCGGCGCCGAGTTCCCACAGCGCCGCCGGCGCCACCTTGTAGGCGGCGCCATTGGCGCAATCGAGCACGACGCGCAGACCGTCGAGCCGGAGGCCGCGCGGCAGGCTCGATTTCGCGGATTCGACGTAGCGGCCGGCGGCATCGACCAGGCGGGTGGCGCGGCCGAGCGCCGATGGGGCGGCGAGGCGGCCGGCGAGATCCTGCTCCATCAGCGCCTCGATCTCGGCCTCGACCTCGTCGGACAGCTTGGCCCCGTCAGGGCCGAACAGCTTGATCCCGTTATCCTCGAACGGGTTGTGCGAGGCGGAGATGACCACGCCGAGATCGGCGCGCAGGCTGCGGGTGAGCATGGCGATGGCCGGGGTGGGCAGCGGGCCGGCCAGCGTCACGTCCATCCCGGCGCCGATGAAGCCGGCGGTCAGCGCCGGTTCGAGCATGTAGCCGGACAGGCGGGTGTCCTTGCCGATGATGACCCGGTGGCGGTGATCGCCGCGGGTGAAGCGCAGCCCGGCGGCCTGACCGAGGCGAAGCGCGATCTCGGCCGTCATCGGCGCGGTGTTGGCGCGGCCGCGGATGCCGTCGGTGCCGAACAGGCGGCGTTTGGGGCGGGGCGGGATCTGGTTCATCGCGGATCGAAACCTTGCTGGAGCCTTGCGGCGGAATGACGCGGCGGCCGCACTATCCCAAGAGACGCGCCCGCGTCCAGTCAGGCGGCGGCGAGGGCCTGCCAGACGCGCAACGCCTGCACCGTGCGGGACATCGTGGACGCGGAGGATCGCCGCCCCCTGCCCGCGGCGAACAGGGCGGCGGCGATGGAGCCGGGATCGCGGCGGGCGGGGTCGGGCTCGGCGGCGAGTTCGCCGATGAAGCGCTTGCGCGAGACGCCGGCCAGGACCGGATGGCCGAGCGCGCGGAAGGACGGCAGGGCGCGCAGCAGCGCCACGTTCTGCGCGCCCTGCTTGGCGAAGCCGAAACCGGGGTCGAGCGCGATGGCGGCGGGCGCGACGCCGGCGGCCAGCGCGGCGTCGCGGGTGGCGGCAAGCTCGGCCAGGACATCGCGAGGAGATCGTCATAGACCGCCTGGGCGTTCATCGTCGCCGGGGTGCCGCGCATGTGCATCAGGATCACCGGGCAGCCGGCGGCGGCGACCAGTGGGGCGGCTTCGGGTCGTGGCGCAGGCCGGAGACGTCGTTGACGATGCGCGCCC